>CAZPTI010000176.1:3404-10043 GCA_964588925.1 uncultured Anaerolineales bacterium | reverse complement strand
GTAGATGAAGTAGGCGCCGGCCATGAACGCGCCTGTCAGCGGGGCGATCGGCGGCGCGGAGAAGTCGTCGACAAGGCGGTTGCCGGGGCTGTTCATCTCTGTGCCGACGTTGAGCGGCAGGTCGAGCCGCTTCGCCGTTTCCGCGATTTCATGCAGCTTGCGGATCTTCGCCGCGCGCGTCTCGCCTTCAGGCAGGTTCCAGTTGCGGTCAGGGATAATGTTCAGCGCGACGACGCCCTTTGCCATGAGCAGACCGAGCAGTTCGTCAATGGCCTGCTCGCCCGCGCTCATACCGTCCAGCCACGCCGCGCAGGGGAGCGCGCCGCAGGTCGTGACGAGCTTATGGAATTCCTCCACGGTGGGGAACGCATCGGGCGAGGGCTTGACATAACCGACACCGCCCTGCTTCATCAGCTTGCCGCGCACCAGGTTTGAGAACCTCGCGTAGTCTCCGATGGCCGCAGCGAGAGCATCCGGCGCAGCGCCGAGCTTCGCAGCCCAAAAGTCGACGCGCTCTTGCGTTGAGGGGAAGCGCTTTTCAGCCGCGGCAGTGATCGCGGCGAGCATATGGCGCTCGGTCGCGTTGCCGGCAGGGGTCAGCGGCAGCACGTCGCGCTCGTAGTCCACAGCCAGCGGCGCAAGATGCGCGTTGATGCGGTCGAGCATCTCGCGGTTGCGCCGCGCCGCGCGCTCGCGCATCGAGTCAAGAATGGGCCGCGCATCGAGAGGCGCCCGGCTGGACGTAAAGCCGATGCCCATGTGGTAAAGCACGCCGGGCTCGCCGGGGGAATTGATCTCGCGCGTGGCAAATTCCGGGACGTAGACGCGCGTCTCGATCCCCGCGCTCCCGCGCACGCCCAGCAGCTCGCACGCGTCGAGGAACTCATCGACCGCGTCGAGCACGTCGAAATCGACAATGCCGATGGCCGCGTAGCCGTTCTTCTTTGCCAGCCAGGCGAGGGAAGAGGGGGAGTGGCCGTAGGCGTTGTACGAGAAGAACGTGTGGCAGTGCATGTTGACCGCGCCTCTGTCGGGCGCGATCTCCACCTCGCCGCGCGCGAGCAGGTCGGCCAGCGCGGTGAGCGCCGCGCAGCGCGCGATGGGGTCAAAGCTATTGAGCCGAGATTCCAGCTCCCCGATGCGCGAGTTGATAGGGCACCTCCCGCAGCGCTGAAGCGCTCACTACAAACCGTTCGTAGTGCGCGCTTTAGCGCGTCGCGTTACTCCAAGACAAAGCACAGCCGCTGATACGCGGCGTCCCATGCCGCCACGTCTTGCGGCTTGAACGTTTCCACCGGGAACGAGCGACGGATCACCGCGCGGCCTTCTTCAAGCGAACTGATCGCACCCATCGCCAGCATCTGCATGAGGATGTTGCCCGCCGCGGTCGCTTCGATGGGGCCGGTGATGACCGGGCGGCCGATGGCATTGGCCGCGAACTGACTGAGCAGGCGGTTCTGCGTGCCGCCACCGACGATGTTGAGCGCGTCCGTCTTCTTGCCGGTGAGTTGCTCCGTCATCTCCAGCACGCGGCGGTACTTGAGCGCAATGCCCTCGAATACGGTGCGCGCGACCTCGCCGCGATCCACGGGCGGGGTCTGGCCGGTGCGCTTGCAGTACGCGACGATGCGCGCCGGCATGTCGCCGGGCCGCGAGAAGTCAGGGTGATCCACGTCGATGACCGCGCCGAACGGCTTCGCGCCGCGCGCCAGCCCGACGATTTCGTCCCAACTCAGCTTTGCGCCCTCCAGCGCCCACTGCCTTCGGCACTCCTGGATGATCCACAGGCCGGTGATGTTTTTCATCAGGCGGATCGTGTCGCAGACGCCGCCCTCGTTCGTGAAGTTGAACTGGAGCGCGCGGCTGTTGACCACCGGTTGCGGGCTTTCCACGCCGAGAATCGACCACGTGCCCGAACTGACGAACGCGCTGTCCGGGCCGTCGATCGGCACCGCGGCAACCGCGGAGGCAGTATCGTGGCACCCTACCGCCACGAGTTGGACGCCCTTCGCGCCGGTCTCCTCCGCCACCCACGGCAGCAACGCGCCGAGGACAGTTCCGGGCTGGACAATGTCGCCAAAGATATTTGTGGGGATGCCGAGCCGGTCGAGCAGGCCCGTGGCCCAGGTCCGGCTGAACGGTTCGAGGCACTGGCTCGTGCTGGCGATGGTGTACTCGTTGGCCGCCTGCCCCGACAGCCAGTAGTGGAAGAGGTCCGGCGTGAATAGCAGGCGCTTTGCGTTGTCGAGCGCGGCGGTCCCACGCGCGGCGAATAGCTGGAAGAGCGTGTTCAAGTCCATGAACTGGATACCCGTCTGCCGGAACACCTCTTCCCTCGGCACGATGGAAAACGCTTGCTCCAGCGTTCCCACCGTGCGCTCGTCGCGGTAGTGGAACGCGCTGCCGAGCAACTCGCCCTGCGCGTCAAGCAGCCCGTAGTCCACCCCCCATGTGTCGATGCCCACACTCACAAGGTCCGCGCCGCAGCACTCAGCCGCCTTCGCGGTCCCCGCCTTGATCTCGCTGAACTGGGCGAGGCTGTCCCAGTGAATGCTCGAACCCGCAGCGGTCGGCAGGCGGATGGGACCGTTAGCGAAGCGGTGAACTTCTTCCAGCGTCAGCCGCTCGCCGTCAAACCGGCCTATCACGGCCCGCCCGCTGGACGCGCCGAGGTCGAGGGCGAGAAAATTGCGCGTGGCAGACATGATTCTACTCCTCATTTACCCGTTTGGAACACGGAGACACGGAGCGCAGCGGAGGCGCAGAGCGCGGAGACACGGAGCCGCCGACGCGCGCCTCTGCGCTCCGCGTCTTCGCGCTCCGTGTCTCCCCTACACTCCGCGTCTCCGTGTTCCAAACGACTTAGCGAGTCTTACAGCTTCTTCCCTAGCAGCATCTTCGCCGCGTTTTCGCCGCCATTCGCCGCATAAAGTAGCGGGAGCGGGCGGTCGACGCCTTCGATGTAGGCCGGCCGGCCGGCCCAGTTGGCCTGGGAGAGCACGCAGTTCAGGTCCATCCAGTATTCCAGCCGCGCGGGCGACAACCCCTGGATCATGTGGAAGTGGTTCGCGGGCGGAAGGTGCTTGTACTCGCCCATCGTCGCATACTTCGGCACCACGAATGTGTGCGGCCAGGTGTTGTTGGTCATATCGGCCAGCGCGGACGCCAGTTGCGCGGGCACCTCTGCCGTTTCGGCTTCGTCCCAGCTCATGCTGAACAGGCCGCTCAGGTCGCTGAACATCAGTCGGCCTGCGATGCCGCTCAATCCGCCCGGCGAGGTGAACGTGACCGAGTTGCCCATGCCGGGGAAGTAGCCTTCGTCGGCCAGCGGCATGGAGACGCCCGCCATGATCTCCTCGATGCGGGCGCCGGGCTGCGCGGCCCAGTCGAATGATGCAGAGCCGGAATTGTCGCCGTCGACCAGCCCCTTCTCGACCCACGCCGCACCCTGCGGCAGGCTGAAGCCGATGCCGTCCGCGAGGCGTTTAAGCTCCCACGGCTCCCACACCTTGCGAAAGTCCATGAAGAGCGGCGGCTGCCCCGCGGTCAGGCTGGAGAAGAAGAGCATGGTGAGCAGGCCCTGCACGTCCGCCTCGGTCGCAAACGGCACAACCTGCTTGCGCCCGGTGTGGTCGAACGTGGAGTTGAAGAAGGACTCCATCGCATCGGCCACGGGCAGCGGTGTGCCGCGGCGATCCGAGCCCCATTCGAGCTGGCTCATGAACCCACCGCCAACAGCGTTGAGGTCCTTGAGCAGGTCGCGCGTGATCAGATAGAGCGCGAGGCTTTGGTCGAAGCGCGCGGAATCGACGTCGTCGCGCAACTCCAGCCGCTTTCCGAGCTGCCCGTCCACAAAGGCGCGCAGCGCGCGCAGTTCTTCCGCATCATACGCCTTCTTGCCGAGCATGTCGGCCAGCAGCTTCATGTCGAGCCGCGTGATTTCGATGCCGAACTGTTTCCGCGTGGGGATGACGTGCGCCAGCGCGGTTTCCATGCCCATCGAGTCATGGCCGAAGATGACAACGCGGCGGCCCTTGAGCGCCTGCGTCGCCAGCGCGGCATAGGCCCAGTCGACGAGCGCCTGCGTAGTGCCCTCGGTCATCTGCGGGTTAAGGCCGGTGTCGGGCCAGGTGCCGACGTTGAGATGCGAGAGCTTGCCGTACTGCGCCACTGCGCCGTTGACCGCATGGGCAAACACTACGCCCGGCTTCGGCCCCGAGTTGCCGCATGTGAAGTTGATGGGCGTGTCCTTCGGGAACTGCGCCAGCAGGGAAATGACGCTCAACTGCGGGAAGGCCCACGTATCCGGCGCGCAAACGAGCACCTTGACGTTCTGATCCTGGAACTGCTTGGCGACAATGTCGGCCTGTGGCTCGCCGTCGACCAGAATGGGCGACCAGACGACCTTCGCGGGCGTCCCGTCGGGCAGCTTCACCCGCTCGGCCAGCGTATCAGCCACCATCCGACAAATGTTCACGCACCGCTGGCGGCTGTCCGCGTCGATCCGGGGGTCGCCGGCCAGGAACACGCCGATAGCCGGCGCGTTGCGCTCGTAGTTGCTCACCGCATCCGGCAAAGCAATCGCTTGACTCATAAATGAATCCTCCTGTTGCTTAAGAAACCAGGGTTTCCTGCGCCAGCGAAGCTGGCGTTAGAAACCTGGTTTCTGATGTACACGTTGTTGTGCGGCTATCCCTTCGTTGCGCCGGAAGCCAGCCCCTGCACCAGTTGCCGCTGCACGAGGGCGACGAAGATGACCGACGGGATGAGCATCATCACGGACATGGCGGTCATGCCGCGCCAATCGGAGACGAAGGAGCCGGTGAATTCGTACAAGCCCGGCGGGAACGTGCGCGAGGCGGGCGTGCGGGTGATGACCGTGGCAAGCTGGAACTCGTTCCAGCAAGTGAGGAACGCGAAGATGCCGCTCGCCGCGACGCCGGGCATGGCGAGGGGCAGGTCCACCCGGATGAGCGCGCCCCAGCGCGAGCACCCGTCGATGACTGCGGCTTCGGCGAGTTCTTCGGGGATGGCGCGGAAGAAGCCGTCCATGAGCCACGCGGTGAACGGGATATTCAGCGCCGTGTACGCGATGATCATGCCTGGAATGGTGTTGATCAGCCCGACGCGCGCAAAGAGGATGAACAGCGGCAGGCCGAGCGCCACGCCGGGGACGGCGCGGGCGAGCATCATGCTCAGAAAGACCGCGTTTTTGCCCCGGAAGCGCCAGCGCGCGAAGACGTAGCCGGCCATAATGCCGAGGACGAGCGAGAAGAACGTGCTCGCCACCGCAATGACGGTGGAGTTGCGCGCGTACTCCGCGACGGGAATCTCGCCGCCCAGGCCAAATGCGCCTTCCGGCGTCGGCATGCCCAGCAGGATTTTGTACGAATCGAAGTCCAGCCGCTGTGGAATCCAGACGGGGGGCCGCGTATTAATCTCCACGTTCGGACGGATGGAGGTCATCACGATCCACAACACCGGCACGAAGAAGAGGAAGATGATGAAATAGAGCAGGAGGTCGCGCGCCGTGTCGGTCCAATAGCGCCGGCGACCTGACTTGTCGTAGCGGAACGAAGGTTTGGTTGCGGCGCTCATCCCTTGCCCTCCCACCGGCTTTTCATGACGTTGCGGAACAGGTACCAGGTGAACAGGAAGCTGATCACCACGGTCACATATGACATGGCGCTGCCGAGCGCGTAATTTTGCCGCTGGAAAGCCAGCGTGTTGACGTAAGTCCAGATCAGCTCGGTGCGGTTGCCGGGGCCGCCGTTAGTCATAATGCGCACCACATCGTAGGCGCGGGCCAGGTCGAGCGAGCGAATCGCCATTGCGGTGTAAATGAACGGCATGATCATCGGCAGCGTGAGCATGCGGAATTTCTGCCAGCCGGATGCGCCGTCGACCTCGGCCGCCTCGAACGGCTCGGTGGGCAGCGATAGAATGCCCGCTTCGAGGATGATCACCATGAACGGCGTGCTCATCCAGATTTCGGCGACAAGCAGCGAAATGAATCCAAGCGGCACGTCGATCAGCCACGGGATCGTGACGATCTGGCCGGTTATTGTCGACAGGAAGCTGTTGACCAGGCCGACTTCGGCGTTGAACACCCATTTGAACATGAAGCCGACGAGGATCGGCGCGAACATCATGGGCATCATCAGGATGGTGCGCAGCCCGCCCCGGCCGCGAATGGCCTTTGCCATCATCTGCGCGATCACCAGGCCGATGACAAATTCGATGTTGACCGCAAGGGTCATGAAGAGCACGGTGCGCCCAAACGCCTGCCAGAAGATCGGGTCCTGCGCCAGGGTGATGTACTGCTCAAGCCCGACGAAGTGATAGTTGCGCGCGGTGGTGAGCGTAAAATTGGTGAAGCTCAGGTAGAGCGAGTAGAGCATCGGGAAGCCGACCACCGCGATCAGCACGATGACCCCGGGCAGCAGCAGCGCCACAGGAAGCAGGCGCCCTTCCTGTGAGCCCGCGTGCCGCGTCCTGGCCCCGGACGACGCGAGAGCAGGTGCAGTCATAGACCCTCCAAACATCCGGCGTAAGACCTGACAGGTTCTCGAAACCTGTCAGGTCTCGCGCGAAACTTTAGGACTTGTAGCCCGCGTCCGCCATCATCTTGTTGATCTG
>CAZPTI010000176.1:0-3304 GCA_964588925.1 uncultured Anaerolineales bacterium | reverse complement strand
CTTCCTTCTGCTTGGCGGCCTTGGTGATCGAGAAGCCGTGATGGCCGGCCCAGCCGGAGTGGATGTTGCCGTCGCCCTTGGGCTGGCGGCCGAGGTCGAACTTCTCCGCAACCTTGCTGTTTGCCGGATCCTGGAAGAAGCCGTACCAGCCGAACCACTCGGTGTACTGGCCGATGATGCCGTTGGCGAAGTTCTTGGCAACATCTTCCCAGAGGAAGTTCGTCATCTCCGCGGGCATGGCCTTGGCCTTGTACAGGTCCGCGAACATGGTCGCGGCCTTCACGCCCGCGGGGCTGTTGATGGTGGACTGCCACTTGTCGTTGAAGAGCTGGCCGCCTTCCGCGACCATCACTTCGTAGAAGCGGCCGGTGAGCGCCTCTTCCTTGCCCGCGAATTGCGTGCCGTAGACGCCCTTGGCCGAATCCGTCATCTTGATCGCCTGCTCCTTGAACGCGTCCCACGTCTCCGGGGCCTTGTAGTCGCCCAGGTCGGTGCGGATGTGCGTGCAGGAGATGTCGTAGTGGCGCGGCATGACCCAGAGGTGGCCCTCGGTGCGGGTCGCGTCGACGAGGCGCGGGATGAAGTCTTTCATCTCCTCCGCGGTCCAGTAACCTTCGAGCGGCTCAAGCCCGCCGGCCTTGACGTACTGCGAGAAGAAGCTGGAGTGATCCCAGCACACATCATAGTCAACGGTGTTCGCGGCGAAGTCCTGCACGAGGCGCTTGTCGGTCTCGAAGCCGTTGCCCTTAAAGACGAACTCGGTCTTGTTGCCGGTTTTTGCTTCCCAGGCCGGGATCAGCTTGTAGAGCTCGTCATAGTTGCTGCCGGAGATCGCATGGATCTTGACGGTGATGCCTGCCGGCTTGGCCTCGGGAGCCTTGGTCGGCTCGGCAGCCGCGGCCTTCGTGGGTTCGGCAGCGGGGGCTGCGGGGGCAGTCGGCTGCGCGCACGCAGCGAGTGCCGCGGCGCCACCGACCAGGCCGCCGATGCGCAGGAAATTGCGTCGCGAAATCTTCTTTTCCTCAGACATGGGAGAACTCCTCCTTGGGTTTGGGTCCGTGTCTCGGATGCTAACAGAAGTTGGAACGCTGGCTTGCCAGTCCCCTGGCGGAGCAAAAACCGCAACCACCTCCCTTCGTTTGTCGCCTTAAGACCCGACGGGTTTCGGAAAACCCGTCGGGTCTGTGTCAGGTCAGAACAGCCCCGTGATGGTCACATCGTTCGGGGTCGGGCGTTTGGGCTTTGTCAACGCGGCGAGCCGGTCAGCCCACGCGTCGACTATCGCGGACCACATGCGCTCGCCCGCCTCTTGCGTGGCGCGGCGCGCGTTGGAGGACGGCGCGTTGACGTACCAGGGCGCGTCCATGCCGATCCGGTCGAGGTCGACCAGCTCGGGCCGGGCGCCGAGGATCAGCGCAGTTTCGTAGAAACCGGCGTGGTCGGAGAGGGACGCCACCTTGTCGGCGGGCGACAGCACGGACGGCCACACCTGGATGCGCTCGAACACGTTGTCGTTGATGGGCAAGGGGTTGCGTCCCCACCAGCCTTTGCCGCGCTCGGCCAGCGTCTTCTCGAACGCGACCTCGGCCGCGGCCTGGCGGATAGCGAGCGCCTCCGGCCCCTCAGTCGACTGATGATGCTGGCAGACCACGATCCACTTGAAGCCGGTGTCCCAGAACGCCGCGAGAACGTCCTTTGCATGGCGGCCAAAGCGTTCAGTGGACACGTCGACCGTCCCCTGATCCGGCCCGGTCACTGCGTAGCCGGTCGGCCCGTACCAGAAGGGCGGCGCGACCACCGCGTTCACCCGCCGCGCCACGCGCAGGCACAACTCCTCCACGATGAGCGTGTCGACGCCGAGCGGCAGATGCGGCCCGTGGTACTCGATGCACCCCGCGGGGACAAGCAGCGGCCACCCTTCGCGGACGGCTTGCTGGAGCTGGTGCGGCAAGAGGTGTTGTAATTGCATCTTGTTCGTAGTGGGCGCTTCAGCGTCGGTCGTCAGCCCAAATCCGGCAGGTCGTACTCGCCGAGTTGCAGCGGGTACTTGCCGTACTCGCGGACGAGCTTAACGACGTAGTCGTAGCGTTCGCCGGAGACGGTGGTCGGGACGGAGTGGTCGGACTGGACGATCCAGCCGCCGCCCTTCGCCGCGTTCAGCTTGGTGAGGACGATGGCCTTAAGCTCGTCGAGCGGCTTGTCGGCCCAGTCCATCACGTCCATGTTGCCGCAGAAGGCCATGCGATGCCCGAACCGGCGGCGCAGGTCGACCACATCCAGCCCGGCCTTCGCTTCCAGCGGGTTGTACGCGTCGATGCCCGTCTCGATGTAGTCCTCGAAGATGCGGTTGACGTTGCCGCAGCCGTGATAGATGACCGGGATGCCCGCGTCGTGGCACACCTTCGTCATTTCCGTGACGACGGGCTTGAAGTATTTGCGCCAGTATTTGGGCGAGAAGAGGCAGTCCTTGCGGTATGCCACGTCGCCCCAGATGACCATGCCGTCGATCAAACCGCCCGCGGCTTCTATCTGCGCCTTCGTGAGGTCGATGCAGAACTGGCCGAGCCGGTCGATGAACCGGCCCAACTCGTCCGGGTAGAGGCCGATCCACATCATCACGTTCTCGGAACCGACGATGCGCCACAGCATCTCATGCGCCTCGCAGACCGAGCCGTAGGTGGGGATGTCCGGGTGCAGGGACTTGACGGTGTCGATCCACGGCGCGATGTCGCGCGCAAAGCCGTCGCCCACGCCGCCGAGCTGGTTGTCGCCCCGCTTGAACCAGCGCCGCTCGTCCCACGGATCGTCGAACTGGAAGGTTTCGAGCGCCTCGATGCTGTCGGTCTCGAACTTGAGGAACGCGGGCATGGGGTCCGCGTACTTCTTGCGCAGCACCGCCTCGAAGCCGGTCCGCACCGTGATCTCGTTCTCGTCCTCGTGGAGCACCTCGAACTGCTTGATGTGCGGGTCCATGTTCGGGACGGTGACGGTCCAGTCGAGATCGTAGTGCTTGTAGATGTCGGTGTCGGGCGCCAGGCCGAGCTCGTCGCGCCAGCGGTTGAGAAAGCTGCCCCAGAAGAAGTCGCTGATCGGCACGCGGTCGGCTTCCTCGTGGCGCAGCGTCTTGTTCATGCGGTCGAGCTTCGCAAGGCAGTTCGCGCTTCGGGTGATCGTTGTGGTTGCGTCCATCTCCCCTCCGTTAATCCTGGTGGAACACTTCTTCCATGTTCGCCCACCACTCGCCTTCGCCGCGGGTTGGGAGGGGGCGCTGGAGCGGCATCTGGATGGCCCACCATTCCTGCGT
>CAZPTI010000175.1:4843-10162 GCA_964588925.1 uncultured Anaerolineales bacterium | reverse complement strand
GTCGGCGCGTTCAAGAGCAACGACGAGCGCGCCTACTTCAGCGGCATGGACAGCTTCGTCAAGCGCGGCGAGTTCACCGCGAATCAGATCTACTGGGACTACACGTCGGTCGGCATGTTGACCACCGACGGCGATATGGTCCCGAACTACGAGCCGGGCCAAATGATCGCGCCCATCCCGCTCTACCTGTGGGGCCGCGCGCTCGGCGCCGCAGTCCAGGGCGCGCTCTTCTTCAACGCCATCATCCTGGCCGGATGCGCCGCGCTGCTGTATCTCTGCTTCATCGAGTTAGCCTATCGCCGCGCGGCCGCGCTGCTCGGTGCGCTGGTCTTCGCCTTCGCCACCCTCGCCTGGCCCTACAGCCGCACCTTCTTCCGCGAGCCGCTGACCACGCTGGCTTACCTGCTGGCGTTCTACGCGCTGCTGCGCTATCGACCGCCCACACCGCGCCGTTGGATTTGGCCCGCGCTGGCCGGTTTCGGCCTCGGCCTCGCCATCATCACCAAACTCGTCAGCGTCGGCGTTATCCCCGGGCTCGCCTTGCTGGCCTGGTCGACCGAGTCGCATCGCCCCGCGGAGCCGGGCCGCAAGCTCTGGCGGTCGCGAGTGAACATGGCGCTTGCCGCGACCATCCCGCTTATCGCGTTGCTCGCGCTATATCAGGTTTACAACTGGATGACCCTTAGCGGCGTCGAGACGTTCAGCCGCAACATCGTCGAATACACGACGAACCCGCAGCTCTCGCAAACCGTCCCCATGCGGATGCTGCGCGCGCTGGCGGGCATCACGGTCAGCCCCTACAAGGGCCTCTTCTGGTACTCCCCCGTCCTGCTGCTCGGCCTCGTCGGCGCATGGCCGTTCATCCGCCGCCATCGCTGGGAGGGGTGGGCCGCGCTGCTCATCGTCGTCGCGCACATCGCAGGCTACAGCCGCTACAACTACTGGTCGGGCGGCGTCGCGTGGGGCATGCGCTACCTCCTGCCCATCACGCCGTTCCTCGTCCTGCTCGCCGCGCCCGTGTGGGATCGGCTCACCACAAAGAACCGAAGCCGCAAAGCCGCACAAAGTGATACAGAAAAGCTTAGTGAACCTTTGCTGCTTCGCGTCTTAGTGATTGGCGCGTGGCTGTTGATCGGAGTCAGCTTCCTGATCGCCGTTCTCGGCGTTGCCATTGACCTGACGACGTGGGAAGTCAAGTGGCTGCTTGACAACATCCCCATCTGGGGCGGGCTGGGGCAGGCCATCGAGGGGCTGATGCTGCGCCCCGAGCACTCGCCGGTGCTCGGACACCTGCGTCTGTTGCTGGCCGGTGAGCCGCTTGACTTCGCATGGGTGCAGCGACGGCCGCAGGGCGCGACCGCCGTGGTATGGCAGGGGTTGGCGCTATCGCTGGCGCTGGCCGGCGCAGGGTTGGCCGCATTCGTCGCAGTCTGGCGCAGGCCGGAGCGCGCGCGGCGTGTCGCCGCGATCATGGCTATCGTTTATCTCGCAGGCGCGTCCGCGCTTCTGCTGTTCTACCGTCAGGGTGACGCCCGCTTCGACAAATACAACGTCGACCGCTTCCTCAAGCCGATGATCGCCGACCTCCGCAGCGCCCGCTGCGAGCCTGCTGGCTTGGGACGCGCCTGTCAGGACGTCTTCCTCATGCCCGACCCCGCGCTCACCGACTACTTCCTGAACTACCTCGCCGCGCCGCTGCCGTGGTACTCACTGGAAGCGCAGCCGTTCGACGAGGCGCTCGCGCAGCAGCTTGTCTCGCGCTACGGCCAGATCCTCCTCGGCCGCGACCGCAACGCGCCGACCGATGACGCGGAGGGCCGCCGCGAGTGGGAGCGCTGGCTGACCGATCACGCCTACAAGCTGGAAGAGAAGCGCTACGAGGACTGGGCGCGGCTGCTGCGCTTCTCAGCCGCGGGCGGGCTTGCCGAGGTCACTCGCCCTGATCAGGCGCTGGGCGAATTCACGCTGGCAGAGGCGCGACTGAGCGTCGAAGGCGTCGGACGCATGGAACAGCCGACCACCGACGGGCTGGCGCACGCGCGGCCCGGCGACGTGTTGCAGGTCGCGCTCACCTGGCGCGCCGACCGCCAGCCAGAGGCCAACTACACCGTCTTCCTCCAGGTGCTGAACCAGGCCGGGCAGGTCGTTGCCCAGTCCGACCGCTGGCCCGGCGACGGTCTTCATCCGACTGCCGCGCTGGCCGCCGGTTCCACCGTGGTCGACCGCGTCGCGCTCCGGCTTCCGCAGGAGCAAGGCCGCTATCGCCTGATCGCAGGCATGTACGACGGGAACGTCGAGGGCGCGCCGCGTCTGACCGGCGCCGATGGAGACTTCGTTTCTCTGGCCGAAATCGTGATTCAATGAGCACCGGATATGCCCCTCGCATCGGGGCACCCTGGCGGGAGGGCCTGTGCAATCAAGTCTACGACGACCACAAAGCGCAGATCACGTAGCAGAGCACCTGGACGACCGGCCGTCGCTTACCGAGCGCGCGGGCGCGCTGGCAAATCGCCTCTGGCAATCCGGCTGGTGGATCCCCCTGGTGGTCACGCTGCCCGCGCTCGCGCCGCTCCTGCGTCCCGGCTTCTACGTCTCCGACGACGGCCTCTTCCACGTCTACCGCATCGCCGCGCTGGCCGACGCGTGGCAGCACGGCGCGCTCTACCCGCGCCTCTTCCCGCAGTTCGGCTTCGGCTACGGCCAGGCGGTGCTCAATTTCTACGCGCCCCTCAGCTACTTCCCCGGCGCGCTGCTCTCGCTCCTCGGCGCGTCGCCCGACGCGTCCGCCGAATGGACCGTCGCGCTCGGGTTCGTCCTAGCAGCGCTGGCCGCCTACGGCATGGGCAAATACGTCTGGGGCCGCGCGGGCGGCATCCTCGCGGCCGTCGTTTACACCTACTTCCCCTACCACCTGGCCGACGCCTACCTGCGCGGCGCGCTGCCTGAGCACATGGCGTTCGTCTTCCTGCCGCTCATCGTCTGGTCGACCGTCGCCGCGTTCCGCGAACAGCATCCCGTGCCGTCCTACCTCTGGGCTGCGCTCGCATGGACCGGCCTCGCCTATACGCACAACCTCACGCTGCTGCTGATGGCGCCGGCCTGGTTGGTTCTCGCGTTATGCCTCGCGCTATCCACGGGCAAGTGGAATCGCTTCTGGGGATCGGCAGGGGGCGCGGCGCTCGGCGCAGGGTTGAGCGCCGCCCTGTGGCTGCCCTTCCTTGCGGAGAGCAAACTTGTCGGCATCGGCCTTGGCCCGTCGGACGGCTATAAGAATCACCTCGCGCCACTCCGCGAGCTGATCCAGTGGCTCCCGTTCTATCAATACCGCCCGTCACACGGAACCGGCGCGGCCGAGCATCCGGTCGGCTGGCCGGCGGTCGCCTTCGCCGCGCTCGCGCTGATCCGCCTCGTTGCGTCCCCATTGCGCGGCAAGCGACTTCCGGGCGGAGGCTTTGCCTGGTTCGGCCTCGGCCTGTTCGCCGCAGCCTCGCTGCTCACCGCCGCGCCCTCGCTCCCCATCTGGCAGCTCGCGGAGCCAGTGCTGGCGCAACTGCAATATCCGTGGCGCTTCATGACGTTCGCGGCGCTCGGCCTGGCGCTGGCCGTCGGCGCGCTCGCCATCCACCGACCGACGCGCGTAACCAGCCCGCAGGACGGCCCGCCGGCCCGCGCAGCCGGAACACTGACATACGCCTGGGGCGGCTTCGTCCTCATCCTGTCCCTCGTTTACACCGCGTACGGCCTCGCCCGCATTCCGGTCGCGCCGGTGAGCCTGACGTCTGCCGAAGCATGGGGCACGGCGCGCATGTGGGCCGACGATGCCGCGGCCGGGCAAGTCGGCGCAACGTGGACCGGCGAATTCCTGCCGCAGACGGTGCGGGAGCAAAGATGGGCGCTCGGGCGTCCACTGGAAGGCGCGCGCGACGGTCAGCCGCTCAACCCGGCCCCGTCCGTGCGCCTCGCGTCAGTCAGCTACGACCGGCTTGCGCTTGCCTTCGACAAGAACCCACCCGCCCAGGTGCGCCTGCACCAGTTTCACCTGCCTCAGTGGTGGGCGTATCTCGACGGCGCGCGCGTCAAGACCTACCCATCGGGCGAATTGGGCTTGGTTACAGTGGACGTTCCGGCGGGGACAAAGGAGGTGGCGTTCCGCTTCGGCCCCTCGCGCGCAGCCATCGCCTCCGCGGTCGTCGTGCTCGTCGCCGCAATCGCCTGGGCTGCGCTGGCCTGGAGCCACCGCTGGAACGCGCGGCTGCGTGACCATGTCGGCTTGACGCTCGCCGCGCCGCTGCTGCTGATCCTCGTCGTCGCGCTGATCCTCAACGGCTGGGGCATCGGCAAGGCACGCTGGACGCCGACAGAAGTCCGCAGCGCGGCGGGCGACGTGGCGCAACTGCTCGCTTACGACACGCAGCCGGCGCGCGGCGAGCGCGCTCTGGACGTTACCCTGTACTGGTTCGCCCTCCGCGAGACCGCGCAGAATCTCAAGGTGTTCGTCCACCTGCTCGGCCCCGACGGCCAGGTGCTGGCGCAGTCCGACGGCGAGCCGGTCGGCGGCTTCACCCCGACAACGCGCTGGAAGCAGGGCGAGCTGATCCCCGATACGCATCGCCTCCGCCTGCCAGCCGACCTGCCGCCGGGCGAGTACGAGTTGCGCGCCGGCATGTACGAGCCGCGCCCCGGCGAAACGCCCGCCTTCCGCAACCTGCCGCTGACCCCGACAACAGAAGACGGCCGCGTCCGCCTGGGGCGCGTGACAGTGCCATGACGTGGGTCCTTCCGCAAGGGAGGCGCAGGGTCTAGTTCAGATACTCCACGCCGACGCGGTCGATGCTCACGTCCTGCTGAAAGTGGTACGTAGCGCGGAACTCTACATCTTCGAGGGTCTGACCGCTCGTATTGAATTCCAGCGCGAAACCCTGATACCCTTCGGCGTCGATCAGTTCGCGCGCGTAAATCTCGCGAACTGCGCGGGGATAGCCGTCCTTATGGGTGAACACGTCAATCGTGAGCGCCAGCGTCTCCGGCGACAGGGCTCCCGTCCTGGTTAACGCGCTCGTCTTGATAAAGAAGGTGGCGCGGTAGTTGCCGGGCGCCAGATCGGTGTACGGGCCGAACAGGAGCGTTGCCTTGCCGTCGGCTGAGCGCATATCCGGCATGGCAGCCCGCGCGCGGCCCCCGCTCGCGTTCGCATCCTCGACAACGGAGTTAGCGAAATCGGAGCTAAGGTCCTCCGCTTCGTAGCTCGCTGACAGGAGCGCGCGGATTGCGCGCGCGTTCTCCCCCGTCCCATGCCCGGCCTTCAGCAGCAGGACGCCG
>CAZPTI010000175.1:0-4743 GCA_964588925.1 uncultured Anaerolineales bacterium | reverse complement strand
CAGCAGGACGCCGCTAAAGCCGGAGGAGCCGGGCGCCATGAAGCCGGAAAAACGATAGATTTGCGGCTTCCCACCCAGACCGGGCATGACGAACCCGACCACAATGACAAAGTACGCCGCGCCCGCCACCAGCAGCGCGATGCCCAGCCGCTTCCGTTCGTCAGCCAACCACAGATAGAGGCCGATGGCGGCCACCGTCAACGCAACCTCCTCTTTCACCAGGAGCGCCAACCCCAGAAAGACGAGGAACCAAACGTTGCGTTTCTGCGCCATAAAGTAGAGCGCCGCCAGCAGCAGCGGGGTGACGAGCGCAAGCTGATGGAAATCGAAGGTGTTGACACCGTGGAGCGCGGGATGCAGCAGGTAACTTGCCGCAAGCGCCAGCGGCAACAATCTGCCACCCAGGAAGCGCTGAGCCAGCAGGTAGACCGGTACCGCGCCAGCAGCCAAAAACAGCGTTTGCAGGACAAGCAGCGTCCGCGCATCGGGGTGGAGCGCGTACACCGGGGCCAGCGCATACAAAATGGGCGAGAAATGGTCGCCGATGTAGTCAATGGCCTCCGCGCCGTACTGCGTCGACCGCATATAGCCGCTGTGGATGATGTTGTAAATCGCCTGATCATGGATGCCCAGGTCATACGAGTGCGTCATGAAGGCGTTGTGACGGCTGATTGTGAGCGCGGCCATTCCGAAGAAGTAGAGGACGGCGAACGCGATCGCCAGGGCAAGCGCGGGGGTCAGCCGCGCGGACGAATGGGGGCCGCGCGCGGGCGACTGAACCGGCGTTGCGGCGCGATCTGTCGACGACGTAAGCTGCCGTATCGCGCTCCACGCCAGGAGGGCCATCAGCAGCGCGAGGCCCCCCGAAAACCAGGGATGTGAGCCTTCCCGGCTCACCGCTGCCAGCGCCGCGCCAGAGGGCAGCAGGCTCAGCAACAGCCCCGCGGCGCAAACGCGGCCATCATCTCCACGGGGGCCGGCGCGCGACCCCGCCCATATCGCCCACAGCACCCATGCAAGGGCCGCGGCTGCAAGTCCGGCTATCAAAACGGGCAGCATGGCGCGCAACTGGTCGACAGGGATCTGGTTCAACAGGATGAAGTCAGCCGCCTGATCGCGCAGGCGGAGAAGATTGACGAAGAGGGCAACGGCATACCCGCCCAGAAAGAAGCAGATGCCGGCGCGCCAGAAACCGGTTGGACGAGACAACGAACGAAGTTTTGATTCGCGACTTTGCAGAGACATTAATCCGCCAGGTCGAGTGCAGGGTACGAAAAATCATTATAGCGTCCGCATTTTGGAAAGCCAAGCTCGGATAGGACTTCGGTCAGAAAGTGGTATAATTAGCCGGATGACTGCGTTCCTGCATCGTTTTCAGCGCCTCTTGTTCAGCCCCGATACCCGCGTCGCGACCGCGTCTCGCGTGCTGTTGATCTTTTCCGGCGCACTTCTCGCCGCATTGCTCGTGGCAATCGCCAGGCCGCTCTACGGGACGGCCGCCGCCCTTGCGCTCCTCGCGGCCGCGCTGATGCTGCGCGACGTCCGCTGGGGCCTGATCGCCGTTTTTGCCGTGATCGGCTTCCTCCCCTTCGCCACGCTGCCGTTCAAAATCGGCTTCACGCCCACCTTCCTCAACCTGGCCGTGATCGCGGTTTACTTCGTCTGGATCATGCGCATCGTCACGCGCCGCGACCGCGAGGTCATCGGCACGGCCATTGGCGCGGCGGTGCTGCTCTTCCTGCTCATGGCGTTCTTCGCCTTTGCGCAAGGGCTCCGCTTCAGCCGCCCGACCATGACCACGATCCGCAACTTTGCGGAGCTGGCGCTCGCCATCGCGTTCTTCTTCGCGCTGGTGAACATCCTCCGCACGCGGTCCGACGTGTTCTTCTTCTCCCGCCTGATCATGTTGGCCGGTGCGGTGGCCGCGCTGATCGCGGTCGTGTTTTATGTCATCCCCGAAACCATGACCATCCGCATCCTCGACGCGCTCGGCCGCTTCGGCTACCCCGGCGGCGCGGGCGCGCTGCGTTACATCGAGGACAGCACCGAAAACCCCATGCGCGCCATCGGCACGATGGTCGATCCGAACGTGCTCGGCGGCTTCCTGATCCTGGTGATCGGCTTCACCACGCCGCAACTGGTCACGCCCGCGCCGCTGTTCCGCCGCTGGCTCGTGGCCGCGTTCCTCGCAGTCGAGTTTCTGGCGCTCTACTTGACGTACAGCCGCGGCTCACTCGTCGGCCTGGCCGCCGGCCTGCTGGTCATCGGCCTGCTGCGCTACCGCAAGCTCCTGCTGCTCGCCATCGTCGGCGCCGCGCTCATGCTCCTCCTGCCGCAGGCGCAGGCATATGTCACGCGCTTCGTCGAAGGCATCCAACTACAGGACCGCGCCACGCTGATGCGCCTGGGCGAATACAAAGACGCGCTTGCGCTCATCTCGCGCTATCCCTGGTTCGGCGTGGGTTTCGCCGGTTCGCCCGACGCGGACCTCTACGTCGGCGTCTCGAACCTCTACCTCCTCATGGCCGAGATCATGGGCGTGGTCGGCGTCGTCTCCTTCGTCATCGTGATCGTCGCATACCTCGCCAGCCTGTTCCGCAGTTGGCGGACAGTCTCGCCTGGCGCGGAGGCAGCCAGCCGTGGTCGCTTCGATCCGCAGCTTGAAGCGCTCCTGCTCGGCCTGCTCGCGGCCGTCATCGGCGCGCTCGTGGGCGGCATCTTCGACCACTATCTTTTCAATTTGGTCTATCCGCACATGAGTGTCCTGCTCTGGAGCTACATCGGCCTCGGCATGGCAGTGGTCGGGCTGGCGCGCGGGCAAAGCGACATTGCCGCGCCAGTTCATGCCTAACTGGAGTTGTATCGCGCCTTGCCTTGTGGTATAGTATCGCCCGAACTTATTTAGCAACGTCTGTTGGTCTCGCCCATCCCGCGCCAACGCAGAACGCGGTTTCCCACGGAGGTGATTTATATGGAGTTCTCGAACGTCGACATGAAGCGTTGCACGCTCGTCCGCCTCGGCGGACGCATCGACGGCAGCGTCGCGCCCGAACTCGGCCAGCAGCTTCGCAGCCTGACGGATGCGGGCCACTACAAACTCGTGATCAACATGAAAGATGTGGTCTACACGTCGAGCGCCGCCTTACGCGAATTAATCAGCACGTGGAAAACCTGCCGGCGCTGGAACCGCGGGGACATGCGCCTTGCCGAAGTCAACCCCAACATCCGCAAGGTGCTCGATCTGACGGGCCTGAGCGGCCAGTTTATGATCTTCGATACGGAAGCCGAAGCGGTCGGCAGCTTCTAGGACGAGGCGAGTCAGCAAGCCGTGACCTGGGCTGGAAGCCGGCGCAACCGGGCTGGTTTCCAGCTTTTGTTATCTCCCCCGGATGAGCAGCGTGACCCAACCATTTGCGCGTGAAATGTCGTGCGGCGGCAAGATGAACGAGTTGCCCGCGCTGATCGAGTTTATCGAGACGGCGTGCGAGGAAGCCGACGTCAAGCCCGAACTGCGCTTTGACCTGACCCTGGCCGTCGAGGAAGCGGCGAGCAACGTGATCGAGCACGGTTACAAAGGCAAGGGCGGCCCGCTGGCCGTTACCTTTGAGCGGCTCGGCGACGTCGTGACTGTCTGCCTGCGCGACCGCGCGAAGCCCTTCAAGCCGGGCAAGGTCAACCGCCCCGACACGCAAGTCCCCCTCGAAGACCGGCCGCTCGGCGGGTTGGGCCTGCACCTGATGCACCAGCTCATGGACGAGGTGCGCTACGAGACCCTGCCCGACGGCAACCTTCTCACCATGATCAAGCGGGACGCAGCGTGAGCAGCGGCAAGGTCGCCGGCGCGGGTCGGTCGACCGCCAGAGGCTCGCCCCGACGCCGCATTTCTCAGCGCCAGGCCGAGCTTGCCGCCCTGGCCGACATCGGTCGCTCGATCCTCCAGGCCCAGATGGATCAGGATGAGCTTTGCGAGCTGATCTATACCCTCGCGGGCCGCATCGTCCCGACAGACACTTTCCAGCTCGGGCTGTTTGAGGGCGACCAGTACCGCATCAAGGTCTGGATCAAGGACGGCGTCCGTCAGCAACCGGCCAGTTACCGGGTGCCCGAAGGCCAGGGCATCATCGGTTGGCTCCGCGCGGCGCATCAGCCGCTTCTCGTGCGCGATTTCGAGGCCGAGATGGACGCGCTCCCCGCGCGGCCGGCCTACCTCAGCGACAACCCGCCGCGCTCCGGCATCTACCTGCCCCTCCTCGTGGCCGACGCGGCCATCGGCGCCATCTCCATCCAAAGCCCGCAGCCGGACGCCTTCGACGAAGCTCACCTCCGCCTGCTCTCGATCCTCGCGAACCAGTCCGCATCCGCGCTCAACAACGCGCGGCTGTACGAGCGCGCCGAGCGCCGCCTGAACGCGCTGACCGCCGTTTCCGAAGTCGGCCGCCGCATCGCCAACATCCTCGAACTCGACCCCCTGCTCACGCAACTGGTCGAGCTGATCCGCTCGCGCTTCGGCTACTATCACGCGCAGATCTTCCTCGTCGAGCGCGGCAGCGACCGCGCGGTCTTCAAAGCATCAAGCGGCCCCGGACTCAATGAAAAGTGGCATGCCGAAGGCCGCATGTACCGCATCGGCCGCGAGGGCATCGTCGGCTGGGTGGCGCAGCACGGCGAGCCGCTGATCGCGAACGACGTCTCCGCGGAGCCGCGCTACATCCCCGACGACCCCCGCCTCCTCCCCGATACGCG
>CAZPTI010000174.1:0-10212 GCA_964588925.1 uncultured Anaerolineales bacterium | reverse complement strand
AACCACGCCTTCGCTCATCCCCCCACCTGCGACTTTCTGACGCGTAACGCAAGCTGATAGAGCGCATAGCCGGGGCGCGAGAGGGGCAAGTCCCACGCGCCGGTGAAGCGCACCACCCGGCCGCCGAACCCCTGCTTGAAGCGATACACGCCCCACAACCCGCCTTCGCCCCAACTGTCCGGCTCCGTGTAGGCTTCGGGGTTCGCGCCGACCTCGTCGGGAATGCCCCACAGGTCGTACGCCACACATCCCTTCGCCCGCGACCAGCGGATTGCAGCCCATTGGACGGCATGATTGGGCATTAGGTTCCGGCCAGAATCCGAGGACGCGCCCCACATGTAGTATGCGGTGCGTCCTAAAGCGAAAACGGCGATGGCGGCGAGCAGTTCGCCCTCGTGTTCCGCCAGCAGCCAGGTCATTTGGCCTTGCGGCGCGAAGAGCTCGGTGGCCCGGCGGTGGTAGGCGAGGTTGTGCGTGGAGAAGCCGTCGCGCGCGCCGGTGGCGTCCATGAGCGCCTGAACCGCAGGGAGGTCATCCAGTCCGCCTTCGCGCACGGTCACACCCTTCCGCTCGGCGAGGCGAATGTTGTAGCGCCACTTCTGCTTCATGCGGGCGAGGATCGCTTCCTCGTCGTCCGAAATGTCCAGGACGATGGTGCTGAGCGGCTGAACGCGCTGCGGGCCTGGCGCGTAGCCGTAGCCCCGCAAAGCGGCCTCTAACTCCGGCGAAGGGGGCAGGTCGGGCTCGATCTTCAGCAGGGCGGCGCGTCCCTTGGCAGCCGCATTGCGCGCCATTGTGAGCACGGCGCGCGTCTGCGCTGCGTCCGACCAGTCAACCGCCGGGCCTTTCGGGATGTAGGCGACGGTTTGACCCCAGGGCAGCTTGCGGAAGAGGATGCTGGCGCCGCCGAGCAGGGGCGCGTCGGGGCTGGGGATGGCGCGAAGGACGACGCGCTGCGCGCTCCAGCCGAAATCGGCCTTGAGCCGGGCCCAGCGCGCGCTCTGGAGGATGTGGCCGTGGGGGGATTGCGCGAGGAACGCATCCCACGCGTCGTCGGCCTCGATGCTGCGGCCGGGCGCGACGCTCTGCCGGTCTGTCACCCAGACGTGCTTCGGTTCCGGGACGTCGGAGTATAGCTTTTCGAGGTCCAGCCCGCGCCTCCAGTGATAGGGTGGAGGGTATTATATCCGATTTAGTAGATGGAGACGAATGAGCTGCTTTTGCCGCAGAGGACGCAGAGGCGTAGAGTTCTTCGGCTTCGCTCAGGGTACTCTGAGTTCTCTGTGCCCTCTGTGGCAAAAAGGCTTTGATTCTGCCCCTTTCTGTGGTATGATGAAGCGGCAAACGTGCGCCTCGTGCTGTGGCGCACGTTCATTACGTTAGCGGCGGTAGTATGCAACCAAATCTGGTGAATGGCTGGCGCGAGGTGCTGGCGCGCATTTTCGAGGGCTTTGATGCGGAGCTGAACGTCACGCCCGAATGGCTGATCAACCCGGAGACGAACCGGCGCTTGAAGCTGGATTACCTCTATCGCGACATCAACGTGGCCGTGCGCTTTGTCGGGCTGGAGGGCGCAGGGCAGAAGCGGCGCAAGAGCGATCAGGAAGTCGAGCAGGAGCAGGAGCGCGAGGACGCGCGCGAGAAGGTGTGCCGGGAGCACGGCGTGGTGCTGGTGAGCATCGACCCGGAGGACGAGCCGAAGAACGCGCTGCGACGGATCGAGATGGCGCTGTCACGCGCGACCGCGCAACTGGCGCAGAACGCCGCAATCCCCCACGCGCGCAAACAGGCCGCCATGCCGCTGCTGAGCCAGGCGCGCCGGCGAGCGGGTGAGTTCACGACAAAGCTGACCATGCCCGAACGCCTCGGCATCTACGCCGAGATGTGGTACGAGCGGCAGGCGAATCTGGCCTCGCAGGCCCCCGCAGGCAAGAAGCAGGCCGGCCCGCCGCCCGCATTCCGGCAGGGGATGGACGTGTACCACCAGCGGTTCGGGGCGGGGCAGATCACCGAGATTGCGCCGGAGCCGCAGGGGAAGGACATGAACATCACGGTCAACTTCATGGACGGCAGCACGCGCACCTTCCTCGCGAGCCTGGTGGCGGATAAGCTTTCCATCCAGTAAGCGGCAGCTATGAACTATCCGGCCCTTTCGCGCATTGTCGAGCGATTGAACGAACGGCTTGCAGCAGGCGGCGACCGCTTTGCGCAGTATCGCGTGCCGGGTCTGTGGGTCGATCCCCACGGCCCGGTCGATGAGCAGATCCTTTCCCCGGAACGCTTCTTCCTCGACCGGATTGCGTCGATCCTCAGCAGCCCCCCGCAGCCGCTCGTCAGCAACGACGAAGGGCCGGGCGACTGGAGCCGCTATGCCGTGGCGTACAACCTGTTCGTTCGCGCAGGGGCGGCGTGGGACCACAACGAGGATGGGCAGATTGCCATAGAGCCGGACGCAGAGGGTTGGCGCGAGACCGGCACCTTCCTCAAGGCGATTACCCTCCTGCCGTTCATCCGCTCGCTCGGCTGCAACACGATTCACCTGCTCCCGATTACCTCCATTGGCAAGGATGGCAATAAAGGCAACCTGGGCAGCCCGTTCGCGATTCGCGACCCGTATGCGCTGGACGAGGGGCAGAGCGAACGGGCGCTTGGGCTGGGCGCAGAGGCGGAGTTTGCCGCATTTGTCGAGGCGGCGCACCATCTCGGCCTGCGCGTGGTGGTGGAGTTCGTCTTTCGCACGGCGGCGAAGGATGCGGCATGGGCGGGCGAGCATCCCGAATGGTTCTACTGGATTCGCGCCGACGTCCGTGACCGCCAGCCGGGGGAGGCGTCGGAGGAGGTCTACGGCGCGCCGCTGTTCTCGCGCGACGAACTAGAGGCGATTTACAAACAGGTCGCAACGGGCGTGTACGAGGACTTGCTGCCGCCGCACGAGGTCTACCGGCGCATGTTCCTGCCCCCGCCGCAGCCAGAGACGGTTCAACTGGTCGATGGGCGGTGGCGTGGCGTGTCGCGCGATCCGCTGACCGGCGCGAGCATCCCCGTCCGCATCCCCGGCGCGTTCTCCGACTGGACGCCCGACTCCGATCAGCCGCCGTGGACGGATGTCACCTACCTGCGGCTGTACCATCATCCCGATTTCAACTATATCGCCTACAACACGGTTCGCATGTACGACCGGCGGCTGGCGCAGCCGGAGAATGCGGTCATGCCGCTGTGGGAGCGCATCGTCGAGGTGATCCCGCACTATCAGCGGACGTATGGCATCGACGGGGTGATGATCGACATGGGGCATGCGCTGCCGATGGCGCTCAAGCAGCGGCTGGTGGCGAGGGCGCGCGAGCTCAACCCCGACTTTGCGCTGTGGGCGGAGGACTTCCAGCTCAAGCAGAGCGCGCGCGAGGAAGGGTACAACGTCTGCCTGGGGCCGTTCCTGCAAACCGTGCGCGATCCGGGGCGGCTGGCGTGGTGGCTGAGCGAGCTGGCGAAGAGCGGCGCGCCCGTGCCCTTTATGGCGACGCCGGAGAACCACAACACCCCGCGCGCAGTCCGCTGGCCGGGCGGATTGCGGTTCGCCCTGTATGCGCTCACCGTGGGCGCGTTCCTGCCGGGCATCCCGTATGTTCACGGCGGGGTGGAGCTGGCCGAGACGCACCCGATCAACACGGGCTTCGACTTCACGCAGGAGGAGCAGGCCGCGCTCCCGCCGGAGGTGCTGCCCCTGTTCAGCGCAGCGGCGTACGACTGGACGCGCCATGCAACCCTGGTGGAGGGGCTGCGGAGGATGCTGAAAGCGCGCGAGCCGTATCAGGCGTTGGTCACGGACGGCTCGGCGGATTCCCTGCGTCCGCTGATTACGGATAACCCGCACGTGATCGGCTTCCTGCGAGAGGATGAAGCAGGGACGGCGTTGGCCGTCTTTTGCAACAGCGATATGATAAGCGCGCAAACCGTTCGCGCGTCTCTGGCGACGGAACAGGAGGCGCTCGAAGATGCGCTGACCGGCGACCGCTTTGCGTTACGCGAGGGGCTGGCGTCCCTCACGCTGGCGCCCGGTCAGGTGGCAGCGTTCCGGCTGGCAGCGTTCCGGCTGAATTCGGATTCGACTGATGACGACATCGCACGGTGAGAGCCACGCGACCGCAGCGCGCGAGAAGCACGGCGCAGCCCTGAGCTCGGTCATTGCGGCGATTTTCCTCACCCTCTTCAAACTGATCGTCGGGATTATGACGGGCAGCCTCGGCATCCTGGCCGAAGTCGCGCACAGCGGGCTGGACCTCGTGGCGGCAGTCGTTACGCTGGTGGCGGTGCGGCTGTCGGGCAAACCGGCGGACGCAGAGCACAGCTACGGGCACGGCAAGATCGAGAACCTGTCGGCCCTGTTCGAGACCCTGCTGCTGCTCGGCACGTGCGCGTGGATCATCTACGAGGCGATCCGGCGGCTCTTCTTTGAAGAAGTGGCGGTTCAGGCGAGCATCTGGGCGTTTATCGTGATGGCCGTGGCGATTGCGATTGACTGGTCGCGCTCGCGCATGTTGTATCGCACCGCGAAGAAGTACGACAGCCAGGCGCTGGAGGCGGACGCGCTGCACTTCTCGACGGACATCTGGTCGTCCGCCGTGGTCATCGTCGGGCTGGCGTTCGTGTGGCTGTCGGGGCGGCTCGGCATCCCGGCGCTGGCGAAGGCCGATGCGATTGCCGCGCTCATCGTGGCGGGGATCGTGGTGTACGTCAGCCTGCAACTCGGCAGCCGCACGGTGGCCGCCTTGATCGACGGCGTGCCCGCATCGGTGCGGGATGAGGTGGTGCGGGCGGTGCGCGTGCCGGGGGTGCTGGAGGTGAAGCGCGTGCGCGTGCGGCGGAGCGGGCCGGAGAGCTTTGCGGATATTCGGCTGACCGTGGCGCGCGATACGCCGCTGGAGAAGACCCACGAGATTGCGACGGCGGCCGAGCGAGCGGTGCGCGACGTGCTGCCCGGAGCGGATGTCGTTGTGCAGGTCGATCCGGCGAAGTCGGACCACGAGGGGGTGCTGACCAGCGTGCGGATGCTGGCCGCGCAGCACGGCCTGGGCGCGCATGGCGTCCGCATCTACGACCTGCAAAGCGGTCGTCACCTGCTGGAGTTGCACCTGGAGGTGAGCGATAAGCTGACCGTGGAGGAGGCGCACACGCAGGCGACCGCATTCGAGGAGGCGCTGCGGAGGACGCTGCCCGCCATCGACCAGGTGATTACGCACATCGAGCCGACGAGCGACGGGCTGGTGCGGAAGCAGGCCACTCGCGCCGATGAGGCGCGCGTGCGTGAGGCGCTGGCCGAGTTGGAGGCGGAGAACGGGCTGGGGTGCCACCCGCACGATGTGACCGTCCGCAAGGTGGGCGGCGAGTTGCAGGTGACGTTCCACTGCGCGATGGATGCGGCGCTGCCGATCACCGAGGCGCACACCCTGACCGAGCGCGTGGAGAGCGAGCTGCGGAATCGCGTGGCGCATCTGGGGCGCGTCGTCATCCACGTGGAGCCGCCGAACGGGGAACCGCCGCCATGAGCGAGCAGGTCCAGTCGATCACAGTCAACGGCGCGCGCCTGTCCTACGTCAGCGCCGGGAGCGGGCCGGTGGCGGTCATCTTCGTGCACGGCAGCCTGGACGACTACCGCTCGTGGCGCTACCAACTGGGGCCGTTCGGCGAGCGGTATCGCGCCATCGCGTACAGCCGCCGCTATCATTACCCGAACCCGTGGGACGGCGACGGGAGCGACTATTCCGCCGAACTCCATGCCGATGACCTCGCCGCCCTGATTCAGGCGCTGGCCGATGCGCCCGTCCACCTCGTCACGTCGTCTTACGGCGGCAATGTGGGGCTGTACATGACGGCGCAGCATCCTGAGCTGGTGCGGTCGCTGGTGCTGGGG
Source organism: uncultured Anaerolineales bacterium (assembly GCA_964588925.1). Lineage (GTDB taxonomy): Bacteria > Chloroflexota > Anaerolineae > CG2-30-64-16 > CG2-30-64-16 > JALOOB01. The sequence continues at coordinate 4,304 of CAZPTI010000174.1, read as the reverse complement.
GAGCCGCCGCTGTTGCCCTGGCTGGCGCACATCCCCGGCGGCAAGCGGCAGTGGCAGAAGTTCCTCGATGAGGCGTGGCTGCCCGCGCGCGAGGCGTTTGAGGCGGATCGGCTGGAGGACGGCGCGCGCCTGTTCCTCGATGGGGTCATGGGACGCTCGACCTTCGCGCATCTGGGGCGGCGCGCGTACCAGATGATCATGGACAATGCGCCGGAGATGCGGGCGGAGACGCTGGCGAACCGGTACTTCCCGCCCTTCACATGCGAGCACGCCGAGAAGCTGATGCAGCCGGTGCTGTTGTGCAAGGGGGAGCTCAGCCCGGCGCTCTTCGGCATGGTCAGTGACGACCTCGCGCAGTGCCTGCCGAACGCGCGCCCGCCCGTGGTCATCCCCGGCGCGTCGCATGCGATGCACGTGGGCAACCCTGAGTTTTACAACCGGACGGTATTGGAATTTCTGGCGTCTTGCTGATAAAGGTCATGGCGCAGGGCGGGCGATTGCCGTAACCTGTCCTTGCCAGTATGCCTGATGGAGGTTGACAAAGTGATCCGACTGCTCTCCGGCGATGAGGCCGTAGCGCGCGGCGCATGGGAGGCCGGTGTCGCCGTGGCCTCCGCCTATCCTGGAACCCCCAGCACCGAAATCCTCGAAGAACTCGCCCGCTTCCCCAACGTCTACGCTGAATGGGCCACGAACGAAAAGGTGGCGCTCGATGTTGCCATTGGCGCAGCGTATGCGGGACGCCGCGCGCTCGCCACGATGAAGCACGTGGGGCTGAACGTGGCCGCCGACGCCTTCATGTACGCGTCGATGACCGGCATGGAAGCGGGCCTCGTGATCGTGTCCGCCGATGATCCGGCGATGCACTCCAGCCAGAACGAGCAGGACAACCGCACCTTCGCCCGGTTTGCGCGCATCCCCTGCCTGGAGCCGAGCGACTCGCAGGAGGCGAAGGACATGACCGCCGCTGCGTTCGAGTTGAGCGAGCGGTTTGATACGCCCGTGCTGCTCCGCATGACCACGCGCATCTGCCACTCGGCGAGCGCCGTGGAACTGGGCGAGCGGCAGGAGCAGGCGGCGAGGGTCGAGAAGTTCCCCCGCAACCCGGCGAAGTATGTGATGGTGCCGGGGAACGCGCGCAGGCGGCATCCGGTGATCGAGCAGCGCATGGCCGATGTGGCCGCTTTCGCCGAAACCTACGCGCTCAACCGGATCGAGCGGAGTTGCCCCGAATTTGGCGAGCCGTGCCTGGGCATCATCACGGCGGGCGTGGCGTATCAGTATGCGAAAGAGGTCTTCCCCCATGCCAGCGTGCTCAAGCTCGGCATGTCGTGGCCGCTGCCTAAGAAACTCATTCGCGACTTTGCGCGCTCGGTCGACCGGCTGATCGTCATCGAGGAGCTTGACCCGTTCATCGAGGAGGCCGTGCGGCTGATGGGCATCCCGTGCGAGGGGAAAAGCATCTTCCCGATCACGGGCGAGCTGGACCCCCGTGTCGTGCGCGAGGCGGCGATTGCGGCGAAGCTGCTGCCAGAGTCGGCGCGCGTGCCGCTGATCTCGGTCGACGTGGGCGAGCTGCCTGCGCGACCCCCCGTGCTCTGCCCCGGCTGCCCGCATCGTGGGGCGTTCTACGTCCTCAACAAGCTCAAAGTCCCGGTCAACGGTGACATCGGCTGCTACACGCTCGGCATGGTTCACCCGCTGAGCGCGATCCACACGTGCGGCGCGATGGGTTCGAGCATCGGGCAGGCCCACGGCGCAGCGAAGGCGGGGGCCCATCTCCCCGATGGGAGTCCCGAACGTCACGTGGCTGTTCTGGGCGACTCGACCTTCTTCCACACGGGCATCCCGGCGCTCATCAACGCCGCCTACAACCGCTCGCCGGTCGTTACGATCATCATGGACAATCGCGTCACGGGGATGACCGGGCATCAGGAGAATCCGGGCACGGGGCGCACGTTGCAGGGGCAGGCTGCGCCGGTGATCGAGATTGAGCCGCTGGTGCGCGCGTGCGGCATTACCCACGTCAAAACCGTCCCGGCGTACGAGGTGGCGGAGATCGAGGCGACGCTGAAGGAATATCTCAAGCTGGATGAGCCGTCGGTGCTGATTACGCGCGAGGAGTGCGCGCTGCTGCCCGCTGCCCGCAAGCGGTGGGCGCCGCTGGAGGTGCTGGACGAGACGTGCAACGGCTGCTCGCTCTGCTTCCGCATCGGCTGCCCGGCCATCCTCAAGAGTGACGAGCTGGATGCGAAGACGGGGCGGCCGAAGGCGCTGATCGATGCGACGCTCTGCACCGGCTGCGAGGTCTGCGCGCAGATTTGCCCGCGCGACGCGATCAAGTTCCGCCCTGTGGAGAATTAGGGAGGCCCCCATGAACGATACGATCAATTTCCTGCTGGCCGGGGTGGGCGGGCAGGGCACGATCCTCGCCAGCGACGTGCTGGTGAACGTGGGCATGGCGGCGGGCTACCAGGCGAAGCAGGCCGAGGTGCACGGCATGTCGCAGCGGGGCGGCAGCGTGACCAGCTTCGTGCGGTGGGGCAAGGCCGTCTACTCGCCCCTCGTCGGCGCAGGCGAGGTGGATGTGTACCTGTCGTTCGAGAAGGCGGAAACGTTGCGCAACCTCGGCCAGTTGCGGCGGGGCGCGCTGATCGTGGTCAACATGCAGGCCATCGAGCCGGTCACGGTCACGTCGGGCGGGCAGGCGTACCCCGACGATGCGCGCATCCGCAAAGCGGTCGGCGAGGTCACGGACAAGGCCGTCTACGTGGATGGCGAGCGGATTGCGACGGCGCTCGGCAACGTGAAGGCGGCGAACGTGGTGCTGCTCGGCGCGCTCTCCGCCCTGATCGAGCGGGAGAGCCTTACGCCGGGCCTGAGCGAGGCGGCGTGGCTGGCGGTCATCACGGAACGCGTCCCGGCGAAGTACGTTGAGTTGAACCGGCGCGCATTTGCGGCGGGGCGCGAGGCGGTGCTGCTGCCGGTGGGGTAGCGGCGAACGATGAATCTTGAAACCCTGCGAGTCCCGTCGAATCATGAAATAAGGAATCAGGAATCGGGAGTGTGGAAGAATCCTGCAAGCCGGGCTTGAATCAGGAAATAAAGAAAAAAGAAAAAAGAAAAAAGAATCAGGGAACGAGTCTTGAATCTTGAAGCAAAGAGACACTCCCCCCCCATGTCCGCTCAAAAAGAAGGTTGTAGAGACATGCTGGGGGCAGCAGTGTGTCTACAGGTTCATCCTGGTTCCTGATTCTTTTTTCTTTTTTCTTTTTTTCTTTATTTCATGATTCAAACGCCGCTCACAAGGTTCAGAGCTCGAGCCATCAAACCAGAAGCTCTTTTTATGGTTCATAGTTCGCCATGTTCAGCCCCCTCCTCCTGTACAAGCTTTGTATAATCGTTGGTATCCTTACTGCCCCTCCTCATCCCCTCCGTTATACTTCCCACAATTAGAACTGATCCAACGGCGATGCCGTTCTGTATCGAGGGGCATGTATGGTTTTGTTTGGCAAGGGCAAAGCTAACGGCAACGGGCGCGCGCCCGATGGCGCGTTTATCCGCCTCGTGAACCTCTCCAAAGCGTATCAGGAGGGGGAGCGGCGGCGCGTGGTGTTGCGGGACGCCTCGGTGGAGTTTGCGCGTGGCGAGTTTGTCGCGCTGCTCGGGCGGAGCGGCAGCGGCAAGAGCACCCTGCTCAACCTGGTGAGCGGCATCGACCGGCCCGACGGCGGGCAGGTGTTCATCGGCGGGCAGGAGCTCACGGCCATGAGCGAGCGCGACCGCACCCTCTTCCGCCGCAAACACATCGGCTTCGTGTTCCAGTTCTTCAACCTCATCCCCACCTTGACTGTGGTCGAGAATGTTGCATTGCCGTGCGAGCTGAACGGCGCTTCGCCAAAGGTGGCGCGCGAGGACGCCGAACGCCTGCTGGATGCGGTGGGGCTGCTGGAACGAGCCGGGACCTACCCGGACAAGCTCTCCGGCGGCGAGCAGCAGCGCATCGCCATCGCGCGCGCCCTCGTCCACGATCCGCAACTGGTGCTCGCCGACGAGCCGACCGGCAACCTCGACGAGAACACCGGCGAAACTGTCCTCGCCCTGCTCGACCGGTTGACGCGACAGGCCGGGAAGAACCTGCTGATGGTCACGCACAGCGCGGAGTCGGCGGGGTGGGCGGATCGCGTGTTCCAGCTTCACGGTGGCAGGCTGGAGTACGACCCGCACTTTGCGCGCAAAGCGGTCGCGCAAACCGAACGCCTCGGCGCAGTCCAGTGATTCCCCCCACGCTCTTCAACGTCGGG
>CAZPTI010000173.1:3291-10228 GCA_964588925.1 uncultured Anaerolineales bacterium | reverse complement strand
CTGTTATGATTTGCGCATGCCAACCGAACCCGTCATCCGCATCAAGCGCAGCGCGGCCCGCAAGCGCACGATCTCCGCGCGCCTTGTAGACGGCGGCGCAACTATCGAAGTGCTCGCTCCGGCCGGCGCAACCGACGCCGAGCTCGCGCCGATCATCGAGCGGCTCAAGGCGCGTATCCAACGCCGCGAAGTGAAGCGCGAGACTGCGGACGACGCCGCGCTGGCCCGCCGCGCGCAGGAGCTCAACCGCGACTACTTCGAGGGCAAGCTGAAGCCCGGGGCCGTGCGCTACGTGACCAACCAGAACTCGCGCTACGGCAGTTGCACCCCGGCCACAGGCGTCATCCGTATCTCGCACCGGGTGGCGGCCATGCCTTCCTGGGTGCGCGACTATGTGCTGGTCCACGAGTTGGCGCACCTCAAGGAGCCGAACCACGGTCCGAAGTTCTGGAAGCTGGTCAACCGCTATCCGAAGACCGAGCGGGCGCGCGGCTATCTGATCGCGATCGGGTTGGAAGGCGACGCGGACGATTCGCCCGCAACGGATTTGAGCGACGAGGCGGACATTGCCACCGGAGGTTGCGCATGATGGACATTCAAGCCTTCATCTTCGATGTTGACGGCGTGCTGACCGACACGGTAGAGTTGCACTATCGCTCCTGGCAGCGCCTTGCGAGGGAGGAAGGCTTCCCGTTCAGTCGCGAGATCAACGACCAGATGCGCGGGCTAAACCGGCCCGCGTCGCTGGCGGTGTTCCTTGCCGGCCGCGAGGTCCCCGAAGAGGTCGCGCAAGACTACCTGCGCCGCAAAAACGACTACTTCGTCGCGTCGCTCGACGAGCTGACGGAGGAAGATTTGCTGCCCGGCGTGCGTTCGCTCATGGACGAGATTCACCGCGCGGGCATCCTCGTTGCGATTGGTTCGGCCAGCAAGAACGCGCGCGAGGTCGTCCGCCGCCTGGGGATCGACTGCTACATCTCCGCTTACGCGGACGGGCACGCGGTGCAGCGCAGCAAGCCCGCGCCCGACGTCTTTCTCGAAGCCGCGCGCCTACTTAATGCGCAACCGTCGGCGTGCGTCGTCGTAGAAGATGCGGAGGCCGGCATCGAGGCGGCCCATGCCGCGGGCATGCGCGTCATCGGCATCGGCCCGTGCGACCGCGTCTGTGGCGCAGACCTTGCCGTCGAGACCCTTGAAGGGTTGACGCTCGCCCAGATCCGCATCGCGCTCATTAACACCGTAGCGTGAGCTTTAGCTTGCGCTACGGAAACTCCCAACATCGAGGCCATCCATGCGCGCACTCGCCAGCATCCTGTCCATCTTTTCCGCCCTCTTCGGCGCGCTGCACTTCGTCCGGCTCCCCTCGTCGCAGGGGATGCGCCTGCTGATCTTTCGCATTATGGCCGGCGCGCTTTCGCCCGTCTGGGTGATTTACGGGGCCATCGCGGCGGTCCTTGGCGTGAAGCAGCGGCGCCCGCTGGTCGTCCTGGCCGGGCTATTCGGCGCAGCAGCATCCGCGCGCTACATAGTCCGCACGCGGCAGGCCACTGAGGGTTACCGCGCGCCCGTCTTCGATGCGCTCGCCACGCCGGTCGAGTTGCGCCGGAACGTCGTCTTCCGCACGACAACCGTCCCGCACTCTGTTGAGCCGTGCGACCGCCCCGTCTACGCCGACATCTGGCTTCCCCGCGAGGGCATCCCGCGTTCGGGCGTGGGCGTGATCTACCTGCACGGCAGCGCGTGGTATCTGGGCGACAAGGGGCAGTTGACCGGCCCGGTCTTCCGCGCGTGGGCGGCGGACGGGCACATGGTCATGGATGTGGCCTATCGCATGTGCCCCGAAACCGACGTGCGCGGCATGATGGCCGACGCGCAGCACGCGGTCGCGTGGCTCAAGCAGCACGCGGCGGAGTTCGGCGTCGACCCGAACCGTATTGTCCTCTCCGGCACGTCCGCCGGCGGGCACATCGCGCTCATCACGGCCTACACTGCCCACCGCGCCGACCTGCTCGCGCCCGACCTGGCAGGACGCGATGTCAGCGTTGCGGGCGTCTTCACCCTGAGCGCGCCGGTCGACATGCAGGCCATGCTAACGCACCATCCGCAACTGATCGAGTCGGCCCGTCCGCAGCCCGGCGCAGCCTATGACCCGCTCACCGACACCGATCCGCTCGTCCCGCCCGGCCCCCGCGCGCAGCGCCGCGACTGGCTCAGATGGGAGCGCGCGCAGAACCGCCGGCTGAACGGCCTCCTGCGCGACCTGCTCGGCGGCGCGCCGGACGAAGTCCCCGAGATGTACGCGCTCGCCAGCGCGCCGACGCACGTCCGCCCCGGCCTCCCGCCCACGCTGCTGATCCAGGGCGATCAGGACGCGCTCGTGCCTGTGGCCGCGGCGCGCGACCTCGCGGCGCAACTGCGCGCGGCGGGCGTGCCCGTCACCTACCTCGAACTGCCGCAAACCGAACACGGCTTCGAGATTGCCCTGCCGCACCTGTCGCCGCCCGCGCTGGCAGCGGTCGCGGCGATCAAACGGTTCCTCCGAACAATCTGAAAACCGCTTGACACATGTGGTATGGTGGAAATAGGACGGGCTGCCGCCATCACCGTGGGCGCTGTCGTTTCGATAAGAAGTGTAACTAATCACTCAAAACTCGTTCCGGTTTGTAGCGGAACAGCCGTGAGCGCGACATAGCGCGACACGAGATCGGCAGGTTGGCATACCGCGTACATCCTGGCAGCGGTTTACAGGCCATAATGGGAACGTTGCGAGGGGCTTTGACACCCCCCCGCGCGTCGGTTAGAATACCGTACAAGTGAGGCGCGGCCCCGCGGGTCGGGGCGCGGCCTGGTTTGAGGATGGGACATTGGCAAAGTTCAATTATGGCGGACAGGCAGTCATCGAAGGCGTCATGATGCGCGGTCGCAAGCAGATGGCGGTGGCCGTGCGCGCGCCCGACGGGCAGATCGTCGTCCATGAGGAGCCGCTGACCGCGGCGATTTATACGAAGAAGTGGGGCCAGTGGCCCTTCGTGCGCGGCCTGCGGATGCTGTGGGACGCGCTCGGCCTCGGCATGCGCTCGCTGCTCTGGTCGGCGGACGTGGCGATGAAGGAGGAGGGGCAGGAAGAGGTCAAGTTCACCGGCCCGGTCGCGTGGACGACCATTGCGGTCTCGCTGGCGTTCTCCGTGGCCTTGTTCTTCCTGCTGCCGACGGCTGCGGGCAAGTGGCTCACCCCGACGGGCGCGGGCGCGCTGGTCACGAGCATCGTCGAGGGCGTCATCCGCCTCAGCCTCTTCCTGCTCTACCTGTGGGCCATCGGCTTCATGCCCGACATCCGCCGCGTGTTCGCCTACCACGGCGCGGAGCACAAGACCATCAACGCGTACGAGGCCGGCGCGCCCCTTACGCCCGACTCGGTGGCGAAGTTCAGCACCGCGCACACACGCTGCGGCACGGGCTTCCTCCTCTCGGTCATGATCATTTCGATCCTGGTCTTTGCGCCGTTCCATTTCGATAACCTGTTCCTGCGGCTGGCATCGCGCATCCTGCTCGTGCCGGTCGTCGCGGGGATCGCGTACGAGTTCATGCGCTTCAACGCGGGACATCAGCACTGGGCATGGGTTCGCTGGATCACGCAGCCAGGCCTGCTGCTCCAGCGGCTCACCACGCGTGAGCCGGAGCCGGCCATGCTCGAGTGCGCCATTGCCGCGCTCAAGCCCGTGCTTGCCGCGGATGGCATCGTGGTGGAATCGGTGGCCGCGCCCGCGCATCAGGCCGCGCCCGCGCCTGTGGCTCCTTAACAAGCTTCATCTCTGTCTGACGGATCGCAAAGTGGGAACGATCAGCCACAGAGGGCGCAGAGGTCCTGGAGTGTTCTCTGTCACCTCTGGGTCCTCTGCGGCTTAAGCGTTTTCGTTTTGCAACGAACCTGGACGTACCTGTTGGTTGCGCATCGGTTGGTCGAAAGGAGAGACTTGATGAGTAAGGTCAGCATTATCGGCGCCGGTTTCGTGGGCAGTACGGTGGCGCACTGGGCAATGATTGCGGGCGGCTGCCAGATCGTCCTGCTGGACGTGGTGGATGGGCTGGCAAAGGGCAAGGTGCTCGACCTGATCCAGTCCGGCCCGATCGCCGGCCATGCGATCGACGCAATCGGCACGACAGACTATGCGGACACCGCCGACTCCGACATCGTCATTGTCACCGCGGGCGTCGCGCGCAAGCCCGGTATGACCCGCGAAGACCTCGTCAGCATCAACGCCGGCATCGTGCGCGACGTGGTGCAGCGCGTCATCGAAAAGTCGCCAAACGCAATCATCATCATGATGACCAACCCCCTCGACACGATGACCTATCTGGCTCATCAGGTAAGCGGCCTGCCGCGCGAGCGTGTGATCGGCCAGGCGGGTGTGCTCGACGGCGGCCGGATGAAGACCTTCATCGCGATGGAGACCGGGATCAGCCCGGAGAACATCCACACTACGGTGCTCGGTGGGCACGGCGACGAAATGGTGCCGCTCGTCCGCTACTCGACCATCGCGGGCATGCCCCTGTCTTACTTCCTCTCGCAAGAGCAGATCGACCACATCGTCGCCCGCACACGCGACGGCGGCGCGGAGATTGTCCGCTACCTCAAGACCGGCAGCGCGTACTACGCGCCGGGCGCCTCGGCGTGCAAGATGGCGCAGGCGATCATCCGCGACCAGCACCAAATTTATCCAGCGTCCGTCTACCTCCAGGGCGAGTACGGCCTGAGCGACATCTGCTTTGGCGTGCCGGTCGTCCTGGGCAGGAACGGCGTGGAGCGCATTATCGAGATCGACCTGAACGAAGACGAAAAGGTGATGATGAAGAAGTCGGCTGACCTGATCCGCGGCACCATGCAGCATCTCGGCCAGCCGGCGCATTAAGAAGCCGGTGTTTCAGCGCCACTTTGTGGCAAGCGCCAGCCGCGCTGGCGTCTCAGAAACCTGGTTTCTTGGTCTCCTTCACCGCCAACTCAGCAAAGCCAGGTTTCTCCTGACACTCAAAGTCGAGACAGGAGGTAATAAGTGGCCTACGAGGTCAAAAACGCCAGGCTCAAGGCCTGGGTGGACGAAATCGCCGCGCTGTGTCAGCCCGAAGCAATCTACTGGTGCGACGGGAGCGAGGCGGAATACGACCGCTTGATGGCGCAGATGGTGGCGTCCGGCATGGCCGAGCCGCTCAAGCAGCGCGCACACAGCTACCTCTTTCGTTCCGACCCGTCCGACGTGGCGCGGGTCGAGGCGCGCACCTACATCAGCACGGCGAGCAAGGACGACGCCGGTCCGACGAACAACTGGGTTGCGCCGGACGAGCTCAAGCAGACTATGCTCGCCCTGTACGACGGGTGCATGAAGGGGCGAACGCTCTACGTCATCCCGTTTTCGATGGGGCCGCTCGGCTCGCCGATGGCGAAGATCGGCGTGGAGCTGACCGATAGCCCGTACGTCGTCTGCAACATGCGCATCATGACGCGCGTCGGCGTGGAGGTGTGCGAGGCGCTCGGCCCTGACGGCGAGTTCGTGCCGTGCCTGCACTCCATCGGCGCGCCGCTGGAGCCGGGCGTAGCCGACGTGAAGTGGCCCTGCGCGCCGATGGAGCAGAAGTACATCAGCCACTTCCCGGAGGAGAACCTGATCTGGTCGTACGGGTCGGGTTACGGCGGGAACGCGTTGCTCGGCAAGAAGTGCTTCGCCCTGCGCATCGCCTCCGCAATGGCGCGGCGCGAAGGGTGGATGGCCGAGCACATGCTGATCCTGCGGCTGATTTCGCCCGAGGGACGCCGCTACCATGTCGCAGCCGCGTTCCCGTCCGCGTGCGGCAAGACGAACCTCGCGATGATCCAGCCCACGCTCCCCGGCTGGAGCGCGCAGACGATTGGCGACGACATCGCGTGGATGAAGATCGGCCCGGATGGACGGCTGTACGCGATCAACCCGGAAGCGGGGTTCTTCGGGGTTGCTCCCGGCACCACCTACGGCTCGAACCCGGTTGCGAAGGACACGGAGCGCGAGAACGTGATCTTCACCAACTGCGCGCTGACCGACGAGGGCGACATCTGGTGGGAGGGCATGGGCGTTCCGGCCCCCCGCCACGCCATCGACTGGAAGGGCCGCGACTGGACGCCCGACAAGGGCGAGCCGGCCGCGCACCCGAATGCGCGCTTCACCGCGCCCGCGCGGCAGTGCCCGTCGATTAGCCCCGATTGGGAGGACCCGCGGGGCGTGCCCATCGACATCTTCCTGTTCGGCGGGCGCCGCGCGGGCATGGTGCCGCTCGTCACCGAGGCGTTCGACTGGGATCACGGCGTCTTTCTCGGCGCGACCGCGTCATCCGAGACGACCGCCGCGAACATCGGCGCGGTGGGCAACCTGCGCCGCGATCCCTTCGCCATGCAGCCGTTCTGCGGCTACAACATGGCCGACTACTTCGGCCACTGGCTGGCGATGGGCGACCGCTTAGGTGCGCAAGCACCCCGCATCTTCTACGTGAACTGGTTCCGCAAGTCGCCCGAGGGCAAGTGGCTCTGGCCGGGCTACGGCGAGAACAGCCGCGTGCTCAAGTGGATGGTCGACCGCCTCGAAGGCAAAGTCGAGGCGCAGCAAACGCCCATCGGCCTGTTGCCAAAGGAAGGCGACCTTGACCTGAGCGGCCTGCAACTCGCGCCGGAGAACGTACGCGAGCTGCTGCGCGTCGACCCGGCCATGTGGCAGCTCGAAGTCCCGGACATCGAGCGCCACTTCGCGCAATTTGGCGACCGCCTGCCCGAACGCATGCGGGCGCAGATCGACAAGCTGGCCGCGCGACTGAGCGAGCGGCAGCCGGTGGCGCAGGCATAGCTGCGTCGTTCGTAGTGCGGGCGGGAGGCCCCCGGGGGCCCCGCCGGGGGGGGCCCCCCCACCCAAACCGGAAA
>CAZPTI010000173.1:0-3281 GCA_964588925.1 uncultured Anaerolineales bacterium | reverse complement strand
GCGCGCACGGCGGGCTGCCCCCCGCACTACGAACCGGAAAGATGTCTTGAACCGACCCTATCGCTACTACGACCTCATCATGGCGACCTTCGTCGCGGTGCTGCTCATCAGCAACATCGCGTCGTCGGCCAAGATCATCGACTGGGGCGTGTCCATTGCGGGGCTGCCGCTGGCCTTCGACGCGGGCACGCTCCTCTTTCCCATCAGCTACATCTTCGGTGACATTTTGACCGAAGTGTACGGCTATAGCCGCGCGCGCCGCGTCATCTGGACCGGCTTCGCGCTCTCCGCGCTCATGTCGTTCACGTTCTTCGTGGTCAGCCGCCTGCCGGGTGAGGCGAACTGGGAGGCCGCAGTCGGACAGGCGGCATTCGATTCGGTTCTTGGTGGAGTCAGCACGGGCGCGATTGTCGTCGCCAGCCTGGCCGCTTACTTCGCCGGCTCGTTCACCAACTCGTTTGTGCTGGCAAGGCTCAAGGTTGCGACGAGCGGGCGCTTTCTGTGGCTGCGCACAATCAGCTCAACGCTCGTCGGCGAGGGCATCGACACGACCGTGTTTGTGCTGATCGCGTCTGCGCTCGGCGTCTTTCCGTGGGCCGCGGCCTTGAGCATCATCGTGGCGAACTACATCTTCAAGGTGAGCATCGAAGCGCTTGCCACGCCGGTCACCTATCGGGTGGTCGGCGGCTTGAAGCGCGCGGAGGGCGTCGACTACTACGACGTGAACACGGACTTTAATCCGTTCAGGGTGAAGGCATGACGGCGGAAGCGGAGCAGCCCGAATCCCTCCCGCAGGGCGAGAACGACGTCATCGACGCGTTCTTCGGCAAGGAGGAGCGCGAGTTCCGCGAGGACTACCGCGCGGGGTTCGTGGCGGTGGTGGGCCGGCCCAACGTCGGCAAGTCGACGCTCATCAACGCGCTGCTCGGTCAGAAGGTCAGCATCGTCTCGCCCAAGCCGCAGACCACGCGCAACCGCCTGCTCGGCATCCTGACGAGCGACGACGCGCAGCTCATTTTTCTCGACACGCCGGGCATCCACAACCCGCTGCATAAGCTTGGCGAGGTCATGGTTGAAACCGCGGCCGCCTCCCTGCCCGACGCGGACGCGCTGCTGTGGGTGGTCGACGTGAGCGCGCCGCCGACGGACGAGGACCGCAAGGTCGCAGCTATCATCAAGGCGGCCAACGTCCGTATCCCGTTCCTGCTCGGCCTGAACAAGATCGACCGGCTGGAAGGGAAGGCATCGAGGTTCGAGGCGGAGTACGTCGCGCTCGCGCCCGGCGCAGAGGTTTTGCGCGTGTCCGCGCTGAACGGTGACGGCCTTGACAAGTTGGCGGACCGTCTCGCCGAACTCGTGCCGCTCAGCCCGCCGCTCTTCCCGGAAGACCAGGTGACGGACCAGCAGGTGCGCTTCATGGCGGGCGAGCTGGTGCGCGAGGCCGTGCTGCTCCACCTGCGCGACGAGGTGCCGCACTCGGTGGCCGTGCTGGTGAACGAGTTCAGCGAGCGCGAGAACGGCGTCACGTTCATCGCGGCCACCGTCTACGTCGAGCGCCCCACGCAGAAGATGATTATACTGGGCAAAGACGGCGCGATGATCAAGAAGATCGGCCAGGCCGCGCGCGGCCAGATCGAAGAGATGCTCGAGACGAAGGTGTTCCTCGAACTGTGGGTGAAGGTGCGCCCGAAGTGGCGGACCGACGAGGAGGAGCTTCGCCGCCTCGGCTACCAGATGCCCAAAAAGAAGAAGGGCAAGAAAGGAGGCGCGGTCAGGCGCCGATCTGACCTTTCTCCGCAAGTTTGACGTCGTTGTGGTCATCCCCCACCGAACACAAGGAGGTCCAGGTGAACGATCAATTGCAGCCGCAGGGCTGTCTCGCAGCGCTTCTCGATTTGTCCTTCAGTCAGTTCGTCACGACCAAGCTCATCAAATGGCTGTATATTCTGCTGCTCGTCCTGATCCTGCTGGGCGGCGCAGTCGGGGTGATTTCGGGTTTGATCGCCATTTTCTCTGACAGCTTCCTCTCCGGTCTTGGGATCATGATCGCATCCGTGCTAGGGGTGCTCATCTACACGGTTCTGGCGCGTGTGGCGATGGAATCGATCCTTGTGATCTTCCGCATCGCTGAAAACACGGCGGAAATCGCCCGCCAGGGCCGTCATCGGCAGGACTAATAGATGAAACAGATATAACTCGGACTCCGGAGTCGAGGCTTCAGCCGGTGGACCAGCTGACGGCTCGACTCCCCCGGTTCGATGCTTATTTGCGAACTCTATAAGCTCCGTATTTTCAACAGGAGGCACTTATGCTCGTAGGCGAGCGGATGACCCGCAACCCTGTCACGATCCTCGACACGGCCAGCATCGACGACGGCATTCACCTGATGCGCGAGCGCAAGGTGCGCCGTCTGCCCGTCCTGGACGAATCCGGCAAGATGGTCGGCATCGTCTCAGACAAGGACCTGCTCCACGCGGCTCCCTCGCCCGCGACCTCGCTGAGCGTCTACGAGCTGCACTACCTGCTGGCGAAGCTGACCATCAAGCAGGTCATGTCCAGCCCGGTGATCTCGGTCACGCCCGACACGCCCCTCGAAGAGGCCGCGCGCGTCATGGCCGACAACAAGATCGGCGGCCTGCCCGTGACCGAGGGCGACCGGCTGGTCGGTATCATCACCGAGACCGACGTCTTTAAGATCCTCGTCGAGCTGCTCGGCGCCCGCGCGCCCGGCCAGCGCGTCACCGTCCGCGTGACGGAGGGCAAGGGTGTGCTCGCGCGCATCACCAGCGCCCTCTCCGACCTGGGCGCGAACATCATCAGCGTCGTCACCTACGCGGGCGCCACGCCGGCCGAGCGCCTGATCATGGTCAAACTGAGCGATGCGCCTTCGGCCGCAGTCCGCAACGCGCTCGCGGGCCTCGGCGTCGAAGTCGTCGACTTCCGCGGCGAGTAATTGACGGCAGGTTCGTAGTAACCGGCGCACGCGCCGGTTACTACGAACCGTTTGCGCTCACTCAGGCAGGGCCATGCGCCAGTACCTCGACCTCATGCGCCACATCCTCGACCACGGCGCGGACAAGGGCGACCGCACCGGCACCGGCACGCGCTCCATCTTCGGCCACCAGATGCGCTTTGACCTGGCCGAAGGCTTCCCGCTGCTCACAACCAAGCGCCTGCACGTCAAGTCGATCATCTACGAGCTGCTCTGGTTCATCCGCGGCGACACGAACGCGCGCTGGCTGCAGGAGCGCGGCGTGCGCATCTGGGACGAGTGGGCGGGG
>CAZPTI010000172.1:0-10476 GCA_964588925.1 uncultured Anaerolineales bacterium | reverse complement strand
TGCCAGAAGCGGCGGTAGATGCGGATCATGTGACGACCTCCCGCGCCGGCTCTTCCTCGTTGAACGCGCGCTCGATGACCGCCTCGATGGGCACGTCCTCGATGTTGAGGTCCTGCACGGGCAGTTCGGAGAGCAGCCGCGCGGTCACACTCGCCACCTCGTCCGCAGGCACCTGGATCATGCGACGGCCGTTCTCGTTCTCCTCCGCAGCAAGCTCACCGTAGCGCGTCAGGTCCGCCTCGATCCCATCTCGCAGCGCCACGCCGATCAGCTTGACGGGCGCGATGCGCCGCGACAGGTCGGTGATGCCGCCGTCGTACTTGAGCTGGCCGTGGTGGATCATAATGATGCGTTCGCAGAGCGCGGTCACGTCGGCCATGTAGTGGCTGGTCAGCAGGATCGTTGCGCCGGTGCGCCGGTTGTACTCGCGCAGGAAGCTGCGGATGCGCGCCTGCGCGGTGATGTCGAGGCCGATGGTCGGTTCGTCGAGGAAGAGCACCTGCGGCCGGTGGAGCAGCCCCGCGGCCAGCTCGCACTTCATCCGCTCGCCCAGCGACAGGTTGCGCACCGGCTTCTTGATGATCGGCGCGAGGTCCAGCAGTTCATCTAGCTCGGCCAGCGTGCGCTTGTACTGCGCGTCGTCGATGCCGTAGACCGCCTGATTGAGCAAAAAGGAGTCGGCCGCGGGGATGTCCCACGAGAGACGGTTGCGCTGCCCCATGACCAGCGTGATCGAGCGCAGGAAATCCGGCCTGCGCTCCCAGGGCGTAAAACCGAGCACGTTGGCCGCGCCGCCCGTCGGGTGGAGCAGGCCGGAAAGCATCTTGAGCGTGGTCGTCTTGCCCGCGCCGTTCGGCCCGAGAAAACCGACGACCTCGCCGCGGTTGATGCCGAAACTGACTTCTTTGACTGCTTCGACGTCGCGATACTTTCGGCGGAAGAACGAACGCACCGCAGCCTTGAACCCCGCCTCGCGTTCCGGCACGCGATAGGTCTTGCTGAGGCTTTGGACGTAGATGGCACTCAGTTGCGTCAAGGTAACCTCCGACTCCAGCGAGACGCCGATCAGTTGCGGAAACCGGCATGTCGCTCGCTGAGAATGAGCATCCGATTATAGCGCAAACCTCTTCTAGCCGTTTACGCAGAACCGCCAGGGATGGTTCTCGATTTCGCGCGAAATTCAGTTTGGCCGCGCACGCGTGGCCGCGGGCAGGCAGTTGAACCCGCGCGCGGGGTTGGCAGCGGGCGCGGGGGCGCCTGCGAACGAGCCGAAGGGATGGCAGATGCGGCGATACAGGGGGTTGCGCGATTTCGCGCAACGTTTTTCGCGCGAACGCGTCGATTTGGCGGGGACGATGCGCACGCCTCCGCAAAGAGGGGGTAAATCATGGGCCACGGGCGCGGAACGCGGCGGCTACGCGCCTGGCATGTTAAGGAGCGATAGCTTTTTTGTTCTCCTATCTTGACTATAACATATGTTCGCAGGGGAAGTCAAGGGTTTTCCAAAAATACACGGCTCAAGGTTTTTGCGCGCGCGTGGTCTAGCGCGTTTGCTCACCGCGATGCGCATTTCGGCGCATGACAGCGAAGGGGCGATGTGGCACAATGAGGCCATGCAAGCGACGCGGAGCGCAAACATGGCGGTTGATGTAACTTTATATGAGGCTGAGGCGCGGCGCCCTCCCTTTCTTTACGAAATACAGGTCAACGGGCGTCTTTCGCCCGACCAGTGGACCGACTGGTTCGACAACCTGACAGTGGCTGAGACGCCAGGTGGTTCGGTGCTGCGAGGGAGCGCGGAGGATCATGCGGCGCTCTATGGCATCCTTGCGCGGCTGCGCGACCTGGCCGTGCCGCTCGTCTCTGTCAAGGTGCTCGACGCGGACGCGCAACGACAACTTTCAACCCGCGGGCAGCGGCTCGACCTGCTCATGAGCGCCCTGCTCGTCGCGCTCTACCTCGTGTTGCTCGGCGGGCTGGTCGCGCTGACCGTCTTTGTCGCGCCCATCATCAACACTGCGCTTGCGCTGACGCTGCTGTTCGCCGCGCTGGGCGGTCTCGCGTACGGCTTCTCAGTGTGGAGCGGGCAGAACCTGTGGCGCTGGCCCGCGTACTTGCTGGCGTTCGCCGCCGCTGTGACCTTCCTGGTGTATATCCCCGTGTCCGGCATCCTGCCCCCCGCATTAGGAATCGGCGTGATGCTCCTGTTGCTGGCAGGGGGGCTGGTCTACCTGCTCACCTTCCTGCGGCGCATGCGGGAGGATTTGCGCAGCCGATTGCCATCGCACTCGCCCGACCGCTAATCTGACGTAGCATGAGCGCTGGCCCGTTGCTCGCGACCAAGATGATCCGGCCAACGTTGCGCGCGGACCGCGTGCTGCGCGGCCGGCTGCTTGCGCACCTTGACGAAGGGGCGGCGCTCGGCCGCCCTCTCACACTCGTCTCCGCGCCGCCCGGCTTCGGCAAGACGACGCTCATCCTGCAGTGGCTTGCGCGCAGCGATTGCCGCGTTGCGTGGCTCACGCTCGACGAGGGAGACAACGATCCCGTCGTCTTCATCCGCTATCTCGCCGCGGCGCTAGGCCATTCCAATGCGACAGCGGGCAGCGACGCGCGCGCGGACCTCGCCGCGCTGATCAACGCGCTCACGGATGAGGGCGCGGAACACATCCTCGCGCTGGACGATTACCAGACCATCACGAATTTCGCGGTCCACGACCTCGTCGCCTTCCTGCTCAGTCATCCGCCGCCGCGCCTGCGCGTGGTTATCGGCACGCGCGAGGACCCGCCGCTGCCGCTCGCGCGTCTCCGCGGACGCGATCAGTTGACCGAAGTTCGGGAGCGTCACCTTCGCTTCACCGCAGAGGAAACGGCCGCGTTCCTCAACGGGGGTCTTGCGCCCCGCGTGCCACAGACCGTCGTCGACGCGCTCGCCGCGCGCACGGAGGGCTGGGTCACCGCGCTGCAACTTGCGGGCGTGGCGCTCCAGACTACCGCAGCCCCCGAGGAGTTCGCGGCCACTTTTGCCGGCAACGACCGTTTTGTCGCGGACTACCTGATGGAAGAAGTCCTGGAACGCCAGCCCGAATCTGCGCGCGCGTTTCTGCGCCAAACCGCCGCGCTCGAGCATCTCTGCGCGTCCCTCTGCGACGCGCTCACGGGCCGCGAGGACTCGCAAGAGATGCTGGAGCGTTTAGAGGCGGCTAATCTCTTTCTGCAACCGCTGGATAACCGCCGCGAGTGGTGGCGCTATCACGCGCTCTTCGCGGAGATGCTGCGGCTGACTCTCACGCCGGCCGAGCAGCGCGCCTTGCATCTCAAGGCAGCGGCATGGTGCGAGGGGAACGCCGTCCCCGACCTCGCCGTCCATCACGCGCGCCGCGCGGCCGAGCTTGCGCCGTCGCTCCCTGCGCCGCGTCCGGCCTCAACCGCGCAGCCGTTGATCGAGCCGCTTAGCGAACGCGAGCTGGAGGTGCTGCGGCTGATTGCCGATGGATTGTCAAACCAGGCGATCGGGAAGCGGCTCTATATCGCGGAGGGAACGGTGAAGCGGCATGTGAATAACATCTACGGGAAGTTGCAGGTGGGCAGCCGAACGCAGGCCGTGGCCGTGGGACGAGAACTCGGTTTGCTGTAGACAACGCTACTCCCCCAGATACCCCCTTCGATACACGACATTACACCCCCGCGCTTGCTATCCTGACGACGTAAGCTCTTCAGGAGGCAACAGATGACATCCTTCACCGGCAAGACGATTGTCGTCACCGGCGCCACATCGGGCATCGGGCTGGCGACCGCGACAGAACTCATCCGCGGCGGCGCGGCTGTTATCGGCGTGGGCCGGTCGGCGCAGCGGTGCGCGGAAGCGGAGCGCAAGCCGGGCGCAACCTACCTGGTGGCCGACCTCACGCTCCAG
Organism: uncultured Anaerolineales bacterium; assembly: GCA_964588925.1. Taxonomy (GTDB): domain Bacteria; phylum Chloroflexota; class Anaerolineae; order CG2-30-64-16; family CG2-30-64-16; genus JALOOB01. The sequence continues at coordinate 6,560 of CAZPTI010000172.1, read as the reverse complement.
AGCGAAGTGCGCCGCGTCGCGGCCGAAATCCACCGCCTGACGCCAACGCTCGACGGGCTGGTGAACAACGCGGGCGCGTTCAGCTACTGGCTCAACCTGACCGCGGAGGGGTTCGAGATGCAGTGGGCGCTCAACCACCTCGCGCCGTTCCTGCTGACCCTCGAATTGCTGCCGCTCCTGCGGGCTGCGGGCGCCGCGCGTGTCGTCACGGTCAGTTCCGAGTCGCACGCGCATACGCGGATGAACTGGGACGACATCCAGCTTCGCCGGCATTACAACGGCCTGCAGGCGTACAAGCAGACGAAGATGGCGAACGTGCTGTTCACAACCGAACTCAACCGGCTGCTTGGGCCGGAGACGCGCGTGCGCGCCTTCGCAGCCGATCCCGGGCTGGTCAAGACCGACATCGGTTTCAAGGGCACGCCCGGCCTCGCGCGGTGGGTGTGGGGCCGACGCAAGGCGATGGGGATTTCGCCGGAGGAAGCGGCTGCGGGCATCGTCCGCCTGTTGAGCGACGCAACGCCGGCGGATGCCTCGCAGGTGTACTGGCGGCACGGCGAACCGCGACGGCCCGACCCCCAGGCCGTGGATGCGGAAAATGCGATGCGCCTGTGGAATATCTCTGCCCGGATGTGCGGGCTGAAGGAGAACTGAGATGACAGCTTACACGATGATCACGGGCGCGACCGGCGGCCTGGGCAAGGCTTTCGCAGTGGAATGCGCCAGCCGCGGTCAAAACATCTACCTGACCGATCTGCGCGAGGAACCGCTGGCGCAACTCGCGCAGAGTCTCTCCAACACATACGGGGTGGACGCGCGCTGGCGCGCCTGTGATCTCACGAATGAGCGGCAAAGGGGAGCGCTGTTCGCCGCGCTCAAAGAGGAGGCCGCGACATTCTGCGGGCTCATCAACGTCGCGGGCGGCGATGCCGAAGGTCTCTTCACCGAGCAAAGCCGCGAGCATATCCGCCTGATCCTGCGGCTGAACGTTGAGGCCGCGCTTGAGATGACGCACGCGCTGCTGGCCCTGCGCGACGCGCGGCAGCCGTTCCGCGTGATCAACGTCGCCAGCCTGGCCGCCTTCTACCCGATGCCTTACAAGGCCACGTATGCGGCCTCCAAACGCTTCATGCTCGACCTGTCTCTCGCGCTGCGCGAAGAGTTGCGCCAGCAGAACGTCACGGTGACTGCGCTGTGCCCCGCGGGCATGCCTACCACACCGGAGTGCGTCGCGGCCATCGAAGCGCAAGGGCTGATGGGCTATCTGACCACGGTGAACACGGGCACGGTGGCCGCGCTTGCGCTCGATGCGGCCGAACGCGGACAGGCCGTAGTCATCCCAGGCGCCCTTAATCGGGTCTTGCAGTGGGCCGGGGGCCTCGCGCCGAAAGGTCTAATCGCGCGGCTGATTGCCTCCCGATGGAGTGCGGCGGAGCGAAGGCGCGCGCAACTCACCGCAACCCCTCCGATAGCGCCTGCGTATACTTGATAGCGCGTTTCGGGGGGCGAGGGTCGGAGGGTCGAACACCTCGCATAACTATTCTGCGCGTATGAACGTCCTTCCCGTTTCCCTGGAAGGGCGTTCACAGCCTCTCTTGATTCTCGCTACACTGCTTAAAGTCGCAAAGGCGTATAATAAGCAGATCAACAAGCGACCGTTAAGCGGGATGGAGGCTCCGATGTTAGCGCAACCTACCGCGATCAAAGAGGTCATTCGACCGGCGGCCCACTCGCTTGCCGGCCGCCTCTACTTCTTCGACAACCTGCGCGTCGTAGCAATGGCGCTGGTCGTCATGCAGCACGTCGGGCAGGTTTACGGGCCGACCGAGGGGCAGTGGCCTATCCCGAGGCAAGCGCAGACCGCGTTCATCCTCGACCCCTTCTTTACGGTCAACCGCTCCTTCGGCATGAGCCTCTTCTTCATGGTCGCCGGTTACTTCGCGGTGATTTCATGCGACAAGAAAGGGCCGGCCCCGTTTCTGAAGGATCGCGCCTTGCGGCTGGGCATTCCACTGATCATCTGGACAGTCTTCATGGCCGCGATGCAGATGTTCCTCACGCCGACGCCTGCAACGGGCTACACCCGCGGCATCCCCTGGCCGGCCGAGGTCGCGCACATGTGGTTCGTCCAGCAGTTGCTGATCCTGTGCGTAATCTATGCGGTGGCCCGCATTCTTTTGCCCGCGCGTCCTCAGCAGCCATCGCGAGCGCCGTCCGGATGGGCCATCGTTCTCTTCACGCTGGCGCTGGCGTTTGCCTCCGCGGTCATCCGCATCTGGTACGATATGGACGAATGGGTGTACCTGCTCGGCTTCATCAAGTTCCAGCCGTTCGACCTCGCGCGCGACGTCAGCCTGTTCGCCGTCGGCATATTGGCCGCGCGCAACAACTGGGTGCTGCGTTTTCCGACGCGATCCGGCCGCATCTGGCTCGGCGTGGGCCTCGCGCTTGCCGCATGTTGGTACGCCTTCCGGCTTTCGCTGCCTGGGGGCGTCGACGCGAACGAGATGCTGGTGGGCGGGGTGTTCACGCTGTGGGAGTCGTTTCTGTGCGTAAGCATGTGCATCGGGCTGACCGTGCTGTTCCGCGACCTGTGGAATACGCAAAGCGCGCTGATGAAGAAGGCCGCGCAGGCGCAATACGCGACCTACATCTTCCACGTGGGCGTGGTGCTTGTCTTTCAGTGGCTGGCGATGCCGCTCCCTCTGCCGCCGCTGGCGAAGTTCCTGCTGGTGAGTCTGTTTGCCGTGCCGGTAAGTTTCCTGGTCGGGTACGGGGTGCGAAAACCGCTGCGGATATAGCGCAGTTTCAGGAAGCGACCCGCGCTTAAAGCAGCTCCGCGGCCATGCGCGCGGCCAGCGCCTCGGCGCGCGCTGCGTCCTCTTTCGGCCCGACGCAGTTGTCCAACGCGTACAGTCCGGCGACCTCCGCCTGCATATAATCCATCTGCCGCTCGAACATCGGGAAGGTCAGGTCGACATTGCTCGCCGCCTCGCCGCCGCACGTCAGCAACAGCGCGCCGCGCTTGCCGCGCATCAACGCCGCAGCCACCTCGCCGCCCTGCCACTTCACCAGGCAATAGTGCCGGTCGATCAGCGCTTTCATCTGCGCGGTGACGCTCCAGCAATACACTGGCGACGCGTAAACGATCAGGTCCGCGGCGAGAATCTGGCGCAGCACTTCGTCTGCGTCGTCCGATTGCGCGCAGCCCGGCTCCGTTAGTTCACCGTGGCAAAAGTCACAGCCGAGGCATCCGTCGATCTTAAGGTGCGTTACGTTGATGCTTGCAACCCCGTGTCCTGCCTCAACAGCCTTCGCCTCAAACCGACGCAACACGCCCTCAGTGTTGCCGTGTTTCCGCGGGCTGCCGAGCAACGTGAGGATTTGCATAACCCTACCCCCTTTGCCGAAATCGTTGTAGAATAGCGCCACTCCGCAGATTCGCGGCGGAGAAGGTGACGTTGAACGTGGAGATGGCTGATGCTAATTGCTACGCTCGGTGACGGGCTTGAGTTGCGGCTGCTGGAGTTGCGGCATGCTCCCGCCTATCACCGTCTTACCGTCCGCAATTATACTCGTCTGTACTGGCTGCCCGCCGAGCCCACCTTGCAGGATGCGGAGCGGCGTTTGCGCGCGGGACTCACGCGCTTCGCCGACGGAACCGGGGTCGACGGCGGGATTTTCGATCAGGGCGCGCTGGTAGGCTTCGCAGGGCTTTTCGACATCGACCCGGACTTTAAGAGCGCCGAGATCGGCTACTGGGTCGACATGTCAGCGGAGGGCCGCGGCCTGGTCCACCGCGCGGCTACTGCACTGTTGCGCTATGCTTTCGAGGACCTCGGTCTGCACCGCGTTGCGTTGAAGTGCGCAGCCACCAACACGGCCAGCATGCGCGTTGCCGAACGGCTCGGTTTCCGTCTGGAGGGCCGTCTGCTCAAGGCGGATCGCGTCGGCGAAGAGTGGATCGACTTTCTGATTTACGGCATGCTCGAAGAAGAGTGGCAGGCGCAGCAACGGACGCAGCAGGCATGAAGATGAAGCTCACGGTTGAACAGGCGCTCGGGCTGCGCCAGCGCGGGCAAGCGCTTGTCGCGCCGGGGTTGCAGGGCGAAGATGTTGCGCTTGCGGCTGCGCGGCAGTCCGCCGGGTTGCAGGCGCAGGACTTGTTCGCGGCTGCGCTGGGCGTGCGCGTGCGGTCGGCAGGCAGCGCGCTGGCCGATTTCGAGCGCAGCCGCCTTGAGACCAAATCCGTCATGTGGACGTGGCTGATGCGCGGCACGCTCCACGTCGTGCCGACCGAAGACCTCGACTGGTATGTGGCGGTTGTCGGCCAACCGTTGATCGCCGGGACCGCAAAGCGCCGGGCCGAGTTAGGTCTCGACGAGGAGACATACGCTCCGGGCATCAGCGTTATCCGCGAGCGCCTTGCGCAGGATGGCCCGCTGATGCGCGAGGAACTCACAAGCAGCCTCGAAGCGGCGGGACTTCCGGGCGGCTATCGCATCGAGCGCCACCTGCTCTTTCGCGCGGCGCTCGAAGGGTTGATCTGCTTCGGCCCAGATCGCGGCGACGCACCCGGGACGCATCCCACCTTCACGCTGCTCGAAGACTGGCTCGGCCGGCCGCTCCAGCGCTTCTCTGACGCGGAGCAACCGCAACTCATCGCCCGGCTTGCGCGGCGCTACCTGTCCGCGTTTGCGCCGGCCGCGCTCCCTGACTTTGCCGCATGGACGGGGCTGAACATCCGCGACCTGCGCGCAGGGTGGGAGTTGCTGCGGCCTGAGTTGGTGGAAGTGGAAGTCGCGGGTCAGACGCTGTATGCGCCAACTGACGTTCTCGCGCGCCTCGACGCGCCGCTTCCGCAGCCGCACGTTCGTCTGCTGCCTGCGTTTGACACCTACATTCTCGGCCACAGGAACCGCAGCCTGATCGAGGACGGAACGTACGCTGCGCAGATCAAGGGAGGCGGGATGCTGCCGCCGATGGTTCTTGTTGACGGGCGCATCGCGGGCACATGGCGCATGAACCGCAAGGGGCGCAGGCTGGCGCTGGCGCTGGAACCGTTCGGCGAGTGGGACGCCGAGGTGCGGCGGCTGGCGGAGGAGGAAGCGCGCGATATCGAGCGGTTTGTCAGCTAAGCGCCGCGATTGAACGCGCAATGCTCAAGACAGTGGCAACGCAAACTCCATAAATCTACTTCAGGCTGGATGGGCGCGCGACATGAATGGCTTGGCTGTCCTCAAGACTTTGCCGGACAGTAAGGGTTTGTGCCGTGCTTAAGGCAAGCAACTTCTTCGCGCATAATCCGATCATCCGGTGTTACACATCTTGCCGCGCGCGCCCAGGCGCATCCATCCGGCCAACTTACCTTGCGAGGAACCGCCATGCCATCCACCACTACGTTCGACACCCTTGTCACCATGCTGCGCACGCGCGCGGAACAACAGCCCGGCGCGCAGGCCGCCGCGTTCCTGGACGACGAGCGCGATGCTGTTGAGCGGATGACCTATGCGGACCTGGATCGCAGGGCGCGCGCCATCGGCGCGGCGCTGCGAGGGGCCGACGCGGCGGGCGAGCGCGTGCTGCTGCTCTACGCGCCGGGCCTGGAATTCGTCGCTGCGTTCTTCGGCTGCCTCTATGCGGGCGCGGTTGCCGTCCCGGCCTACCCGCCACGGCCGCGCACCCTTGGCCGCCTGCGCGCGATGGTCGACGATGCGCGGCCGGTTGTCATTCTCAGCACGACCGACGTCCATGCGCTTGTAGCGGACAACCTTGCGGAGGAGCCAGGCATTGCGGCGCTGCCCTGGCTGCTCTCCGACACGCTCGACACCGCGCCCCTGGCCGAACAGTGGACCGCGCCAACGCTCAAGCCGGACGACCTCGCCTTTCTCCAGTACACCTCCGGCTCGACCGCGCTCCCGCGCGGCGTCATGGTTTCGCATCGCAACCTGCTCGCCAACTCCGCGCTCATCCAGCAGGCATTCGGCACGACGACTGACTCCATCGGCGTGAGCTGGCTGCCGCTCTACCACGACATGGGCCTGATCGGCGGCATCCTCCAGCCGATCTACGCGGGCTTCCCCCTCACGCTCATGTCCCCGCTCACCTTCCTGCAGCGCCCCTATCGCTGGCTAGAGGCCATCACGAAGACCGGCGCAACGGTCAGCGGCGGGCCAAACTTCGCCTACGATCTCGCGGTCCGCAAGGTGACGCCGGAACAGCGCGCAACGCTCGACCTGAGCCGCTGGCAGGTGGCCTTCAGCGGCGCGGAGCCGGTCCGCGCGGAGACCATCCGCCGCTTCACCGAAACTTTTGCCGGCTGCGGATTCCGTCCGGAAGCGTGGTATCCGTGTTATGGGCTGGCCGAGGCAACCCTGTTTGTGACAGGCGGGCCGGCAGGCCGCGGCGCGCGCTTCCTCAGCGTTTCGGCGCCCGCGCTGGAGAAGGGCCGCGTCGAACCGGCCGAGGGCGACGAGGGGGCGCGAACGTTGGTCGGCTGCGGGCAACAATGGCCTGACCAACGCGTACTGATTGTCGATGACGACACGTTGGAACCGAAA
>CAZPTI010000171.1:0-10628 GCA_964588925.1 uncultured Anaerolineales bacterium | reverse complement strand
GACGCATCCTTCCGCCGCATATTCGGCAGCCAGTACACGAGGACGAACGCCAGCAGCAGCAGCGGCGGCAGCCAGTGCATCGCCAGCAGCGCGAACGCCAGATAAATCAGCAGCTCGCCCAGATAGTTCGGGTTCCGCACGCGCGCCCACAGCCCCTCGGTCAGCAGCTCCCCCGGCCGCAGCTTCAACCACATATGCTTCTGCATGTCCGACGCAAAGTGCAGGAACACGCCGAACCCCCACATACTGATGCACAGCGCCAGATACCACGGCGGCGCCTCCACCCCGCGCCACGTCAGCAGCCACGGCGCCACCCAGTACACGCTCAGCCCGCCCCACGCCACAAACGCAAACCGCCACGTTGCGGGCCGCTCCCAGTTCTTGTCGGGAAACACCCGGCTCTTCCACGCCCACAGCAGCCCGTACGTCCCGTGCAGCGCAAGGTAAACCCACGCGGTCGGATTCTGCCACTGGTCATAAATCGCGATCAGCGCAAGGACAAACAGGCCCGTCACGGCCTTGTGCGAGTCGATGAAGTGCTTCTGTTTCACGTTCGCCCTTTCGATATGCGACGCGGACGCGCAACGCCCCAGGCTGGTCAAGTCGAATGGCAGGAGGATAGCGCAAAGACGCCCCGTTGCCAAGAGGCCGCGGGGCGTCAAATGCGGGGCCAGGGAGCGCTTATTGTCGCGCGGACTCGTGCAGCCCTACGCGATTCCCCTCACAGTCCAGAATAAACGCGAAGAACCCGTTCTCGCCGATGTCCGTCTTCGGCAGGACGATTTGCCCGCCGGCCGCTTCCACCCGTCCCAGCACCGCGTCCAGGCTCGGATTGCAGTTCAGGTAGACGAGCGTGCCGCTGGCGCTCGGCACGTAGCCCTCGCCCCACACCAGCGCGCCCCCCACGCCGCCCCCGTCGGGGAACATGCTCATCAGCGCGCCCTCGCCCGCGGGCCCGGTGTTCATCTCCACCTGGAAGATCTCACCGTAAAAGCGCGCGGCGCGGTCCATGTCAGTCACCGGAATCTCGAACCAGTTCAGGGTGTTGCGCATGCCGTCATCCCTCCTGTGTGGCATCTGTGAGAGAATTGTACTGCGAATGAGGAGGGTTGGCAATAGAACATATCAGGAAGTTATCCCAAAGATAACCGGTTCGTGATAAGCGCTTTAGCGCTCGTCTTGCCATACGCGCGCACGGGCGCTAAAGCGCCTACTACGAACCTAAATCAACGGCCACGGATACGGCCGCCGATCATCCGGCGGATCAGGAAAGCACCCCGACTCAATCAGCCCATCCACCCGCCGCCACAGCGCCGCAATCTCCCCGTCGAACAGCAGCTCCTTCAGTTGCGCCACCGTCTCGTTCCCCGGCTGGCTCACCTCGTGGCGCAGGCGGCGCAGGTCGGCCATCAGGTCCAACGGGATCGGCTCCGACGCAAAATCCCAGATCACTGTCCGCAGCTTCGGCTCCACGTGGAAGCACAGCCCCTGGTCGATCGCTACGATACACGAATCGCCCGCGCGCAGGCAGTGCCCACCCTTGCGGTCCGCGTTATTCGCGATAATATCGAAGAGGGCCAGCGCCTGGAGGCTGCGGCGGAACGCGGGGTCCTCGCGGAAGGTGAAGAAGTGCTCGTCCTGGTCGCACTCAACGAAAAGCTGCACCGACCCCCGGCCATGCGGCCCCCCGCGCAGCACAGTTGGCGGCACCAGGTCCCACCGAAGCGCGCGGCAGAGCACGTAAGACGCCACCTCGCGCTTGGCAAGTGTGCCGCGCGGAAAGTCCCACAGCGGCCGTTCCCCGCGGATCGGCTTGTAAACGATCTGCGCGCTCGCGCCCGACGCGCCTGTCACCGTGCCCAGAAACGTGTAGTTCGAGCTCCAGGGCATCAACCCCTGCAACTCCAGCTCGCCCTTGCCGAGCAGCGTCAGCAGGTCGTCGTTCGCCGACCCCTCCGGCGCCCACGGCACCACACAATCGTCGCGTTGCTGGCCCGTCATCCTAGTGCATGATCTCTCCCCCGCGGCGGTGTCGTGCGTTAGCGGGCGGGCAGAAGTGCCCGAAGTCATCCATCGGCGCATTGCAGCGCGGGCACAGAAGACGGCCTGCTACCACGGCCCTGGCGGCCTGTTCACCCAGCAGCTTGGCCTGGCCTCGCGTCACGAATATCTGATGCTCGGGCGGAGCGGACTCGTCCTCATCCAGCAATTCATCCATCTCTGCTGCGTCTTCCTCGCCACCGTTCATCGTGTCCGCGTCTACGAGCGTGAAAATCACCAGGTCGTGCAGTCGATCATATCCGACCCCGATGCTGCCCACGCGAAAGAGGGGCTGCAACGGCTCGGCCAGCGTCAAATTCGGGGCAGCCGCGACGAGCGGATCCCCCAGCTCGGGAAACTCCTCCCGCACATCGTCGAGCAGCTCAGGGATCGCCTTGCTCAGGGCCATCGCCTGGTCCTTCTCGATGATCCAGCTAAACGGCTCCGCGCCGAAAAACGCCTGGAGCACGAACGTGCGTCGGCCCGCCGCGCCCACCGCGCCCGCGGTAATCCGTGTGACGGGAAACACGTCGTCACTTTCGTAATAAGACAGGGCCGCATAAGTTGGAAGTGTATCGGTCATGTCCATCATTGTACCGTAATCTACGCAAAAGCAAAGGCTAACCGCCGGTCGCCTGCATCTTGCCTTCGTCCGACGCCGGGATTTGCGCCGGCTCCGGCCCCGCGCCGTGCGGCCCCCGGATCACCTGCTCTTCCACCGCGCCCTTGGCTGCCGGCTCGGTCGAGCTATCGGCCTCCATCGCGCTGTCAGGCGTTTGGTTCGGCTCACTCTCACGCTTCTCTTCGTTCTCGTCCATCTTCTCTTCCTTAATCGGCGGCGGTGCGTGCGCGCAGTCGTTCATCCGCACCAGCCGCACGCGCAGCGGCGAAAAGTCCAGCTCGCTGATCGACGCGGGCGAAATGTCCAGCCGCTGGAACAGGTCGAGCGGCATCCCCACAAAGTAGGCAATCGCCAGCTTGATCGGGTCGCTGTGCGAGAACACCGCGACCGTCTCGCCCTTGTGCTCGCGGCTCAGCCGTTCCAGCGCGCCGACCATGCGCGCCTGGATCTCCAGCATGCTCTCGCCGTTGGGAAAGCGGAAGCCCGACGGGCAGATTTGCACCTGCTGCCACGTCTCGGCCTTGCGCAGTTCCTCCAGCGCCTGCCCGGTCCAATCGCCACAATCTGTCTCTTTGACGTCTTCCAGGGTCCGCAGTTCCAGCCCCAGCCGTTCGGCCAATGGGGTTGCCGTCTGCTGGCACCGTTCGAGCGGGCTGGTGTACACCGCGCTGATCTTTTCCCCGGCCAGGCGTTCAGCCACGCTTTGCGCCTGCGCCTGCCCGTCCGCGTTGAGATGCACGCCCGGCGTCCGCCCGGCCAGCAGCCCCTTCTTGACGTAATCATTGATCCCGTGGCGGATCAGCAGGATGCGCGTCGGCGGCTGCGGCGCGGGTTTGGGCTCCGCCGTCGCGCTTGCGTCGGTCGGCGGAGGGGTGGTTGCCTCAGTCGGTGTCGTCCCGTTGTGCGGCGCACTCGCGTGCGGATCAGGCGCTGTCAACTCGTTGCTCCATTCCGTCATGGTGGCCCGCCAGTTCGTTGAGCGAGCCGTCGTCCCATTCAAACGTCTGCGTCACCCAGTCGGGCACGCGGTCATCCTCGCCCATCAGCGAGCGAGACAGCTCCCCGATGCCGTTCATCAACCCCTGCACGGCCTGCTGGAAGGGAGATGGCGCGCGCAGCTCCATCATGGCCGCGGCCTCCTCCGGCGCCACCTTCTCGCCCAGCCTGCGATACGCGTCGAAGATGTAGCCCCAGATCCACACGTACAGGTCGGCCGCCGTCCGCCCCGGAAACCGCCGCAACAACTGCCGGTCGCGGATCGCCTGGATGATCGGGCAGTAACTGTTATCATACCAGTCTTCCGCCGCATCTTCCAGCGGTATTTCCAGCGGCGACTCGCACCCCCGCTCCTGGCAAAGTAAACGCCGGTGTATATGGACGTGTTCCAGAAGGCGCATCCAGCCGCCGGGGTGCGTGAAGTAAATATCGAGATGCGGCACGCGTTCGCCGAGCCGCGTTTCCGCCAGAAAGCGCGCCTTCTCCGCCTTGATAATCGCCTCGTCAAGCGAGTCGCCCGGCTGGAGGTCCACATCGACGGGGATGTCCGTCACGTGCGCCTCGATCGCGTCGAACCCGGCCGCGCGCGCCACGCTCACGCGGTGATTGCCGTCGGCAACAAAATACACCTCGCCCAGCCGGTACAACTCAATCGGCGGCGTGCCCTCCAGGCTCTCCATCGCCTGCTCCACCTTCGCCCACCGGTCGCGCATCGCCATGCTCTTCGGCAGGAAGTCGCGCGTGAAATCCTTGTACCGCCCCACCGACCCCACGATCTTGTCCAGCGCCACCATCTCCGTCTGCTGGCGCGGTGCGTGCTGATACACCTTCAGGATCGCGGACAGCGCCTCGAACGGCAGGAGCGACGTGGGCTTGCGGCCGAGCCGCGCGAGCACCTCCTCGCGGCGCGCGCGGCTGTGCGCCTTCAGAAAGTTCTCGCGGCTTTCGTATTCAGTGGTCATACGCGCTTCAACTGTAAGCCTTTTTTGCCACAGAGGTCACAGAGCATCTTGAGCGCACGCAAAGGACTCTGCGCCCTCTGCGGCAAAAACAAAAATCCCCAGGGAAGCCACTTCCCCGGGGACTGCTGCGTGGTAGCGGATACGGGATTCGAACCCGTGTCTCCGCCTTGAGAGGGCGATATCCTGGGCCCCTAGACGAATCCGCCACGAACAAAGGGCATTATACGGACGCAGGGGAGGGGTGTCAAATTCAGGGGGTATCAGACCTGACGGGTTTCCGAAAACCCGTCAGGTCTTGCGCCATCCCTTACCTCAACAACACCGCCTCAAAGCACATCTCCGACACGCCCGTGTCCTCGAAGTACTCGACAGTCCAGTTGTGCCATCCGCGCGGAATCACCACGTCGACAAAGAAGCCGCGCACGGCCTGCACGCGCCACTCATTGAGCACCGGCACGCCGTCGATGAACACGCGCACGCCGTCATCCGACTTGACGTTGAGCCGGTACGTGCCGCCGACCGCATAGGAGCTGGTCGTCCACCGCGCGGACCAGCGATCCGCGTTCACCCCCGGCACGGGCGCACCCCAGCCGCAGTTGAAGCACGGGCGGCGCTCCTGCCGGTCGACGATCACCGGGCCGGTCAGGTCAGGCGTGTTGAAGTAGGTCACGCGCCACGCGGCCGGGTTGGGCTGCGGCTCGCAGACGCCGTTCGAGCACGGGCCGGGGAGCGGCGGTCGCGGCTTGGGCGTCGGCCTCGGCTGCGGCATGGTGCAGCGCGGCGGCCAGATGACCAGCGTCTGGCCCACGTAGATCCGGTCGGGATTCCAGATGTTGTTCCAGCGCATAAGCTGGTTCACCGACACCCCGTAGCGCCAGGCGATCACCGTCAGGTTATCGCCGCGCACCACGCGGTAGTACACCGGGCAGCCGGCAGCGCCCTGGCTCGCGCTCTCCGACGTGCTCGCAGCGGGGGCCGCCGCCGCGGCTGGCACGAGGACGACCGACAAGAGCAGGACGACGACCATTAGTGCGCCAAACCGGCGCATCATCGGTTGGGACATTGCGCGCTCCTTTCGCCTGACAGGTGAATGATGACGATTCTGGAATGCGAGAGGTAGCCGGACATCGCTCGGTGGCGGCTCTCGCGGCATCTGTTAAGCTGACGTCGCTGCTGGCGAGACGTTCCCTTGCGCGCCCTGTAACGCGCGCCTTTTGACACGAGCGCAGTACACGTGTATTATACTCGCGTCATGCAAGAATTTCTACCTCGCACGCGGTTGGCGGTCCGCCACCACTACTCGTATTCGGGGGGCGACACGCCCCCTTCCGCCTGACGCGCAGGCGACACGCCGGTTCATCTAACCCGCAGCGTGGGCGCCACTTCGTGGCGTTGCCCACGCTGTTTTGTTTACACGGCCCCTGTCGTGTAAATGTTATCGACAATTATACAACACTTCTTTTCGGAGCGCAAGTGCCATGAGCGCGTTTAAGCCAGTTGAGGAGCAACTTGCCATCCTCATGCGCGGGGTCGAGTTCGGCGACCCGACCACGCGCGCGAATATGGAAACGGAGCTGCGCCAGCGGTTGACCGAATCGGCGCGTGACAATAAACCCCTGCGCGTGTACTGCGGCTTTGACCCCACCAAGCCTGACCTGCACCTCGGCCACACCGTGCCGATGCGCAAGCTGGCCCAGTTCCAGGAGCTCGGCCACGAGGTCATCTTCCTGATCGGCACCTTCACCTCGATCATCGGCGATCCGAGCGACAAGACCGCCGCGCGGCGGCTGCAAACCGAGCAGGAAGCCCACGAGCACGGCCGCACCTACGCCGAGCAGGCGTGGGTCGTCCTCGACCCCGCCAGGACGAAGGTCATGTACAACGGCGACTGGCTGTCGAAGCTGACCTTCACCGACATCGTCGGCCTCGCGTCGCACTTCACCGTGCAGCAGTTCCTCGTGCGCGAGAATTTCGCCCTGCGCTTCGAGAAGGACCAGCCCATCTGGCTGCACGAGTTCATGTACGCCCTGATGCAGGGCTACGACGCGGTCGCGCTCAAGACCGACCTCCAGATCGGCGGCACGGATCAGCTTTTCAACCTGATCGCGGGCCGCAAGCTGATGGAGGCGTTCGGCCTGCGCCCGCAGACCGTCCTCACCTTCCCGATTCTGGTCGGGACGGACGGCGAGTTGCGCATGTCCAAGTCGACCGGCAACCACATCGGCATCAAGGACCCGCCGGAGATGATGTACGGCAAGGTGATGAGCATCCCCGACCACGCGATGCGCAACTACGCCGACCTCGTCACCCGCTGGTCGCCCGAAGAGATCGCCGAGAAGTTCGCGGCGCTCGAACGCGGGGAGTTGCACCCGCGCGACCTGAAGATGCAGCTTGCTTTCGAGATTGTCGACATCTTCCACGGAAGGGCCCCGGCTGAGGCGGCAGAGGCGCACTTCCGCACGGTCTTTCAACAGCGCGAGCTGCCCCCCGACATGCCCGAAGTTCGGCTGACCGAACCGACCGGCCTGGTCGACCTGCTCACCCGCGAAGGTCTCGCTCCCACAAGGAGCGAGGCCCGCCGCCTGATCCAGCAAGGCGGGATCAAGCTCGACGGCGAACGCGTGGACGACATGAACCTCGCGCTTGAGCCGAACGGCGAGCGCGTGTTGCAGGTCGGCAAGCGCAAGTTTGTGAAGGTGGTGGGTTCGTAGTGGGCGCTTCAGCGCCGCACCCTTTCACCCGCTCACCCGTTCTCTAACTGAAGACCGCAACCCATCCCACCCCCAGGCGGCGTCCATGCGCAATCACCGCTTGCTCACCGCCCTGGCGTGCGCGTTGTTCGCCCTGCTGATTCTCTCTGGCGCGCTCTCCCACGGCCAGACTGTCAGGGCTGAACCCGCTGCGAGCACGCGCGCGCCGGCGAGCAACGAGACAACCACCCTGGCCGGCCCCGACACCGTCGTGAACAACACGAAAATGGGGCCGACCGGTGTCTACTTCTTCTATGACTGGGAGCACGTCAGCCCCGTCGATTACCCCATCGTCGGCGGCCATTACACGCCCCAGTGGAAAGCCTTCCAGCCGAGCCAGAACGTCTATGACTTCTCGTCGCTGGAACAGTTCCTCAATGCCGACGCGGCGTACGGCAAGCCCGACGGCATCGGCCTCGACACGTATGACGGCTCGTGCTGCGGCGGCATCGGCGTGCCCGATTACGTTTTCCAACTGTACCCCTCCGCAAAGGTCACGTGCAGCGGCGAGCAGATCCCGAAGTACTGGGACCCCGGCTACCAGCAGGAGTACGCGCGCTTCATTAAAGAGTTCGGTCGTCAGTACAACGGCGATAAGCGCATCTCCTTCATTCAGGTCGGCGTCGGCCTCTACGGCGAGACGCAGCCCGCCAGGGACGACTACGACGACTGCCTGCAGAAGGCCGGGCTGACCAAAGACCTCTGGATCGAGTACAGCAAGTGGGTCATCGACCAGTACGCCGCGGCCTTCCCCGCCACGCAGCTTGTGGTTGAGTACGCGCCGAAGTACCTCTCCAACTGCGAACGCAAGACCATCACCGACTACGCCGCGTCGAAGGGCGTCGGCCTCCAGCACAGCGGCCTCAAGCCCGACGGCGGCGGCAACGTCATCATCGACGACCCGAACAGCAGCTCCTACCAGTGCGGCCAGTACGACCCGATCCTCAAGTACTGGAACTCGCAGGTCACAGGCTGGGAGGGCACCGAGTCCTACGATTCCAACGGCCCGGCCGCAACCATGTGGCGCCTCTACAGCGGCCTTGACAAGCACGCGGATTTCATCCTGCTCGACGACTACCAGATCTACGACAAGTCGCGCTGGGACATGATCGAGTTTGCCAACACCTACGCGGGCCGCACGCTTGACAACACGCCCGGCGTCTGGGTCGCCATGCGTGAGACCGAGTACGACTGGTTCCCCGAATACGGCAACTTCACCTTCTGGCTCTACCAGATGGACGGGGTCAGCGGCGGGAAGACGGTGCCACTCTTCAACGTCGGCAACGCGCCCGAGGGCCGCTATACACGGCGCACGGACGGGGCCAGCGCCAACAACTATATGTACTTCAATGTGGACGACGGGTTCATCAAGGACGGGACGAACGCGGTCACCGTGACCATCACCTACCTCGACCAGGGCGTTGATACGTGGGAGCTGCAATACGACAGCGTCTCCGGCGGCGCGACGAAGGGCGCGGGCGTGGTGACGAAGGCCAACTCCGGCAAGTGGGTCAAGCGGGAGTTTGCCCTTTCCGATGCGAAGTTCGCCAACCGCGGCGCGGGCGGTTCTGACTTTCGCCTGTGGAACCGCGGGGACGGCGATGAAACAGTCCACCTCGTCCTTGTGGAGTTGAAGAACCGCCCGAAGCCCACGCCCAAGCCCACCGGCACGCCGACCACAACCGCCACGGTGACAAAGACGCCCTCGCGGACGCCCACGCCCAAAGCCACCAACACGCCCACTGCCACGCCCACGCCGCTCGACTGCCCGCGCGCGCCCGCGAACCTCGCGCTCGACGCGGCCCTCGGCGAGTGGCAGGGCCGCCCCTCCGCCAACGTCAACGGCACGACCAGCCAGTACATCGAGGACGGCACGCCCCCGGCCGCGTCCGACCTCTCCGCGCAGGTGTGGTGCGGCTGGCAGGGCAACGACCTCGTCTTCGCCGCGGCCGTCACCGACACGCCCATCTACCGCGACTCTACGTCCATCTGGCACGACGACGGCGTCGAGCTGTCGCTGGACGCAGCCCGCGACGGCTGGAAATGGGGGCCAGACGATCACCAGTACACGATTGCCAGCGACGGCTGGCTGACCGACATGGGCACCTACAACGTGCCGACCGCGACGGTCGTTGCGAAAGCGGCCACCGGTTCATACAATGCCGAACTCTATCTGCCGCCGGGCGCATCCGGCGCGGGCGAATTGAAGCCCGGCCAGGTCATCAGCTTCACCATCGGCCTCAACGAGGACGACGACGGCGGCTCGCGCGACGACCACATGATCTGGGCCGGGTCGAGCACTAACTCCGGCTCCGAGAAGTGGGCTTCCATCCGGCTCAGCGGCGCGGCCAACACGCCCACCCCCACGCCGGTCGGCTGGACGCCCCCGCCCACAACCGCCACGCCCACGCCGACGCCCAGCCCGACCGCGACGCTCACGCCGAGCGCGACACCCTCGCCTACCTTCACGCCCAGCCCCACGCCCACGCGCACGACCGCCCGCGAGCTCAACTGCCCGTCGCTCGGCCCGACCTTTGCGCTGGACGGCCAGCTTGGCGACTGGAGCGGCGCGCCCTACATCACGCTCGATCAAACCACCGCGGAATACGTCTACCCGCAGCCCTATCCCGTCCCCGCTGACCTCTCCGGCCAGTTCTATTGCGGCTGGATCGGCGACGACCTGATCCTCGCGGGCAACCTCAAGGACGACGTCATCAAGCGCGACAGCGAGTACGTCTGGCTCGACGACGCGGTCGAGTTCGGCATCGACGGGCAGGACGACGATACCTGGGGCGAGACGGACGATCATCAGATCACGCTGGCGTCGGACGGCACGGTGCGCGACTTCGGCACCTACCCCGCCACCGGCGCGACGCAGGCCGTTGCGCTCGTGAGCGGTGGCTGGCAGTTCGAGTTGCGGCTGCCCGCCAGCCTGCTCAACGCGGGTGAGTTCGTCGCAGGCAAGAGCATTGGCTTCACCATCGGCCTGGACGACGACGATGACGGCGGCTCGCGCGATACCTTCATGGTGTGGGAAGGGCAGTCGACCAACAGCGCGCCGCAGACGTGGGGCCGCGCGGTGCTGACCGGCGCAAAGGCCACGCCCACCGCGACACCGAACTCGAACTGGTCTCCCACGCCAACGGCCACGCCGTCGCGCACACCGACCGCCTCAGCCACGCCGACATGGACGCCGACGCGGACGCCAACGCCCTCGCCCACGCTCACCCCCAGCCGCACGCCTACCGCCACTTACAC
>CAZPTI010000170.1:0-10673 GCA_964588925.1 uncultured Anaerolineales bacterium | reverse complement strand
GGGGACGGGCGCTAAAGCGGCGGCGCTCGCGCCGGATACTACGAACCGAACGAGCGCTGAAGCGGCGGCGCTCGCGCCGGATACTACGAACCGGGGTTTTCGTGTATAATGCGTCGAACATCCGTATTGCAGAAAGACGACTATGTCTGACCGAACGATTTCGCCGCAGGGGCGGCCCGAAGAGGTGGTGGTCGATGCGGCGCTCCGGCCGCAGCGATTGACTGAGATGCTGGGGCAGGATCGGCTGCGGGAGAACCTGGCGATCCTGATCCAGGCGGCGCGCGCGCGTGGCGAGCCGCTCGATCACGTGCTGTTCTACGGGCCGCCGGGGCTGGGCAAGACGTCGCTGGCGTGGGTGCTGAGCCACGAGATGGGCGTGGGGATGAAGGTGAGCGCCGGGCCGGCCATCGAACGGGCGGGCGATCTGGCGGCGATCCTGACGAACCTGCGACAGGGGGACATCCTCTTCATCGACGAGGTGCACCGGCTGGGGCGGGCGGTCGAAGAGGTGCTGTACCCGGCGATGGAGGACTTCGCGCTGGACATCGTGGTGGGCAAGGGGCCGAGCGCGCGCAACATCCGGCTGAAGCTGCCGCGCTTTACGCTGATCGGCGCGACGACCCGGCTGGCGCTGATGACTGCGCCCTTGCGCGCGCGCTTCGGGGCGGTGTACCGGTTCGACTTTTACGACCTGCCGGCGATGGAGGGGATTGTCCGCCGGGCGGCGGGGCTGCTGCAAGTGGAGGCCACGGCGGAGGGCGTGCATGAGATTGCGCGCCGGGGGCGGGGGACGCCACGCGTGGCGCTGAGATTGCTGCGGCGCGCGCGTGACTTCGCGCAGGTGCGGTCGGAGGGGGTGATTACGGCGGAGGCCGCGCAGGAGGCGCTGGCGCTGCTGGACATCGACGACCTCGGGCTGGACGCGCTGGATCGGGCGGTGCTGGGGCGGATCATCCGGGATTTCCGGGGCGGGCCGGTGGGGCTGGAGACGATTGCGGCGGCGCTGAGCGAGGAGCCGGATACGATCATGGATGTGGTGGAGCCGTACCTGCTGCAACTGGGCTTTCTGGAGCGGACGCCACGGGGACGGGTGGCGACGCGCAAGGCGTATGAGCATCTGGGCGAGGCGTACCCGGAGACGGGCGAGCAGCCGCCGCTGTTTGAGGGATAACACGGAGACCCGTCGGGTTTGTGGTTGGATGGGTATGAAGACGAGCGATTTTGATTATGACCTGCCGCCGGAGCTGATCGCGCAGACGCCGGTGGAGCCGAGGGATGCGTCGCGCCTGCTGGTGGTGGAGCGGGCGACGGGCGAGCTGGCGCACCGGCGGTTTGCGGATATTGCGGAGTATCTGCGGCCGGGGGATTTGCTGGTGGGGAACGACAGCCGGACGATCCCGGCGCGCTTGCATGGCGCGAAGGAGACGGGCGGGGCGGTCGAGATTTTCCTGCTGAAGCCGGTTGAGGGGGGCGCGTGGCAGTGCCTGGTCGGCGGGAAGGGGCTGCGGCCGGGCGCGCGCGTGAAGATCGCGCGCGACGGATGGGACATTACGGCGACGGTGGTGAGCGAGATGGACGGCGGGGCGCGCGTGATCGCGTTCGAGCCGCCGGTGAGCGAGTGGCTGTGGGATGTGGGCGAGACGCCGCTGCCGCCGTATATTCACGAGCCGCTGTCGGATGCGGAGCGGTATCAGACGGTGTACAGCCGGATCGAGGGGTCGGTGGCGTCGTCGACCGCCGGGCTGCACTTCACGCCGGAATTGCTGCTGCGGCTGCGGGAGATGGGCGTGCGGTTCGCCACGGTGACGCTGCACATCGGGCTGGATACGTTCCGGCCGGTGCAGGCGGAGAACATCGAGGAGCACCGGATTCATCGGGAGTGGGCGGAGTTGCCGGCGGAGACGGCGAGGCTGGTGAACGAGACGAAGCTGAGTGGCGGGCGCGTGATCGCAATTGGGACGACCGTCGTCAGGACGCTGGAGAGCGGGGCGAAGATCGCGCTGGGGTTTAAGCCGTGCGACGACGTGCCGGAGGGGGCGGTGTGCGGGTGGCAGCGGGTGGCGGCGTTCGAGGGGGAGACGGATTTGTTTATCAGGCCGGGGCATGTGTTCCGGGCGGTGGACGCGCTGGTGACGAATTTCCACCTGCCGAAGTCGACGTTGCTGATGCTGGTGGCGGCGTTTGCGGGGAAGGGGCTGATGGAGCGGGCGTATGGGGAGGCGATGCGGGAGCGGTATCGGTTTTATAGTTTTGGGGATGCGATGTTGATCCTTTAACGTGGCGTAAGGGCCGCGTGACGCGAGGGCAGCGTGACGCGAAAGCTCTGGCCGTCGCTCCAGAATTGCGGCGCAGGCGAGCCGAGGCGGGCCATCTCGTGCCGGATCAGCGCCAGCCCCCGACCCACCGTCGTCATCTTGCCCATCTGCCGCAGCACTTCGGCAATGACCGGGTTGCGGCGGCGCGATTCTCCGCCGACAAGCACCTGCTCCAACGTGAGGCCGGGCAGCAGGCCGCCGGGATTCTGGATTTCCAGCCGGTCATCGTAGAGGCGCACAAACACCTGCGTGGGGGCTGCGTAATCCCGGTGGGCCACGGCGTTCGCCACCGCTTCGTGCGCCGCAGCCAACGGGTATTCCGGCACATCCTCCTCTTGAAAGTGCGTGCCTTTGTCGAGCAGCAGGCGCGCGACGCGCAGGTTGCGCCGCAGGAATGCCTCCGCCTGCTCGATGGCGCGCAGGGCGGGGCCGGTGGTGTCGAGGCGGTCGACGATGGGGGCGGTGATTTCGATGCCGCTGAAGCGCAGGGCCGTGACGCGCCAGGCGGGTTGGAGCCATTCGGGGTGCGCGCCGAAGAGGACGCACCCGGCGACGGTGGGGATCACCTGCTCGCCCTGTCGCAGCGCGAACCGCTGTCCGCAGGCGAGGGCGGCGAGGGTCATGCCGGGCTGGTCGAGGACGCCGGGGGCGCGCGCCGAGAAGTACTTGCGGAGGGCGGGTTCGTCGAGGTGGGACCAGGTTGCGGCGGGGCAGGGAGTGGCCTCATATCCTCCGTCGATCAGCCAGGGGGCGATTGTATCAGCGTCCAAGAGGCGTCTCCTGACAGATGTGCCCACGAGCGTAAGCGGACGAATGGACAGGGGGAGGTATCGGTTTTATAGTTTTGGGGATGCGATGTTGATCCTGTAGGAGCGTGGTTGCGCGCGCTTGAGCTGATGGCGCTGGCGGATCTTCTCGCGCCGCAGCCGGTAACGGCGCAACAGTTCAGTCGCCATTGCTTCGACTTCCTCGTAGATGCCTTCTTCGCGCAGGAAGTCGTCAAAGCTGCCGCCGATGTGTTGTTCGTTCATGCCGCAGTTGCCTCAGTAGACCTCGTCGTGTGTGCCGATGTCGATGAATACAAGCCGTTCCTGTTGCGTTGATGGGTCGGTTTCCAAAACGAAGATGATGCGACAGTCGTAGCCGCATGAGCAGGACCATGCCCCTGCCAGTTCGCCACTGAGCTTATGCGTGCCCAACTTGGGCGCAAACGGATCGAGTGCGATGTCTTTGAGCAGTTGATCGAGTCGAGCCTGACGAGCCTGATTCCGTCGGGTGTAATGACGATAGGCGCGCTTGAAGCTGGTCGCAAGAAAAACTTGTCTCATTCGTCGGCTTCGCTGTAAGCATGCAACTCTTCAATGGCTTCTTCTGCGGTCATTGCTTTCAGTTCGCCCCGGCGTAACGCCTCAAGCGCCTCACGCGCCTCACGCGCGATTTCCTTGCGGCGAGCCTCAACCTCACGTCGCCGCACAATATCGAACAGCATTTCTCGCTGTTCCGGCGAGAGCTGCATCACGACATCCAGCGCATAGTCCAGAGTAGTCACGCTCATCACACCCCTCCAGCACGCCAATTTGACGCTGATTATACCATAACGCAAACCTCCCCGGACGTTCGCGCACCGGGGAGATGTTTTTAACAGGATTTACAGGATTTACAGGATTTACAGGATTTTGAGGATTGGCAGGATGTCCTTATTAGCATCCTGAGAATCCTGAAAATCCTGTAATCCTGTTCTCGCGCCAGCTATGCCGGCACGCCCATCGCTGCCTTGAGCTGGCCGAGGTCCTCCACGATGATCTGCCCCTTGTAGTCGAACGTGGGGGTGGTTTCGTGGCCGTCGGCCCATTTGGCGACGCGCTTGGCGGCGACGCGATCCTTTGAGATGTCGATCTCGTAGTGCGGGATGCCTTTGGCCTTGAGCCAGGCGCGCGCTTCGCGACAGTCGTTGCACCACGGGGTGCAGTACATCACGAGGTCGGCGGCAGGGCGGGGCTGCTCCCACGCCAGCTTCTCAAGGCGCGCCTCCTGCTCGGCCACGTGGGCCGCGCCCTCCGGCTCCAGCCCGGCGAGCACCTTGTAGATTTCGTTGTTGTCGGGCTGATCGCCGATGGCGTGGACGTCCACGTAGCGGACGATGCCCTCTTTGTCGATGATGAAGATGGAGCGCTCCGAATAGCCCTCGCCACGGAGCACGCCGTATTGTTGCGACACCTGGCCGTGGGGGTAGAAATCGGCCAGCAGCGGGTATTTGATCCCGCCGAGGCTCTCTGCCCACGCGCGCAGGCAATCCGTGCTGTCCACGCTGAGACCCAGAACCTGGGCCTTCATCCCCTCGAACCGGGCGTATTCGGCCTGGTAGGAAGGGATCTGCGACGTTCAGACGGGGGTCCAGGCGAGCGGGAAGAAGACGAGGACGACGTTGCGGCCCCGGTAATCGCTCAGGCTCACCTCGACGCCCTGATGGCTCTTGAGGGTGAATTCGGGCGCGACTTGTCCGACTTCGACGGTCATAGGCTCACTCCTTTGCTGCGGTATGCGTGATTGTGTCTCTCTGCTCTATTGTCACTAAAGTTGCTAATGCGTCAAGTCCGCTTTGACGAGAGCGGGGGGTTGATGCGCGCCCAGGATGGTTTGCGCGAACCTGACGGTGTCGGCGCGTACGATGGGCGCCATTGTGATGGTCAGCGCGACGATGAGCGCGATGATGAGGTTCCGCAGGAGGCGGAGGGTGTGGGTGGACAGGGTCATGGGGGTGATCCTTCCGTGTATGGAGTTGTGGGACGGAGCGCTGAAGCGGCGGCGCTCGCGCCGGATACTACGAACGGTTTGCGAACTTGAGCTTGTGCGCGAGCCAGTCGCCGACGCCGGAGAGGTCCTCGGTGGGGAGGTAGTGGCTGGCGGCGGCGTCGAAGAGGACCTGCGCCCGGCCGGGGAACTCGTCGTCGCCCTCCCACAGTTGGACGGCCAGCGCGAGGCGGGGGAACGCCTGGAAGCGGTAGGCGGCATCTGGAGGGGCGAGTCCGGCGCCGGGGGCGGCGGTCAGGAGTTGTCCGCCTAACGATTCGGCGGCCTTGCGGAAACCGGCAATGTCGTTGCCGAACGTGTCGGCCAGCAGTTGCTCGGCGTGGACGGCGAACGCCTGGGCGTAGAAGAGGCCGGAGGGCAGCTCGCGAAAGGTGAGCCAGCGGTCGGCGGCGGGCGCACCGTCACCGGTGTAACCGTCGGCGGTCAGCAGGTAGTGCCAGAGGACGATGGCGATGGACGCGTGCGCGACCTTGCCGGTGGCGAGGTTGATCACGTCGCCCTCGGGGTGGGGGACGGCGTGCGGCTTGCCGAAGTAGGGGAGTTGCGCGCCCTCGGGTGTGAGCGTGGCGCCGGAGAGCGCGACGCAGCGGCGGAGGTCGGCCTGCGACCAGTCGGTGCGGGCCTTGTCGTGGGCGAGTTGGAAGCGGCGGTCGAGTTGGGACAAAGGTAATTCTCTTTTGGGGACGAGACCCGACGGGGCGCTACTTCGTAGCGTTGCGACACCCGTCGGGTCTGCGTGATTAATTCCTCGGGTTCGTATACTCGTTCCCGATCAGCTCGCGCGCGATGATCATGCGCATGATGTTCATGCCGCCTTCTGCGCCGATGCTGTAGGAGCGCACGCCACGGATGCCCATTTCGATGGGGTATTCTTTCGAGTAGCCCATCGCGCCGAGCCAGTTGGCGACTTCGTTGAAGGTGTCGAAGGCCATGATGGGCGCGCGCAGCTTTGCCATTGCGCCCCAGAGGGCCAGGTCCTTCTGCTTGAGCTTGCTCTTGCCGCCGTAGTGCTGGTCGGCCATCCAGGCGGCCTTGTAGGTGAGCAGGCGGGCGGACTCGATGTCGACGTAGCGCTCGGCCGCCGGGAAGTTGATGCCCTGGTAGGCGGCGAGCGGCTTGCCGAACGACTTGCGCTGCTTGATGTAGTCGACCCCCATGCGGAGGGCGGTTTCGGCCGCGCCGCAGCACGTGGCGCCGATCAGCGCGCGCGCGTAGGTGTAGCCTTCCATCGCCATGTAGAAGCCCTTGCCCTCCTCGCCGATGCGGTAGCGGTCGCTGAGGGGCATGTCCTCCATCGTGAAGCCGCCGGTGGAGATGCCCGTGCGGCCCCAGTTGTGGATGAGCGTGGTGGACACCTGCGGGTTGTCCTTCAGGTCGACCGAGAAGAAGGTGAACCCACGGTGGGCGGCGGCGGGGTCGGTGCGGACGAGGGTCATGTACGCGCTGCCCATCACGAGCGCTTCCTTGACGCCGCTGATGTAGAGCTTCTCGCCGTTGAGCTTCCACGAGCCGTCTGGTTGCTTGCTGCCCGCGCAGCGGGTGACGCCCTCGATGTCGGAGCCGCCGCCGGGTTCGGTGGAGGCGATGCCGAGGAAGAGCTTGCCCGATGTGACGGCGGGGAGGATCTCGGCTTTGAGCTCCTCCGACGCGTACCGCTCGAAGACGTGGCCCCAACTGGCCTGGACGAGGTACATAACGGGGAGCGCGAGGCTGATGTCGGCCCGGCCCAGCTCCTCGGCGGCGATGGTTGCCATTGTGACGTTGAGGCCCGATCCGCCGTACTGCTCAGAGACCGTGGGCGCCCACAGGCCCATCTCGGTCATCCCGTCGAGGATGTCTTGCGGGATGCCCTGCTCGTCGATCTCGCGCACGCGGGGCGCGATCTTCTTCTGGGCAAAGTCGTGGACGGCCTTGCGCCACATGGTCTCTTCTTGCGACCAACCGAAATCCATTACTTCCTCCTTGAAGCGGTGACGATTATTTGTTGAGCGCCATGACCAAATCGAAGCTGGAGACGACGCCGACCAGCCTGTGCTCCTCGATGACGATGGCGTTCTGGATGCCGAAGCGGCTGAAGAGCTGCGCGATGAACGGGAGCCGCAGGGTGGGGTTGACCACGATGAGCGGCTTTTCCATGATCTCACCGACGCGCGTCCGGGTGGGCGAGAGGGAGCGGGCAATGAGCTTGTAGACGATCTCCTGGTAGGTCATGATGCCGTACGGATCGTCTTCACCGGCCCGGTCGACGATGGCAACCTGGCAGTCGCCGCACCCGGCGAGCCTGGCGATGGCGTCGCTGACGGTGTCGAGCGGGGAGACGAGGATGAAGTTGCGGTTCATCACGTCGCGCGCGCGCAACGAGTATATTTCGTGGGGCTGCATGCTCAGGCTCCTTTGACCCGATGATTCCACGTGGCGCTAGAGGCGGGTGTATTGTAGCAGGAGTGGGCGGTGGGGGGAAATGATGCGCGTCAGGATGCCAGCACCCCCGCCACAATCCCCACCACCGCCGCCCCACCGATCAGCCACAGCGAGCTCACCTTGAACCGGAACAGCAGCAGGGCGGAAACCAGCGCAATCGCAACGGCCAGCGGCGTGCGCAGGCTGGTGAGCGCGAGCTGCACCGTCACGGCGGCCATGAGGCCGAGCGAGGCGGCGATGACCGCATCGAGGGTGGCGGCGGCGAGCGGGGAGGCGCGCAGCCGGGGGATGAGCGGGTTGCTGAGCGCGACGAAGAGGAAGGCGGGCAGGAAGATGCCGACCGTGGCGAGCAGTCCGCCGAGCGGGCCGCCTACCAGATAGCCGATGAACGTGGCCGTGGTGAAGAGCGGGCCGGGCGTGATCTGTCCGACGGCGACCGCATCGAGCAGTTGCGCTTCGGTGATCCAGCCGAGGCGTTCGACGAAATCGGCGCGCAGGAAGGCGATCAGCACGTAGCCGGAGCCGTAGAGGATCGCGCCGATCTTGAGGAAGGTGAGGAAGAGCGCAGCGAAGGAGAAGGGGACGGCGGCCAGGGCGGGCAATGCCAGCGCGCCGAGCGGGAGGAGGGCGGGGAGCGGGGCCTGTCTGCGCCGGATCACCAGGTAGGCGAGGAGGCCGAGCAGCCCGCCGCCGAAGAGGAGCGCGAGTTCGTTCACGCCGAGCATGGCGAGCGCGAAAGTAGCCACCGCAATGACCACGGTCAACTTGTCCTTCAGCCCCTTCTGGCCGAGGAAGATGAGGGCTTGCAGGATGATGACGATGACGACGGGCTGGAGCGCGAGGAAGAGGGATTGCGTCACCGGCAGTTGGCCGTAGCGGACGTACGCCCAGGCGAGGGCCATGACCATGAGCATGGCGGGCGCGATGAAGCCGATGCCAGCGGCAAAGAAACCGGGCCACCCGGCGCGCACCTTGCCGAGATGGATCGCCATTTCGGTCGAGTTGGGGCCGGGGATCAGGTTGGTCGCGCCGAGCAGGTCGAGGTACTGTTCCTCGGTGAGCCACTGGCGGCGGCGGACGATCTCGTCGTGGAAGAGCGAGATGTGCGCTGCCGGGCCGCCGAATGCGGTCAGGCCGAGGCGGAGGAAGAGGGTGGCGACTTCGAGCAAGGGTGTGATGGCGTGTGTCCTCTGTGGCTAATCCGTTTCTTCCCGGACGTAATACTTATACTCGGTGGCCGTCGTCAGCGCGAGGAAGCCTTGCCGTTCGAGGATGGGGCGGGACATGTCGCCCGCATCGACGGTGAGGTAGCGGACGCCACGGCGGATGGCTTCGGCGGCGCGCGCGCGCAGGAGGGCGGTGTAAAGCCCTTTGTTGCGGTGTTCGGGCAGGGTGGAGCCGCCGAAGAGGGCGGCGAAGTCGGTCCCGGCGTAGAAGCGCATCCAGGCGGCGGCGGCCGGTTGGTCATCGAGACAGGCGAGGTACATGACGGTGGGTTCGTCGGGCAGCAGCAGCTCGGCGCCGAGCTCGGTCATCAGCCAGTCGAACCGGCGGCCCCAGATGGCCTCTTCGAGACGGGCGACGGCGCGCAGGTCGGCGTCGGTGGTGACTTTGCGGATGGTGATGCGCGCGACACCCGTCGGGGCGCTACTTCGCAGCGTTGCGAGACCCGACGGGTGTGTGTCTAAATCGAGCGCCATGACCGTTTCGCTCTCGCCCATGACGAAGCCGTGTTGCAGGAGGCGCTGGCCGAGGTCGGCGGGGCGGTCGTGGGCGAACAGCTTCCACTCGAAGTTCTGCCCCCGCCCACGGAAGAAGGCGACCTGCGCGCGTATCGCTTCGTCGGCGGTCTGCGCGTCGAGGTCGGACCAGATGACCCAGCCCCAGCGCGCGCCCTCGTCGAGGGGGGCGATGCGGACCACGCCGGGCGTCTCCGAGCGGTCGGAGAGGGGGTCTTCCGCCTCGTATCTGACCTGCCGGTCGAAGAGGGCGAGCAGTTCGGCGCGATTCATGGGATTCCTTTTTGCAGGATTTACAAGACTTGCAGGATTTACAAGACTTGCAGGATTCTCAGGATTTGCAGGATTTGCAGGATTATATTCGCCAAATCCTGAGAATCCTGAAAATCCTGGAATCCTGGGTTTCCGTCTAAACTCCCGCCGCCCGAAATGCTGCGCTGACGATCTGGCGCGCTTCGGCTTGCAGTTGTTGCAGGTGCGGCTTGCCCAGGAAGCTCTCGGCGTAGATTTTGTATACGTCCTCGGTGCCGGAGGGGCGGGCGGCGAACCAGCCGTTCTCCGTGGCGACTTTGAGGCCGCCGATGGGCGCATTATTGCCCGGCGCCTTCGTCAGCTTCGCGAGGATCGGTTCACCGGCGAGCTCGGTGGCCGTGACCAGTTCGGGCGAGAGGTTCGCCAGCGCCTGCTTTTGCGCCGGGGTGGCCGGGGCGTCGATGCGGGCGTACACCGGGCTGCCGAACTCCGCTGCGATTTCCTGATAATGTTGGCCGGGGTCTTTGCCGGTGACAGCGGTGATCTCCGCCGCCAGCAGCGCCATGATGATGCCGTCCTTGTCGGTGCTCCACGGGCGGCCGTCGGCGCGCAGGAAGGAGGCCCCGGCGCTCTCCTCGCCCCCGAAACCGAGCTCGCCCGTCAGCAGCCCGTCGACGAACCACTTGAACCCGACGGGCGTCTCCACCAACCGGCGGCCGAGCGAGGCGGTCACGCGATCAATGATGGAGGAGGAGACGAGCGTCTTGCCCACGCCGGAGCCTTCCCAGTCGGCGCGATGGGTGAAGAGGTAGCGCACGGCGACGGCGAGGTAGTGGTTCGGGTTGAGCAGCCCGGCCGAGCGCGTGACAATGCCGTGGCGGTCGGCGTCGGGGTCGTTGCCCCAGGCCACGTCGAAGCGGTCGCGCAGGCCGATCAGGTTGCTCATGGCGTAGGGCGAGGAGCAGTCCATGCGGATTTTGCCGTCGTGGTCGACGGGCATGAAGCTGAACGTGGGATCGACCCTGTCGTTGACGGCTTCGATGTTGAGGTTATACGTCTCGGCAATCGGCCCCCAGAACGCGACGGTGCTCCCGCCCATCGGGTCGCAGCCGAGCCGCAGCCCGCCCGCCTGGAT
>CAZPTI010000169.1:0-10678 GCA_964588925.1 uncultured Anaerolineales bacterium | reverse complement strand
GTGGCGTCCCAGCAGGGGAATTGCCATGCGGCGGCGGCCTTCGGGCGTATCGACCGTGAAACTGACGCCGTCGCGACCGGGGAGCACGCGGCTGGCGCAAACGTCGGGGCATGCGCGGCCTGCGGTGGCGTCCGCCGTGCCGTAAGTGAGCACGCGGCCGGGCGATAGCGCGGCCATGCCCGCGACGCGCGGATCGTCCGCGTTGAGGATCGCGAGGCCGTCCGGCGGCAGCGCAGCGACCAGTGCGCTCTTTTCGCGCGCAATCGCGTCGAGTGAGCCGAACGTCTCCAGGTGCGCCGGTTCGACGGTGGTCACGACTGCGATATGGGGGCGCGCGATTTCGGTCAGCTTGCGGATTTCGCCGAAGTGGTCCGCGGCCATCTCAAGCACCGCCACGCGCTGCTCCGGCGTGATCTCGCTGAGTGCGATGGGCAGGCCGAACAAGCCGTTATAGTTTGCCCGGTTGCGGAAGACTGGCGTATCGCCGCTCAACACAGCAGCAATCGCCTCCTTAGCGGTCGTCTTTCCCACGCTGCCGGTGATGCCGACGACGGTCAGCGCCTGCTTGCTGACGATCAGCCGCGCCCACTGCTGCATGGCAAGTCGCGTGTCAGGGACGACAACGCACGTCGCGCCCCATTCGCTCAGGTCGAACGGTTTTTGAGCCAGCACACCGCTCGCGCCGGCCCGCACCGCGTCGAACGCGTACGCGTGGCCGTCCGCGCGCTCGGTGACGACCGCAACAAAAAGCTGCCCGCGGCGGATGATGCGCGAGTCGAAGCCGAAGGAGTCAAAGACAGTGGTTCCAACGGGGCCGTAGACTGCGCCGGCGGTGGCCTCGAGGAGATCGGAGAGGGCGATCACGGGAGGGAATTGTAACAGAAGAAACCAGGTTTTTGCCAGAAACCCGGTTTCTAAAACGCGGCCTCGTTACTGCGGCCTGAATCGCTCCGGCAGCCCTTCCAGTGCGGCCTGGATGCGTTTAGCCAGCCCCTTCTTGTCTCCCGGCTCCTTGCCGCCCTGCATAATCGTGTCGCGCAGGTACGCTGCCACGTCGGTCATCATCTTGCGCAGGGATTCGGGCGCGGGACGCTCTCCGCGTTCAAACCACACCATCGAGGCGTAGCCGATGGCGACAGTGGCGGATGCGGCCACAGCCGCGCTGAGCACCCAGCCGGGCGCGCCGAGCAGCTTGGCAAGCTGCCGGTAGGCGCTGCGCGCAAGGAACCCGATGCCGAACGCGGCGATGAGTTCTTTGGCGCGCACGGGCGTAATGTCGAAGCCGTAGATGCGCGCGATGGTCAGGATGAGGCCGGTCTGCACGCCGAGCAGCGGGATCATGTCCGCGACGGGGAGGGGGATCAGCGCGATGCTGGCCGAGGCGGTGGCCGCCTGGATAGTGCGCTGCCATGCCAGCTTCGAGCGGTATGCAGGCAGCGCGTCGGCGAGCGAGAGGATCAGCCGCGGCTCGGCCTGCGCGATGGCGAGGACGATGCTTCCGACGTGGTCGCCCCGCGTGGCCGAGATGTCGATGATCTTCGACCGGTCCACGTTGAGGTTCTCCGCCGCCGAGTCAAGCACCCGCTCGCGGTCGCCCTTCCGCACGAGGTCCATCTTGTTGAGCACGATCACATGCGGTTTGCCGAGCGCGAGCAACGCGTCGAATAACTCGCGGTCCGAGCGTCGCACGCCGCTCTCCGCATCGAACATGATGATGAGGAAATCGGCATCCCGCGCGGCCTCGAATGCGATGTCGCGCTCGCGGTCGCCGGTCGGGCCGGCGCGGTCCGCGCCGGGGGTGTCGATCACGGCGAACAGCCCCGCCGAGCCGCTCTGGTTGACGCGCGTGGTGCCCGGCACGGGGCTGACCACGGCCTTCTCCTCGTGAGGCATGACGAGCTGGTTGTACAGCGTCGACTTCCCGACGTTGGCCGGGCCGACGATGGCAATGCTGGCCGTCGTATGGTCGAGCGCGGTGCGATAGTTCTGCGTGATGTACTCGAGGATGTCGCGCACACCTGAGATGTTGCCCGCGCCGGGGAGCCAGTGTTCGAGATCGCGGCGCTGGTCCGCGCTGAGCCGCTGCCACGCGCTGTTGATCGCCGCGCGCGCGGGGCCGGGAAGATAGTCGACGACAGGATGAGTCACAGCGTTCTCCGTATGGTTGTCCAATCAGGCGTTCTGCGCAATTATACCAGCGGGGCGGGAGGCGGCTGTAGGCTGTGAACCTTTTCGCAGCGCGCAGCGTCCAACATGATAACAACTCGCGGAGGGATGCCGTGTCGCGTCTTAAGACTTTGCTGCACCACGAGCGCCGCCAGGCCGCAGTCGTGGCCTCGCTGGCCTTCGCCACGCTCCTGTGCGGGCTGATGATGGTCGCCCGCGCGCTCTACGTCGGCTCTGTCGGCGGGCTGGGGCTGCAATGGAACCTGTTTCTCGCGTGGCTGCCGATGCTGAGCGCGCTCGTTGCGTACAACCTCGGCAAGCGGTATGGCAAGCGCGCGTGGCCGCTCATCCTGCCGTTCCTGCTGGGCTGGCTGCTCTTCTTCCCGAACGCGCCCTACATCCTGACGGACTTCATCCACCTGGGTTCGCGCGTGGGCGCGCCGTGGTGGTACGACCTGCTGATGATCGCGACCTATGCGCTGACGGGCCTGTTTCTCGGCCTCGTGTCGCTCTACCTGATGCAGTCGCTCATCCGCCGCGCGTTCGGCGCGGTGTCGAGCTGGATCTTCACGCTCTTCGTCCTCGCGCTGACCGGCTTCGGCGTGTACCTCGGCCGCTTCCCGCGCTACAACAGTTGGGACCTGCTCACCGACCCCACCGCGCTGCTGTCGGATATCTGGCTGCGGCTCTCGAATCCGCTGGCGTATAGCAGGACGTTCGTGTTTTCGATGCTGTTCTCGCTGTCCCTGGCCGCGATGTATTTTGTGATGGTGTCGGTGATTCACCTGCGTGATGAGAACGGTTAGACAACAGACCTGACGGGTCTTCAAGACCCGTCAGGTCTCGACCACTCGATTTACGCGACGCGTCCCACCGGCGCAAGATAGATCGCGAACTCTTCTTCCCCGTCCACGCCTAACGCTGCGTCCATCTTCCCCTGATCATACGCGCCCAGCGCGCACGTCCCGCAGCCGATGGACTCGGCCGCAAGGTAGAGGTTCTGGCACGCGTGGCCGATGTCCATGAGGATGACACGGTGCGAGTGGCGCAAGTAGCGCCACTCGGTGCGGTAGGGGATGACCGTCCACACGAAGGTCACTGCGCTGCCGCGCACGTACTGCTCCTCGCTCGCCTCGTGGATCGCTGCGGCAATGCCGGGGTCGGCGTTCAACAGGCAAAGCTGTTGCTCGATAGGCAGGTAGCGGTAGAGGCCGGGTTGTAGCCCCTCGACGCGGTTCATGAGGACGTAGGTCTCGAACGGGTGACGGCACCCCGCGGATGGCACGGTGCGGAACGCGCGAATTTCGTTCGCCACCTTCTCCACGCCCTGGCACGCCCACAGCAGGAACGATAGCTCCTCCAGCGTGAGCGCAGCGTCGGTGAAGCTGCGGCGGCTGCGGCGCTTGTTGATCGCGTCGAGCAGGGGCATCTTGCCGCTTGTAAATTGCGCGGGCGGAATCAAGTCGATGCGGGGCGCGTCCGTCGGCGCGGGCTTGGTGATGGACGGCGGCGGGACCCCGCGCTGCTGCGGCGTGCCCATCTTCCCGAAGCTCTGCCACTCCTGCGACTTGAGAATCTCCCGCAGCGAGCGCATGGCGGCGGCCTGCTTCTCGTCGATGGTGGTCATCCTCTCACCCCTCGATCCCGTCCGCCGCGCGGACGAACTCGGCCAGGTCGGCCTTGAGCTGCGCCAGCGACGGCAGGTGAATGTACATCATGTGCCCGGCCTCGTAGTAGCGCATCGCCACGTGATCCTTCAGCGTCTCGTCCAGTTGCAGCCGGTTGACCGTGTACTCGGTGGCGAAGTAGGGTGTCGCGAGATCGTAGTAGCCGTTCGCCACAAACACCCGCAGGTGCGGGTTCATGGTGGCGGCCTTGCGGAGCGACTCGGCTACGTTGACGAATCGGTTCTCATGCTCCTTGTAGCTCCACGACGACCCTATCCGGAAGTTGACGAATTCATAGGGCAAGTCGCTCTGGTAGCCCAACTCACCGCGCACGTAATCGTAGAGGCAAGCCGTGTACGGGCCAATGATGTTGATGAAACTGCGATCATATTCGATCTGCTCGCCCGCCGCATCCCGGTCGATCCCGGTGAACCGGCTGTCCAGCCGCCCCACCGTGCGCCGCTGATCGCGCAGCAGCTCCTTGAAGAAGCGGCTGTCGAGGATGCGCAGATTGCTTCGCTCGACATAATCCTGAGAGAGGCCGGTGTAGCGCGCCAGGCGGGCCGCGACGGATGCCCGCTCCTCGGGGGAAAGCCGCGCGTCGAGCATGAGCGCCCGAGCGTAGTCGCCCAGCGCGAATTGCTCCACCTCGCGCAGGGTTTGGCGCAAGTCGGCCTGCAACTCCGGCGCGAGCCGCCTGTGATACCACGCGGTCGCCGCGTAGGTGGGCAGGAAGAGGATGTAGGGCAGCTCGTTGTCGAGGTGGAAGTCGATGGTGATGAACTCCAGCACCGCGGAGACGAGGATGATGCCGTTGAGATAGAGCCCGTGCCGCTCCTGCAGGTACTCGGCCAGCCCGGACGCGCGCGTGGTGCCGTAGCTTTCGCCCGCGAGGAACTTGGGCGAGAGCCAGCGCCGGTAGCGCGTGGTGTAGAGCCGGATGAAGTCGCCGACCGACTCGATGTCCTTCTTGAAGCCGTGGAACTGCTTGGCCTTCTCGCCCTCGACGGGGCGGCTGTATCCCGTGCTCACCGGGTCGATAAAGACGAGGTCGGTCACGTCGAGCAGCGAGTGCTCGTTGTCGACCAGGCGATAGGGCGGGGGCGGGAGGTCGCCGTCGTCGGTGAGGCGGACGCGCCGCGGGCCAAACGCGCCGAGGTGCAGCCACACGGAGGATGAGCCGGGGCCGCCGTTGAAGCAGAAGGTGACGGGCCGCTCCGCAGCGTTCTCCACGCCGTCCTTCGTATATGCGGTGAAGAAGATGGACGCGCGCGGTTTCTCGCCGTCGAACTCGCCCTCCTTGTCGCCCTTCTTCTCCGCTTCCTCTTTAAGCACGATCACGCCGGTGGTGACGGTGTACGCGAGCTCCTGCCCGCCCACGGTCGCGCGGTGCTGTGTGCTTACAAGATGGTCCTGCGGCGCAGGGATTTCTTCCTTTTTCGGGGTGTCCTTGTCTTCTTTGTCCATGCTATCTCCGGCGCAAAGTCGTACCGCAAGTTGCCAACTTGCGCTACAAGATTGATGCCGCGCTTTCGGTCAACGCGGCGCGGGCGGCGGACCCATCCGCGCCCGCGATCTCCATACCGAGGATGACCGCACCCACGACCGGCGGCGCATTCAGCTTGACGAGCCGAGCGCGCGGGGTAAGGCTGTGGATTGTCTCGCGCATCGGGTTGATGAGCCGCTCGCCGCCGTTAAATAAGCTGCCGACCAGCACCACCTCAAACGCTTCTTCCGCAATGCCGATCTGTCGGATAACGCCGCACGCGAGGCTGCCGAGTTCGCTGCCGGCCCACGCGATGCACTCCGCAGCGACCGCGTCGCCCGCATCAGCGAGCTGGAACACGAGCGGCGCGTGCTCTGCGCCAACGTGATACCGCTCCTGGCTGAGGCCGTCGAGCAGGTCTTCGAGCGAGGCCGCGCCGGTTACGCGAACAAAGGCGGGAGTGAGCGCGGTCTGCGGGCCGCGGCGCGTGTACTCTGCGGCGACTGCCGCCCGCGCCTTCCACACCAGTTCGGCCGCGCCGCCGTACTCGGCGAACATCATGCCGTTGCCTGTCACGTGTCCCACCGGCTGCCGCCCCGGCCCCCAGCCCCAGCAGTTGTTGCTCGTGCCGCCGATGACTGCCACGCCCCAGCCCTGCGCCGCGCCCGCCAGCAGCCCGATCAAGGCGTCGTTGACGGCTTCGACCGGGCAGCTAAGGCCGAGCGTCGCGATGGCGTCGAGCGTATCCGCACGCTCGGAAGGCCAGTCGTACCCCGCCACGCCGAAGCCCGCGCCCGCAATGTCCCCTACGCCGATACCGGCTGCTTCCAGCCCCTGCCCGACAATGTCACGCAGCACGGCCTTCAGCCCGTTGTAGCCGACAACTTCGTGATTGCCCGGCCCTGCGTGCCCAAAGCCTAGCGCGACGCCCTGTTCGTCCGCAATCAGCGCGTGGCTCTTTGTTGCGCCGATGTCGACGCCGAGGAAGCAGCGCGTCATGCGCTCCCCCAGAATTGCGGCAAGTATGGGCGGTTGATTCGCAGCAGATCATCCATGACGGCTTCCACGCGATCCGCCTGCGGGCCGAGGGGGTGCGCAAGGAGCGCGGCGTAGAGCGCGTCGGTGTCGCCGGTCACGGCTGCCTCCACGGTGAGGATTTCGTATGACTTGACCGCCGCGACGAGCGCATAGCATTCGAGCGGGAGGGGCGCAGCAGGCAGCGGCTTGATGCCTGCACGGCCAACCTCGACCGGCATCTCCAGCACCCAGTTCGCCGGCCAGCCGTCGACCGCGCCGCCGTGCCGGACGTTGACGACGTGGGTTTCGTGAAGGTCGTTGTAGTGCGCATTCAGCAACTGCGTGGCGAGGGTGGAGTAGTAGGCGCCCCCGCGTTTCATCAGGTCTGCGGGCGGCTGCGAGCGGTCCGGCTCCGCGTACTCCTTGAGCAGGTCGCCCTCAACCGCCATGACCTGCTCCGCGCGCGACGGCGGCCACTTCTCCTGTTCGGCCAGCTTGCGGGAGGTGTAATAGTAGTATTGGAGGTAGTAGTTGGGGATCATGCCGAGGACTTCGATCAGGCGCGGCTCCCAGGCTGGCTCGGCCTCCGCCGACAGCTCTTCGAGCATGGCATCGAACACGTCGGGCCATAGATCCTCGCCCTGGTATGTGAGGCCGCGGTGCCACGACAGGTGATTGAGGCCGAGGGTGTCCAACTCCGCCGCCTGCGGATCGAGGCGCCGGCCAGTGCGCCGTTCGTGGAGTTCCAGCATCCGCATCTTGGTGGTGATGGGCACGTTGCACACGCCCACTGCGGAGACGTCGGGCGCGTGGCGCGCGAGCGCCTCTGTGACCAGCCCGGCCGGGTTGGTAAAGTTGACCAGCAGCGCGCCGGGGGCCAGCTCCCGTATATGCGCCGCGATGCCGAGGATGACCGGGATGGTCCGTAGCGCCTTCGCCATGCCGCCCACGCCGGTGGTCTCCTGCCCGATGAGGCCGTGCCGCTTGCCGAGGTACTCGTCCTCGCGCCGCGCGGCCATGCCGCCGACGCGCAGTTGCGTCGTGACGTAGCTGGCGCCTTCGATGGCCGCGCGCGCGTCCGTGGTCAGCCGCACGTCGAACGGATTGCCTGCCGCAGCCGCCATGCGCTGCGCGAAGCCGCCGACGATCTCCAGCCGCTCGGCCGACACGTCGGCCAGCCAGAGCTCGGTCATCGGGAAGCTTTCGACGCGATCCAGAAAGCCTTTGACCAGTTCCGGGGTGTAACTTGAGCCTCCGCCGAATACCGCCACCTTCATCGTTTGCGCTCCTCTATCAGCACGCTCCGCGTCAACGCGCTACAGCGCGCTGCGCGTCAGTGTACTACGAGCGCGGCCCGATGTCACAAGCGCGCACGCGCAACGGCGGCGCAAGCCGCTCGCGTCCGGTCAGCGCCAGCTCCATCAGTGTCGTAACTGGGCGGCGCTGCGGCGCAGAAGCCAAGGCCCCATGCGATCAATCAGCCAACCAAAGCACGGCTCCACCCACTGCGCCACCGCCAACCAGCGCGGTATGTGCGTCACGCGGCGCGGTCGCCTGAGCACGCCGATGACTTTCCGCGCGACATCGTCTGCGGTGATGGCGAACATCTCCGCCGGAACTCGTGCGCCGCGCTCCAGGGTCGCCGCTCGCTCGAAAAACTCGGTGCGCACCGGGCCAGGACGGAGCAGGCTGACCTGCACGTCGGTGCCGCGTAACTCGCGGTGCAACGCGGTGGTGAAGCTGTCGACGAACGATTTCGTGGCGCTGTAGATAGCGACCCCTTGCTCCGGCAAGCTGCCGACAACCGAGCCGATGTTGACGATGTGACCGCGGCCGTTCGCTTTCATCTCCCGCACGGCCTCCAGCGTCAGTTGCGTCAGCGCAATGACATTCGTTTGAATCATTTGCTCTGCCAGCGGCCACGGCATCTCGCTGCCATACCCGTACCAGCCGAAGCCGGCGCTGTTAACCAGGATATCGACCCCGCCCATTGCCGCCCCGGCTTCTCGCAGAACGTCCCCGCGCTCGTTCTCGTCGGTCAGATCCGCGACAATAACAACCGCGCGGCCTCCATCGCGCCGGACCTCGTCGGCCAGCCGTTCGAGCCGTTCCATCCGACGCGCCACCAGTGTGACTGTGGCGCCGTGGCGGGCCAGTTGCCGCGCCACCTCTGCGCCGATGCCGCTCGATGCGCCGGTGATCAGCGCGCAGCGGCCGGCCAGCGGCTGTCGCGTCTGCTGCCGCGTCCAATGCGCGGAATGCGCCAGCAGCGACCGCATAATAGGCCGGCGAAACAGGCGGATGAATGGACGCTTCCAGCCGAGCGCGCGCCGCATGTCGACCGCGTAATCGTCAAGGGTCCGATGTTGATAATGCAGCAGTTGCTCGCTTTCTGCCGTGTCGAGCCAGTCAGTCGCGAAGGGTGTGGTCGTGAAGGCCGCTTCGGGCATGGGGTCGAGGCCCGTGGCCGCCATGATCCGCTTGACCATCTCTCTGTAGTAGTGCTGACACTTTGGCCCGCCGCCGATGAGGAGCGTCTTGCCCCAGATGTCATCCTTGCCAACCGCATTCGCCAATGCCAGCCCGACGTCACGCGTGTGCGCGAACTCCATCCGGTTTTCCAGCGGCACGTCGAACATGCCGGGGTTGATCTTGAGCGCGACGGGCAGGGTCGCCGCCAACCGGAGGATGCTCCATTGCAAGCCGGACGAGCGAATCATCTCCTCGCACGCCACCTTATGCTGTGCGTAGTGTTCGATCGGATGAACCGGTTCATCGGCGCGGCGGGGCGGCGGCAGGTCAGCGGTGCGGCCATAGACGTGGAGCGACGAGGTGA
Source organism: uncultured Anaerolineales bacterium (assembly GCA_964588925.1). Classification (GTDB taxonomy): domain Bacteria; phylum Chloroflexota; class Anaerolineae; order CG2-30-64-16; family CG2-30-64-16; genus JALOOB01. The sequence continues at coordinate 1,506 of CAZPTI010000169.1, read as the reverse complement.
AGATCAGCTTCGGCGGAATCGGCTGCGCCAGCATTGCGTCGATCAGGTTACGCGTGCCGCCAATGTTCACCGCCTCGGCCCAGTCCGGGCGGCTCTCTGATTCAATGCCGGTGACGGACATCTTCGGGATGATAAACGCGACGTGCAGCGCGACGTCGACGCCGGACACGGCGGCCTCGACATCTGCGCGGCTCCGCAAGTCACCCCAAACCGTCTCGATGCGTCCGCGATAGCGCGCCGCGGCCCGCCGGTTGGCCTTCGTCGGCAAATCGAAGCAGCGGACCTGGCGTCCCTGCGCTAACAGTTCGTCGAGCGCGCTCAAGCCGACATTGCCGAACGCGCCTGTCAGGAGAACCAACATTTTGCCCTCCTACTTCGCCACCCCGGTCAGGAATAGCTCCACGGCGGTCTCGGTGACGCGCCGCCAATCCGCGCCGTTCGGATCGACGAGCCCCTGCAACACGAGGCCCGCTCCCAGCGAAACCAGCGCGCGGCCTGCCTCACCCGGGTCGACCGGTTTCAGCGTCCCCTCGGCGATGCCCTGCGTGATCAACCGGGCGAAGCTGTCATGGAACCGCCGGTATGGGGCCACAGTGGCCTGCCACACCTCAGGTTGCGTCGTCGCCTGGCGCCAGAACTCAAGGAAGAGCGGAACCTGCCCGGCCGCGCTGTCGAACACGCGCTCAACCAGGCCGGTCAGTTGCCGCAGGCGCGCGGGCGCCGTCTCGCCAGCTTCCAGTGCTGCAAGGATGCGCTCATCGAGGCCAGCAATCCAGGTGTCGAAGAGCGCGAGGAATGCGGCCTGTTTAGATGGGAAGTGATGATAAAACGCGCCCTTGCTCACGCCAGCGCGTGCGCAAATCTCGGCAACGCCCGTTGCGTCATAACCCGCCTGGGTGAAGCATTCCGCTGCCGCCCGCAGGATCCGGCTTCTTGTCTCGCCCGCTCGATTTTGTGTCACTGGTGGCGTCTCCACATACCGACTGGTCGGTATGATTTTCACGCATCTTGTGGCTTGTGTCAAGAAGAACGCGCGTTGGCGCGATGAGCAGGCGGAAGCTGCTTGTGGAAGCGCTCCTATGGTAACGCTCTCATTTTCAGTAAAACCTTTTCTGATCCTTAACTAAATGAAATTGGGGTATTGACAAGCAAAGGGTTCCGTGCTACATTTTGGGCGCACGGGAAGCAATTTGAGCGCCGAAATTATACGATTCCCCTGCGCTTTCCCTTCTGTCTACGTTCCTGCTGGCGCATCCCCGAATCGAGAGAATGGCACAAGGAGGTGGATCCTTCCAGGACAATAGAGCGCTCTCACGAATCCACGCATTTCTTTGGTCCGCAACACCACAATTAGGAGAGAAGTCACGATGAAGAAAGCGTCTTTCCTGCTGGCCCTGATCGTCATCGCCTCGATGCTGCTCAGCGCCTGCGCCACCCCTGCCCCGCAGGTTGTCGAAAAGGTTGTGACCTCCGCGCCGCAAGTCGTCGAGAAGGTCCAAACTCAGG
>CAZPTI010000168.1:9156-10700 GCA_964588925.1 uncultured Anaerolineales bacterium | reverse complement strand
GCGTCACCTCCACGCCGGGCAGCGCCTGCATCATGACCTGGGCCATGCCGTTGCAGACTTCTGCGCTCGGTGGGCGGAGCGTTGCGGTCGTTGTGGCGGCCGGCTGCGGTTCAGCGGTCGGGCCGCCTGTCGCCGGGCAAGCGCCGGTATAGAAGGCCGCTGCGTCGCAGGTTCCCCCGCCCGGCAGCGCGCAGGTTCCTTCTTCGTTTGCCTGGCCCGAGTTGGCGGTGACTTCGTACGTGCCGCCCGAGATGGCGCAGAAGCGCGCCGCATCGGTCACGTAGCCAGTGACCTTGACCCCGCCGACCGGACACTCCCCGCGCAGCAGCGCCCACTCTTCGCACTGCCGGTTATCCTCGAACGAGCAGACGCCATACTGTCCGCCGTCGGGCCGGGTGGCGATGGTCAGCGCGCCCCCCTGTTTGATGCAGTTCTCTGAGGCCGGGTTGGCGATGGCGGCCGTGCCCGTTGCCTGGGGCGCGACTGTCGCGACCGGCTGCGGCTCGGCCGGAGTCACCGGCGGGATCGGTGCGCAGGCGATCAGCAGCGCCGCCGCGACGAGGACGACCAGCGTTCGATAGACAATCCTCACTTTATCCTCCTTCCGTGCTACCGGGCAACCACTGGCAAGTATAGCGCGCCCGGATGGATGGTCAGGATTTTCGCGTCGCCCGCGCTAAGCGGGTCCGAGACGGTAAGCGGGTGCGCCGGTCGCGCTTTTTCGGCGGAGGCTTCCCCGGCTGCGCCGACCAGGCCCGACAGGCTCAAGCGGTACTCGCTCGGTCCGACCGCCTGCACCTCCATCAGGAAGCGCCCGCTGCGCTCCGCCCGGTGCGTGCCCATCTGCTCCCATTGGCCGGGCGCCACCGTGTCATCGGTGCGCAGGTTGGGGCGGAACGCGTTGCGCGGCCCCCAGATATAGAGGTCAGGGTCGCCCGAAACCGTCGTGAGATAGCCGAGCGCGAGCGCGCCGTTCGCAATAGCCCCGCGGTACTGCACGCGCTGGCCGTCTGCGAGGGTTTGCGCCCCGTCGACCCGATTGATGAAGGCCAGACTGGCTTCAGACAGCGCGGACGTGTTCTTCGCCGCATCCGCCACCCACACACCTATGTATTTGACGCCATGCCCGGTCGAAAGGGTCCAGGTAAAATGCTCCATGTAGCCGATCCAGCCGCTGCTGCGGGCAACACGCCACTTGCCGCTCTGCGGGTCCAGCGTCCATTCGCGCAGATACATGCGCTGCGCATCGGGGCTGGCGAGAATGCGGAGCGGGACCTGCGCGCCGTCCACAGTTTGCTGGCCGCCGGTGTTAAGGCGCAGGGAGGCCAGCGGGCGCATCACGTCGGCGCCTGTTGGCAGGTCGGGCTTGACCTGGACGGTGGTCTTCAGATTGACGACCTGCTCACGGTCGAGGAAGCGTTGGCGCTGGTCGGCAGGGAGCAACTCCGTGTTCGGCCAGAACGCGCGCAGGTGGGCCGTGAAGTCGAGCTTGCCTTCAGTCAGCGTCGAAGCGGCGCGGACCGCGACCATGCGCCATCGCCACT
>CAZPTI010000168.1:0-9146 GCA_964588925.1 uncultured Anaerolineales bacterium | reverse complement strand
CGCGCGGGCCAGCTCAGCGTGCGCGTGGCCGGATCGTAGGTCACGTCATGCAGCGTGTCTGGCGCAGGGGTCAGCCCCGCCGGAAGCTGCGCGCTGGCGCCGATCCACGCCTCCTGGTAGCCGCCGTTACGCGCAATGAGCGTGACGGTGACGAGGTCGCCGGGGCGCACCACGGTGGGCGCAACGTGGAGCGTGCTGCCGGTCAGGTCGGGCGAGTCCTGCGGATACCAGACGACGCGGGCGATCTCGTAAGGGGCTTCCAGGTTGCCCGCTTCGTCCATCGCGCGGCCGTGGAAGATGTGGTTGCCCGCGCCCAGCTCCGCGGTGGCGGTGTACTGCCAGTTGACCTCGATGGCCGGCTGGCCGGGGAGGGAATGCCAGCTCCCCACCGCACTGGCGGAGGTCCAGTCCATCTCGTCAATGCCCAGGTCCAGGCCCGCGCGGCCCGATCCGGCGTCCGCGATCGCGCCCGCCAACACTAACTCTTCGTTGCCCAGGGTGTTCGTAATGACGGCGGCCACCCACGCGCCCGCCCCCTGTCCACCGGCCACATGCGAATCGGGCGGGGTGCGGTCGATCTTGAATGTGGCCGAAACGGGCGCGGAGACGTGCCCGGCCGCGTCGCGGGCGCGCGCCCGGACGGTCTGGCCGGGTGTGTCCGCGCTGAACGTCAGCGGCGCGGTGTATGGCTGCCAGGTGACGCCGTCTGCGCTGAACTCGACCGCGGTGACGCCGGATCCTGCCCCATCGTCTGCGCGCACAGTCACCGTGACGGGCGTGCGATACCAGCCGTTATGACCGGTGACCGCGGGCGGGTCGAGCGCAAGCGTGACCTCGGGTGGCTGCGCGTCGATGCGCACGGTGCGGTGCGCCGCCTCGCTCCACTGTCCGCTGCTATCGGTCGCCCGGACGTGCAGCGTCCAGACGCCGTCGTGCCGCCCCGCGTAAGTGGCCGTGGTGATGGCGTCGCCGCCAATCGCAGGCGGGATGGTGGCCGGCGCCTGGTCGAGCCGCCAGCGATACGCTGAGACCACTGCCGGGTCGCCCGCCGGCTGCTGCCAGTTGAAAGTCACCGTGTCCGCATCATACCAGCGCGCCGGGTCAGGATGCGTCGGGCTTGTGATGAGCGGCGCGGCCGGAGCGGCAGCCGCGCCCGTCACAGGGGCGATTGCGGCGGTCTGCGGTCGTCCCTGCTCCGCAGCCACGGTTTCGCCGATGCTCGGCACCCAGTAGTCGAGCACAAGGAAGGCTTGCTCCTTGCCGTTGGCCGGATGGCTGCGTTGGAGCCACAGGTAGGGCTGGAACGAATAGTCGTACTGGTGCGAGCTTTCTCTCGGCGTTCCGCCCACCTTGCCGCTGAACTCGATCTCCTTCGCCCAGCCGAGGCGGTACGAGTTCTTGTGGGTTTCGCCGTAAGACACCTCGCCGCCTATCCACGGGGTTTCCCAGCCGAACGAGGTTTTGGCCGTCGAGCTGCCCTCGCCGATGAATTCCGTCTCGCTGCCCATCCCCAGGTCAAAGTCGCCGCCGCCCGTGCCGGCCATCACGCCCGCGCGCGGGCCTTCGCGCGCGTAAACCAACTCGCCCGGGATGGTCTGCTGGCGTCCGCCGGGCCAGGTCACGCTGAAGCCCCCGCTCCCCTTGACCGGCTCGGCCGCCGGCCACTGATCGACTGCGCCGGGCGTGGCGTACACCTCCAGCTCGGCCAGGTCGAGATAGTCCTGATGGTCAAGCTGGACGCGCACGTAGCGGCCCGTCCGACCGACCCCGATAACGGTGGGCCGGCCGGCCTCGCCCGCCACGTAGTGGTTCCAGGTGGTGTCCTTCAGGGAGTCCGGCGTGGCGTTCGACGCGAAGGGTGTGTCCGAGACGAACACGTAGAATGCTTTCAGCCGGTTCGTCTGCCCGTCGGAGCGGGTCCACACCTGGATGCCGTCGATCCACTGCGCACCGCCCAGGTCCACCTGCCACCATGCGTAGAGTTGGGATGCGGTGTGCGCGATGGTATTGCTCGTGGCGCCGCCCGTCGTCACGCCGTCGACTGCGAGGCCGGGCGGACCGGCCCAGTTCGGATCCGCGCTCGACTGCGTAGCCGTCCGGCCGCGCGCCAGGTTCATGCCGGGCGGAACCCACGAACGCTCGTACATTTCCCGGCCCTCGTGCCACCACCATTCCAGCGACGCGTTGTGCTTGGTCGCCTCGGCCGCCGGACGCGGCGCGCACACTTCGATGGGGCCCATGATGGGCTGCGTGTAGTCGTAGCACCAGTACTTTGTCTCCACCCAGCCCACCGCGCTCATGTAGGTCTCCTCGGGATCGTAGGCCCACGGCGCGTGCGTCTCGAACTTGTCACCGTTGATCTGTGTCTTTGTCGAGCCCACCTCCAGCGAGGTGGATTCCTCGAACTCGTACGTGGCCCCACCCCCGATGTCCGCCTCCGGGATCGCGCCGCCGAACTCGACCGAGCCGCCGAAGCTTGTCTCCGTAGTCTTGCCGCTGCCAGAGGAAGACCCGACGCTCTGGCCGAAGCCAGCCTCGGCCTCGCTGTCGTTTTGCGCCGGACCGCCGGGCCAGTAGGGCGGGACGTGGATGACGGCCTCGATCTGGGCTTCCTTCCTGGCGCTGCACGTTCCGACGTAGGCGGCGTACCGGTTGTCCCCGTTCTGGTCGCCCATGTCGAGGCTGAACTCGATGACATGGTCGCCGCCGCCCCAGGTAATGTCCTCCCAGTCGCGCTGCGTGATGCCGCTATCCGCGTCGAACGCGTTGACGCGAATATCCTTTGTGTTGTAGATCTGGCTTGCCAGAGCAATTTCATCTTTGCCGTCGAGGTCCATGTCGCCGCTTGCCGTGGAGATCCTGGCGACCGCGCCGGTCGTGGAACACCCGTAGCAAACCAGGTGCGAGCTGCCGTCCCAGGAGCCGGAGCGTTCCTGGAGACACGGGCGGGCGGCTCCACCGTCATCTGCGCAGACGGCCCAGGTCGGGTCTTCGGGCGGGACCCACTCCCAGGTGCGCAGATGCTTTTGCAGTTGGTAGCCGTCATTGACCTGGTCAATCGTCACGGTAGTGAAGGCAAGCCCGATCTCGTCCGCGCCGTTGCCGTCAAAATCACCGGCGGACACCGAAATCGCGTTGACTCCGTTCGTGGGATAGCCCTGGTAAGCGAACACGCGGTCATCGTAGGAGCCGTCCGACTGCCTGTCGAGCGCCAGCAACTGCGCGCGACTACGGTCGCTGTCGCCCGTGCGGAAGCCGAGGACAACTTCATCGCGCAGATCGTGATCAATATCGCCCGTGGTCACGTCAATGGGGTGCTCGTTTTTGTATGCTCCGCTGTCGTTTGCCACGTCGCCCCGGTCGTGATTCGTCCACGCGCGCGACCACGCCAGGTTGAGCCAACCGTCGCCATCATACTCCAGGATGAGGGCTTGCAGGTCAGAGTTGCCATCCTTAAACGTGACGACGATCTCGTCCTGCGCGTCGTCGTCGAAGTTGCCGGTCGCGACGGCGACGTACTTCACGTCTCCGCGCGCGTTGGCGGTGTCGTACCAGCGGGCCAGGTAGCTGTTCGGCGCCTGCGCGATGTTGCCCGCGCTGTTGCCGGTCAGGACGAAGAGGACGATGTCGCTCGTGTCGTTCTTGAGCGCGACGACCACGTCTTCGCCCTTCGCGCTGTCCAGGTTGCCGGCCGCGATGTCGATCCATTCGAGGTTGCCGATCTCCGCGCCGGCACTGCGCCACCAGTTCCCCCCTCCGGCACTGGTGATCACCGCCAGCGCGTCGTTCTTGTCCCGAAACGCGCTCACCAGCTCGCCCCTGTCATCACCGTTCAGATCGGCCACCGCCAGCGCCGGCCACCTGACATCGGTCAACGCATCCATGTTCCAGTAGAACCAGTTGCTCCCCCAGTTCAGGTTCCGGCTGCCGGCCTCCGAACCATTGTCCATGATGATGTTCTCTAATGTCTTGTTGGAGTCAGAGCGCGCAGCCAGGAGGACTTCGCTCTCCTCCAGAATGCGCGCGCGCTGGCCGGGGATCGGTCTGGCGCAGTCTGGTGTCGGGAGGGCCTGTGGCGCTACGGCGTTGGCATGGGCGGGCGCGGCTTCCTGCGCGGCAGCCTGCCCGGCGAACGCGGCCAGCAGGACAAGCAGGCCGGCAGCCAGAAGAAGCCCGCCGGCCGCGGTCAGCCTCTTCGACGCGACGATGGGTGGCGCTTTCATGTGTTTTGCCTCCTACTTTGCCAGGCAGCGCGTGAGATAAGCTTCGCTTGCCATCAGGGCGGTCACCGACCCGTTGCCCCGGAAGCTGTGGCCGAGGTTGGGGAGCGGTATGAAATGGTGTCGTTCCGGACGCAGGATTTGTCGAGTCACAGGTAGACGCGCCCGTGACCGCCGGCGACCGCGCGCACGCTCGCGTCTTAGCGCACCGGCCCGCCGCTCACTTGCATGTCAGGGGCAGGTAAAATTTATTGCTATGGACGCCACTCGTCGGTCGGTGCAGCTTGATTACTTTCGGCGGCAGCGTTAATGCCGCGTCTGCGCCGCGCTGTGTGGTCGGCTTGATGTAATCGCGTATCGAGAAGGTGAGATGGTCGCAGGTCTCGCTGCCCTCGCCGCCGGGACAGCCGCCGAACGCCTCTGTCGGGATTTCGAGGCAGGCGCCGCCCGTGTATTGCTCCAGGCCCGCGCAACTCCGCGCGAAGTAATACACGAACAAGAGGTCGGTGCTTGTCACTGTGTCTGACGCAAACAACTTCGCCGTCCCTGTAAGCTCGGAGTCCGACACATTAGCGAAGCCCTTCTTCATGCGGGACGAGTTCAGTCCAAGTCCCACATACGTGGCGTTGCCGGTCTCCGTGCCCAGCGGCCCTGTGACCGCATAGATTTCGCCGCTGTCGAGGGTCATCGCCGGCGCGACCTGATAGACGGTGTCCTGCGTGTCGCCCAAACAGTTCATCCAGTTTCCTGCGCAGATGGGGCCGACCAGGTTGATCGGCTCCGGCTGCCAGTTCATGAAGTTGAAGACAATGCCCGCGCAATCGCCGTCCGGGCAAGGCTGACGCCACTTGTCGAGGATCGCGGTGGCAAGGTTGTTGACCGAGTTCGTCAGCCACTTCTCGCTGTCCGCCACACGAGTTTCGAGCGACACCTCACCGTACTTCTGAACCAGCCCGCTGCGGTCGGCGGGGCGAACTCGGAGAACGATGAGCGGCAGCTCTTTCCGCCACGCGTTCGCCTGCTCTTCATTTTCCGGCATGGCGTAGCGGATCAAGGTTATAAAGTCGTCGTCCGTTTGGCCGAGCCCGGTGCGCATGGAGCCGGGGATCGGTTCGGTAAAGATGTCATGCGGCGAGATCGAGCTTTTCGCAAGGTTGTCGCGGATCGCGTCTTCCATGTTTTGGTCGTGCGTGATGATGAAGAAGCGCACCTTGTCCCAAACAGCGCCCGACTGCCTCGCGATGACCACGTTGTTGATGGCGTTGCTCAGGCTGGCGGCCAGTTGGACGCGTGTCTCATCTTTTGGCACGGTGTTGAAGAACATCGGCACGAGTTGGGAGTAGTTCTGCTGCAGGAACTGATAGGTGGGGTTCTGCGTGTCAATCTCCCCGGTGCGGTTCCCCACGTAACTTTGCAGCCCGAAATAGGCGGCCGGCGGCGGAAGAACGCCCATAATCAGGATCGCCTCGTGCGGATCGAGACGGTGGCTCACCGTGTAGCCCTCCTGGGTCGGCCCAAACCCGCCTTGCGTCGCCGCATCGCGGTGCTCGTCGGGCCAGTAGGGCAGGACGGGCAGGACGTAGGGCGCTGCGGGGTTGTTGGCGTAGCAGGTGCCCATCACCTCAAAGGAAGAGGCGCAGTCGTCCTCCGTGTACAGCTTGAAGTAACCGCTCAACACTTCAAAGCCCTGGCTCTCCATGTCGAACATCAACCGCTGCGCCGCGGCCTCCACGGGGGCCGGCACGCGGTTGACCAGGTTGACCGGCGGCAGTTTGCCAGCCCATGCATACCCGTCGCTGAGCAACACGAGCAGCGCGAAGATGAAGAGCAGCGTGGCGAAAGTTGGGCGAAGTATTTTCATTTGAGATCCTCCTCGGCAGGCGTCTCTGCGTTGAGACAGGGTCGGGCAGGGCCGATACGCGTGATCAGGTCGGCCAGGTCGCGCGTCGTCGGCTCGGCCACGCGGCAGCCGGAAAGCGCCAGAAGCTCATGAGTGTCCGGCTCAATGCCGATCAGCAGAAGCCCGGCGCGGCGTTTCAGGAGGCTAATGGGCAAATCGAACGGCGGGATGAGCAGGTCGAAGATGATGGCCGCTGGCTCGAGGTCCAGCGCAGCCAGGAGATCCGCGGCGGCGGCCGACCGGCACTGAACCAGCTCGATTGCCGGATGCCCGCCCAGGCTGGCGCGCAGGGCCGCCAGCACCAGCGAATCGCCGCATAACACGACTTTGACCATGCCTTCACAGTATCAGTCGCGGGAGGCGCGCGCAATGTCGTATCGGGCAAAAAAGCGACAGTCCGCAACCGGGGCGGACTGTCGTTTCGGACAGTCATTCTCCGAACGGCGAACCTCCGTTCGGCTGGCATGTTTCTGCTATGATTCCGGCGGTATCAACCCCATCCTGCCCGCATATGCCAGCGCCTGGCTACGATGCTCCAGGTGCAACTGCGCCATGATCTCTCCCATATGATAGCGCACGGTGCGCTCGCTGAGGTGCAGCCGCGCACCCGCTTCCTTATAAGTCAGCCCGCCAGCAACCAGCCTCAGCACCTCGGTTTGCCGCTCGGTCAACCCGGGCGCGGCGGCGGCTGGCGCATCCGCCGGTTTTGCGTCCAAGGCCGGCTGCGCGCCGCCGAGACGCGCGAACTCCCGCAGCAGCCGCGCGGCCAGGCCGGGCGAAAACGGCGGCGCACCCTGCGCGACCCCCTCCAGCGCCGCGATGAATTCGTCGCCGCTCAGGCTTTTCACGAGGTAGCCATAGGCGCCGCTCTTGATCGCCTCGAACAGATCCTCATCCTCGGCAGAGGTTGTCAGCATGACGACCTTGATCTCCGGCTGCTCCGCCACGATCAGGCGCGTCGCGCGCAGACCATCGCATCCGGGCATGCGTATATCCATGAGAACCACGTCCGGCTTGAGGCGACGGGCCTGGGCGACGCCCTCGAAGCCGTCATAGGCAACCCCTGCGACCTCCGCCCCGTAGCTCGTCAGCAGGTTCCTCAGTCCCTCGATCAGCAGGCGGTGATCGTCGACCAGCAGCACGCGCAACGTCATACCTCACCTCGCGGGAATGCGGATCTCCACGCGCGTTCCCTGCCCCGGCGTGGAGTCCACGCGCAGCGCGCCGCCCAGTTGCGCGGCGCGTTCAGCCATGAATTGAAGCCCGAAATGCCCGCAATCCTGCGCGGTCCCGGCCGCGAGGTCGAACCCCTGCCCGTCATCTTCGATGGCAACCCGAATGGTCGTTCCGCCGCGCTCGAACGTCACGGCCGCGCAGCGAGCCCGCGCGTGCTTGCGCGCGTTGGTCAGCGCTTCCTGAATGATGCGAAACACCTGCGCCTGCGTGTCGGGTCGCAGCGCGGTCTCGTCCAGGTCGCTGGCGACGTTCAACGTGACGCCGATCCCGTAGTTGAGCGAGTATCCGTCGATATAACGTTGGAGCGCGGCAAAAAACGACTGCTGCGGCGCGGCCGAGGCGCGCAGGCCGAGAATGTGCTCGCGCACGTCCGCATGGGCCTCCGCCAGCGCGTTCTCCGCGCGGCAGAGTTGCTCGTCGGCCGCGGCCAGTTGCCCATCCGCCATCTGCTTGCGGATTGTCGCCACCTGCATGCGGAGATAACTCAGCACCTGACCCAGGCTGTCATGCAGTTCACGCGCCAGCCGTTCGCGCTCGGTGAACGTCGCCAGCGCGGCCTGCTGCCGGATCACCTGCGCCTGCGCGCGCTCCTGCTCGGTCACGTCATGCAGGAGGATCAGCGCGCCAAGCATCGCGCCCCCGCCATCCCGCAGCGGGGCCGCGCGCAAGTCGAAGTGACGCGCGGCCGTCCCCTGGCCCAGGGTCAACCTGGCGGACGCCTCCTCGCCTTTCAGAGGTAAGGCCGCGGCGCTCCAACCCGGCAGAACATCCGCCGGATCTCGTCCGCGCAGCTCGGCAAAGGATCTGCTGAAAACCTCCTCTGCGGCCCGATTCAATCCCGCGATTTTCGCCCGGCTGTCCAGCACGATCATCCCCTCGCGCATCTGCTTGAGCACAGTCGCGCGGGCCAGCGGGACGGGATCGAACATGCGATAATGAAAGAGCGCATAGCCATAGAGCGCGGAGGCGGCCGCGGCCGGCAGCGCCGCGAGCGTGAGCCGCGCCACGGACGCGGGCCAGGTTGCCGACAGCGGGCTGATGTTAAGGCCGAAGCCGATCAGGGTGAGCAACTCGCCGGCGAAGATCAGCGCGACCGGCCGGCGGTGGAGCGGCGAGCGGACGAACAGGCGCGCGAGGATGAACAGGCTGGCGAGGCCCAGCGCATACCCGTAAGTGACCAGGAACCAGTTGGCGGGGCCGCGGATGGGCCGAAGCTGGCCGGCGCCTTCAAACCCGGCCCACATCCAGTGGTTCGGATCGTTGGTGACGAGGAGCGCCCCGTGCAACAGCAGAGGCAGGCATAGCGCGATCACGATGAGAGGCGGCGCCCGCCGCGTCAGGTTGGCATACGTAAGCGCGAAGAGAAACCACGTGATCCTCGACGGCGGCAACCACAGGCCGGAGAACTTGATCCAGAAGATCTGCCCTGACGCGTCCGCAGCCGCGGTCGCGAGCGCCAGCCCCGCGATGGACGCGGCGCCAAAAAGGCCGGTCAGCGCGAACGCGAGCGCGCCGGGCACACTCCTTTGACGCAGCGCATAGAGCGCCACGGCTGCCACAAAGGCTGCCGCGGCCAACATGACCCAGCTCGCCGAACTGAACTGATACTGGGCAGTCATTTTTGCGCTCCAATGCGAACGTGACTGCGCAAAAGTTTATCATGTCTCTGGAGGAAGTCAACGCAGAATTTTCGTTTGAACCGAGGTTCCGCTCTGCTGCGCGCCACAGGCTCAACCGTATGCCAATCGTCAGCAAGCCGTAGGTTAAGATTGTTTGACATTCCACCCGCC
>CAZPTI010000167.1:0-10794 GCA_964588925.1 uncultured Anaerolineales bacterium | reverse complement strand
CGAACAGTTCCGCGGCCTTCGCCATGTCGACCATCCAGTCAAGGTCGATGATCTTGGCGCCGCTCTGCGCCATGTCTGCCAGGATGCGGTTGGTGTTGCCGCAGATGTGCAGGCGAGGAATGGCGCCGTGTTCACGGATCGCGGCGAAGATGCGTTGTTCGTAGGGCAGCGCGAACTCGCGGTAGGCGCGCGGGGAGATTTGCGACGCGACGGCGTCGCCCAGCCCGATGATGTCAGCGCCCGCCTCGATCTGCGCGATGGCGAACGCGATTTCCGTCTCGACGCAGATTTCCAGCGCCTCGCGCACCCATTCGGGCCGGTCGATTAAGTCGGTCATGGTCTGGCCCACGCCGCGCAGGTCGGCCAGCTCGGCCAGCGCGCCCTCCACCCACCCCATAACGGGGACTTGCCCGCCAGCGCGCTCCTTGAACAGCCGCACCGCGTTGAGGCGGTCGGTCATGCGGCGGCCGTCTTCCGGCTTCGGATAGCGCAGGTTGGTGAGGTCAGCCGGCTCTTTCAGCAGCGGCTCCGTCGCGAGCAGCAGGCTGTCTTCGGGGAAGGTAACTTTCAATCCGGCGTCCGCAGCCTCGCGATAAGGGTCGGAGATGGCCTGCAGGAGGTCGAGGTCGAATGCCTCCTGCACCGTGAAGTTTGCTTCGCAGAGGACGCGGTAGTCCTGATAATAGGCGCTCAGCGGCTTGCCGATGTAGTGCGCGCCGAACTGCATAATGATGTTGAAGTTGGGCGGACGGTCAACGGGTTCTCCGCGCAGGCGCGCGGCGAGGCGTTGGGACGGGTTCATGGTTGCTCCTACTGCTGCGTTGTGGTGGCGTCGGGAGTTGGAGTCGGGGCGAAGAAGCACAAGATGCCGTTCGCTACGCCATCGGCCGCGCGCTCGGGTTGGTCCGCGATAATCGGGCGGTCGGCGTTCATGAAGCCAAGCTCGATAATGGCCGCCGGCGTGCTGAACGCGATCTCGCGGAACGCATGGTAGTTCGTCATGTCGCGCGTGATGGTGGTCATGTGGCGGTCGAGACCGGTGGCCTGCTCATAGTTGGTCCACAGGCATTCGGTCAGCCGCTCAGATGCCGCGCTGCCGCCGCTCTGGTTGGCGACCTTGAAGCCGGTGAAGTCGACCTGGCATGAGTCGGAGTGGATGGAAACGAGCGCGGCTGCCTTGTAGCCTCTCAGTTTGCCGTCGAACTCATCGAGGATGTCGACCTGCACGCCCTGTCGTTGCAACCTCTCCGCGGTCAACTCGGCCACCTTCAGGTTGACCTCGGCCTCAGTCAGCCCATCGTCGCACACTGCGCCCGAATCGTTGCCCTTGTGCCCCGCGATCAGGCCGACGCGCAGGCCGCCGGTCGGCTCGCTGGCGGCAAAGAGGAATTGGAGCCAACTCGGCCCGATGCCCCGGCTGGCAACCTGTTCAGTCAACCAGATCCCGGCGAACAGGACCACCGCCAGCACGAGGAGAGCCTTCGCGCCGGAGCCAGAACGTTGCGGCCTTTTTTTGCGGGTCGGCATGAGGGGATCATAGCGACAAGCGCCCAATTGCGCAAGGCGGGGGAACCCTTCTCGCTGGCCGTGCGTCTTTGACCCGGAACGCTCGCATTTCCGGCGAAAACGCCGCGTCTTTTGACTTTTGCCCCTCGCGCGGGTATAGTTGTTTGGCCTATCAACAAGATGAGGACCGACCTCCTATGAGTGAGCTAGGGCGCCTGCTGCTGGAGGCGCGCACGGCCAAGGGTTTGTCCCTCGCCGACGTGGAGTCAGTGACGCGCATCCGTCAGAAGTGGCTGGAAGCGCTGGAAAACGGGGAATACAACAAGCTGCCGCAGGGGGCCGTCGCGCGCGGCTTTTTGCGCACGTATGCCGCATATCTCGGCCTCGACACGCAGGCCGCGCTCAACATGTACGTGGACGAGAGCGGCGACCGTGGCGACGCGGTGCTCGTGGCGGAGCCGGGAAAACCGCGCTACGTCGATTATCGGCCGCTCGAAGTTGAGTTGATCGAGCCGGTTTCCACGACAAGCTGGTGGGTTCCCTGGGTGATCGCAGGCGCGGTGGTGCTTGCGCTTGGCGTTGGCGCGTGGTGGTTCCTGAGCCGCAATCCGGGGTGGAACCCGCTGGCCGCCATCGCGCCGCCTCCACCGCCAACGGCCACGGCGACCAATTCGCCCACGCCGTGGGTCGTCACCGCAACCCCGCAGGCCACGATTACTGCGCCTGCGCCTGAAGCGACGACCGGCGCGGAGGTCATCCCGGCTGCGACGTCCGACATCCTGCCGCTGCCGACGCCGACGGTGCCCGCGTCGCCGACGCCGACCCCGCGGCCGACGGCCACGCCGGAAGCGGTGGCGATGGGTATTGTGCTCGAAGCAACGGCGACACAGCGTTCCTGGGTGCGCGTAACGGTGGACGGCGCAGTGGTCGAAGAGGGCTTTCTGAACGCCGGCGATCAGCGCGTGTGGGAGGCGAACGATTCGGTCGCGATTCGCACGGGCAACGCGGCTGGCGTCAATCTCATCTTGAACGGCGAAGACCTGGGGCCGATGGGCGAGGTGGGCCAGGTCGTGGAGCGGAGCTGGGTCGTGGTGGACACGGGCGAGGTGCTGGAGGGCGGGGCGGTTACGCCTGCGCCCGCGCCTACCGCGACGCCGACGTCCGCAGGATAATCACTCACAATCCGTCGAACCAGTGTGGGTAGCGGGCGTGGCTCGCTGCCCACTGTTTTTGTTAAGGGACTTTGTTGCGGTAAGGACGAATGAAGTACTATCTATTAACGCTCGGCTGCCCAAAAAACACCGTGGACAGCGAGGGCATGGCGACCATGCTGACCGGCGCGGGCTACAGCGGCACGGACATCCCGGAGGATGCCGACGTGCTCATCGTGAACACGTGCGGCTTCCTGCAATCGGCAGAGGATGAATCGCTGGCGAACCTGCGCGAGCTGGCCGCGGGCAAACGGCCCGGTCAGGTGCTGATCGCGGCGGGCTGCATGGCGCAGCGCAACGGCGAACGCATCGTGCGCGAGGCGCCCGGGGTGGATGGATTGCTCGGCACGCGGCGGTGGATGGAAGTGGTGTCGTTCATCACGGCGCTGCGCGGGCAGAACGGCAGTGCGGGCAAGAGTTTTGGCCGGTATGCGCTGCTCGGCGACCCGGACGAACCGCTCGGCGGCGCGATGCCGCGGCCTGCGGCGCCTACCGGCAGCGCGTACTTAAAGATCAGCGACGGCTGCAATGCGCCGTGCGCGTTCTGCTCCATTCCCTCGTTTAAGGGCAAGCTGCGCAGCCGGCCGGTGGAGGCCATTGTGGCCGAGGCGCAGCGGCTGGTCGCATCGGGCGCGAAGGAACTGATCCTCATCGGGCAGGATACGACGGATTACGGCCGCGATTGGGGGCAGCCCGACTCGCTGCCCGACCTGATGCGGGCCATCCTGAACGGGACGCCCGACCTGCGCTGGCTGCGCCTGATGTACGCGTATCCCGGCCACGTGTCCGAGCGGCTTATCGAAGTCATGGCGTCTGACGCGCGTGTCTGCCACTACCTCGACATCCCGCTCCAGCACGGCCACCCCGCGGTTCTCAAGCGGATGTTCCGGCCGAGCAACACGGATAAGCTGCTGGAAACGTTTGCGTCCATGCGCCGCGCGATGCCTGACATGGCCTTCCGCAGCACCTTCATCGTCGGTCTGCCCGGCGAGACGGAAGAGGAATTTCGCGGGTTGATGGACTTCGTCGAGGCGATCCAGTTCGACAAGGTCGGCGTCTTCACGTTCAGCCCGGAGCCGGGCACGCCCGCCCACGATATGCCGGGGCAGGTGAAGGAGAGGGTCAAGGAGGAACGCTACCGCCGCCTCATGGCCCTGCAACAGCGCATCTCGCTCGCGCGCAACCAGGCGCAGGTGGGGCGGCAGTTGGACGTGTTGGTCGAGGCGCACGGGGAGATGGAGAGCATGGTTCCGGCGGGCAAGGGCGGACGCGGGCAGAAGGTGCGGCGGCAGCCGGTCTCGCTGGCGCGGAGTTATCGCGATGCGCCGGAAGTGGACGGGCTGGTTGTGATTCCGGGTGTGCTGCCCCTCGGCGAGATGGCGGCGGCGAAGATTACCGGCGCGATTGAATATGATCTGGTGGGCGAGCCGGTAGGGGAGATGATTACGCTGGCGTAGAAGCGCGGCCATCTCGAATAAGCGAATGCGGATCGAATGAACGAATGCGCCCGCTCCCTCCGCGCATTGCGAGGGAGACCATTCGCTTATTCGATCCGCATTCGCTTATTCGAGATGGCGCGTCCGCCAACTCGCGTTTATTCGACGACGCGGTACTCGGCCTCGACTGTCGACTCGCGGCGCGGGGCTTCGCCCTGCGGCGCGCGGCCCGCCAGTTGGTCGCGGTGCCACTGCACGAGCCATGTGGGGCTTTGATCCACGAAGAGCTTCAACGCAAAGGCGATCATCGCCAGGTCGTCCAACTGGCCGAGGCCGGGCATCAGGTCCGGCAGTATGTCAACCGGCAACAGCACGTAGGCCAGCGCTACGCCGGGAATCAGCAACTTGGTCCACAGCGGCTCGCGCTGGTCGCGGAGCAACCGCCACCCCAGCCGCGCATTCTCGATAATCCCCGTAATCAGGCCCGCAGATTTCACCGGATTCGCCATCATCCACTCCTGCATAGTCGTATGCTTCGCACAAAGCAATGATACTATAGTTACATAAGAATTTCGTTTATTTCATTACGCATTCCGCCGCGGTTTAGTTTCATTCGGGGTATAATCTCCCCGTGCGCACGCTTGCCGATAGCCTTAACGAACACCCCCTGGCCCTGCTCCGCGGCATTGCGGAGGTGCGCGGGGTCAGCCTTGCTTCCAACGCGCGCGATGAAGTTGCGTTGCAGCTTGCCGCCGCGCTGTCGGACGAGGATG
The DNA here is from genome assembly GCA_964588925.1 of uncultured Anaerolineales bacterium. Lineage (GTDB taxonomy): Bacteria > Chloroflexota > Anaerolineae > CG2-30-64-16 > CG2-30-64-16 > JALOOB01. The sequence goes on along the minus strand of CAZPTI010000167.1, from coordinate 5,868 downwards.
CGACGGCGGAAGGGCTGGCGGCGGCATCGGACGAGGCGCGCGCGGCCTTCGCGGCGTTGCAGCGCGCGGGCGGGAAGATGAAGCTGGCCGTATTCGCGCGGCGGTTCGGAGAGATTCGCCCCGTTGGGCCGGGGCGGCTGGAGCGCGAGGCGCTGTGGCGGCAGCCAGAGAACGCGGCCGAAGAACTGTGGTACCGCGGCTTGCTCTTCCGCACCTTTGCGGACTTCGGCGACGGGCCAATGGAGTACGTTTATATCCCCGAAGATTTGCCGCTGCCCCCCGCGCCCGTTGCGCCGCCGCCTTCGTCCGAGCCGCGGCCGATCCTGCCCGAACCCGCGCCTTCACCAGCCCGCGCGCGGCACGCGCTGAACAGCTTTGCGGTCGATACGTGCGCTGTCCTCGCCGCGATTCGGGAGGATCCCCTGCCGTTGGCGGATGATTTGCTCGCCACCGAACGCGGCCAGGAATTGCTCGGCGCGCTGGCCTTGCCCGACCCGCTCCGGTTCGCGCTGCTGCTGACGCTGGCGCAGAGCCTCGGCTGGGTGGCGCCGGACCGCGGGCGGTGGGTGGTGGACAACCAGCGCGTGGGCGAGTGGCTGCGGCTGACGCACTGGGAGCAGATGTCCTTGCTCTTCTCGACGTGGCGCGACAGCGTGGCTTGGAACGACCTGCGGCACACGCCGGGGCTGATCGCGGAAGGGGAGTGGGTGAGCGACGCGCCGCACGCGCGCAGGCGGCTGCTGCGGCTGCTCAAGGCGCTCGACGCGAAGGCGTGGTACCGCATCGCGGATGCGGTCGCTGTGATGAAGCGCGCGGACCCGGATTTCCAGCGGCCGGACGGCAACTACTCGGGCTGGTACCTGCGCGAGGCGGAGACGGGCCGTTACCTGTCGGGCTTCGAGTCGTGGGACGCGGTGGAAGGGCGGCTGCTGCGCTTCCTGATCGAGGGGCCCCTGTTCTGGTTCGGCGCAGTCGCGCTCGGTGAGGGGTTGCCAACTGACCCGCCCCTCTTTCGGCTGACGCCCGCGGGCGCCGCATGGCTCAACTCGCGCATGCCCTCCGAGCCGCCGCAGCCCGCAAAGCTGAGCGTGGCCGAGGACTTCACCGTGACCGCGCCGCTGCTGCTGCCGCTGTTGGACCGTTACCGGCTGGCGCGCTTTACGGATGCGGGGCAGGGCGGACAGTGGGAGACGCGGCGGGAGACGGTGACACCGGCGGCGACGCGGCACCGCATCACGCGCGCGAGCCTGGCGCGGGCGCGGGCGGCGGGGATCAAGGGGGAGGATGCGCTGGCGATCTTGCGCCGGGCAGCAGGGGGGCGCGTGCCGCCGAAGGTGGCGAGCGCGCTCGAGCGATACGATCAGCTTGGGGGCGAGGTGCGGATGACGCGCGGGGCGATCCTGCGCGTGGCGGATGCGGCGACGCTGGCTGCCTTGCGCGCGGATTCGCTCATCGCGCCCATGCTCGGGGACTTAATATCAGCGCAGGCGGTCATCGTGCCGGAAAAGCACGTCGACCGCCTGCTGGCGATTCTCAGGGACAGCGGTTACACCGTCGATCTATCGTGACGGCGCTTAACGCAGCCCCGGAATGCGCTTGATCAGCCGCAACCCCGCGACAAAAGCCGCAGTGCTTGCCTCGATGGAGAGGCCGGGAATCGGGAAGAGCGGGCTCATGCGCGAGAGCGTGATGTTTTGCGACTCGGTGTACTTCAGCATCCCCTCGATGCCGTGCCGCCGACCCAGCCCCGAATCCTTCATGCCACCCATCGGCGCGCCCATCGCGCTCCACGGCACCTGATAGGTTTCGTTGATCGAGACCGTGCCACAGCGGATGCGGCTCGCCACGTCGACCGCCTTGCGCTCGTCGCGGCTGATCACCGAGGCGTTCAGCCCGTATTCTGAGTCGTTCGCCCGCGCAATCATCTCTTCGACCGAATCAACCTTGTAGACCGACACCACCGGGCCGAAGGTCTCCTCGCGGTAGCATTGCATCCCCTCGGTAACGCCTGAAAGGATGGTCGGCTCGAAGAAGTAGGGGCCGATGTCGGGGCGGGAGCGACCACCCGCGAGCACCTGCGCGCCCTTCGACCGCGCGTCATCGACGTGCTCCAGCGTCTTCTCCAACTGGCTCGGACCGATCAGCGAGCCGATGTCGACGGAGAAGTCAAGCGCGGGGCCGAGACGCAGCGCCTTCGTACGCGCTACGAACGCCTCTAGGAAGCGGTCGTAGATGCCGCTCTGAACGTACATGCGCTCGTAGGAGATGCACAATTGCCCTGCGCCCGCGTAGCTGCCGTGCGTCGCCACGTAGACGGCCTTTTCAAAGTCTGCGTCGTCCAGCACGAGCATGGGGTTTTTGCCGCCAAGCTCCAGCGACTGCTTGATCAACCGTCGCCCGGCCTGCTCGCCGATCTTGCGGCCCACTTCGGTGCTGCCGGTGAAGCCGATGAAGTCGACCTGGTCGATGAGCGGGGTTCCCAGGAGGCTGCCCCGGCCGGTGATTACCTGGAAGAGGTCGCCGGGCAGCCCTGCTTCGTACAGCAGACGCACGCCATAGAGCGCAGAGAACGGCGTGAGGTCGGCAGGCTTGAGCACGATGGCGTTGCCCGCAATGAGCGCGGGGATCGCGTCGGAAACGGCCATCGTGAACGGGTAGTTCCACGGCGAAATAATGCCCACCACGCCGACCGGATGATGCAGCTCCCATGACTTCACGATCAGCGGGATGAGCCCCTGCCGCCGTTTCGGGTTGAGCAGCTCCGCCGCGTGCGCCGCGTAGTAGCGCGCATTGATCGCCACGTCGAGGACTTCTTCCAGCGCGTGCTGCCGCGACTTGCCCCCTTCGATTTGCAGCATGTCGAGGAGCGAGTCGAGGCGGTCGAGCACGAGGTCGTGATAGCGCATGAAGACGCGCGTCCGTTCATGCAGCGGCCGAGCGGCCCATGCCTGTTGCGCGTCGCGCGCGCGCTCCACGGCGATTTTGACGTCTTCCACCGCGCAGGAGGGCGCCGTGCCGATGCACTCGCGGTTGAACGGCGCGTACACTTCGGTTCGCTTGCGATTACGGTCAGCCAGGGCGACCATGTCGGACAGGCCCCGGATAAGGGGCTTGACGCGACCGGCCAGGCCAGTGGAGACCTGCTTAACGGTTTCAACACGATCCGCTGCGCGCGGCACTTCCATCGTTCCCACCGATGCGCCCATAGTTTCCCCCTTCGCTGTCAATCACCCTTCACCATTTCGAGGCCGACGCGAGCTACTGTCGGTGGATGCAGCAGCATGTTGGCGTAGCTGGCGTTCGCCATCGGACATGCGCATTCCTTATCGTAGATCGACTTGCGGAGTTTCGCCATGCGCTCGCCGAACCAGATGGGGGCGAGGTCGTAGTTGGTCTGCCGGAGGCTGCCGACCGGCTCCGCGCGGATGCAGCAGCTCCAGATGTCGCCGTTGGGCGCGATGTGCGCGCTCGCCCAGCCGGCGTAGCAGTCGATCACCTGCGTGCGCTCATAGAGCACGCGCTTCGCAAGCTGGTAGTACTCGGCGCGGAACGCCTGCGTGAACTTCGCGATGCCCCGCGACGGCCGCGCCTTCGCCTGCGCGCTCAGGAAGTCGGCGATGGGCGCGTACTTGTCGGGGTCGGGCGTGATGCCCCAGCCGATGGTGTCCAGCTCGACGCGCTCCTCGGCCACTTCGGTGATGTACGAGTCGGGCTGGAGAAACTGGAGGCCGTCGTAGATGTCGCGAAAGCGGTGCTGGTTGAACCGGCTGACGACCGTGTGAACGGTAAGCACGAGGTTCTTATGCTTCGCCTGGAGCTCTTTCAGGCACTCCCACGTGCGCATCGACTTGTCCCAGTTGCCGGGGACGCCGCGGATGTCGTCGTGCTCCTCGCCGATGCCGTCAAGGCTCAGGTTGAGGCCGATCTGGCTCTCCGGGCACTCGCGGCACATGCGCTCCACGCGCTCGACGATGCGGTCGGTGAGCAGGCCGTTGGTCGGAATAGTGATGACGGACGGGCGGCAGTGCTTGTAGGCGGAGACGACCAGGTCGTCCAGGTCCTTGCGCAGGAACGGCTCGCCGCCGGTGAAAGTGATATAAAACGGAGTCCGGCCGAGGTTGGCGAAGACCTTGTCCCATTCTTCGGCTGACATGTCGTCGTTCGGCTTGCGCCACACGTCGCACGTGCGGCATTTGGAATTGCAGCGGAAGCTGATGCTGACGACGACGGAGAAGGGGTACATCTTCGGGAACCCGAACCGGCGGAAGCTCCAGTATAAAGGCAGCTTTGGCGCGAGACTTAACATTGACATAGTGAGGATTATACCGGTTAAGGGGCCGCGACTCAATTGTGGGGCTTACGATTACGGTTTTTGGCCGCAGAGGCGGTGTCATCTGCGGCAGATTAAGCCTGGAAGACGAGAGTTACGATCGTGAACGCGACGAGCGTGACCAGGGTCATCAGCGAGAGGGTGTTGACGACGAAGGTGCGCTCCTCGGCGGGCGCATTGCCCATGAAGAGGGGCGCGACGAACGGCGCGGGGAGGACGAACATGGTCATGACCGCGACGCGGAAGAGCGGATCGCCGCCGAGGAGCGTGTTCACGACGAGCGCGATAAGCAGCAGACCGATAGGCACCCAGAAGAGCAGGCGAATGGCGGTGGCGCGGGCTGGCAGGGCGAGCGCGCCGCGTTGCAGCCGCACCTCGTAGCCGATGACCATTGCGATGAGCGGCGTCGTGATTGCGCCGAGCAATTCGACCGTGCGGAAAAGGGCGTCGGTCGGCGGGAAGGCGCGGAGCGGGTCGACCAGGCCGAGGCGGTTGACGAGGATGCCGAGGAAGATGGCGACGATGACCGGCGTCTTGAGGAAGCCGATAGCGGTGTCGCGCAGGGACATGCGGCCGGTCGCAAGCTGGCTGATCCACGGCACGAGGATGAAGAAGACAAAGAGCACCTGGCCGAGGTCGACCACGGCGAACTTGAAGATGTTGGCCGAGCCGTAGACCGCACCGTAGATGGCGTAGCCCATCATGCCTGCCTCGAAGCCGGTCATGAGCGCGGGCGTGTATGCGGAGCGGAAGCCGAGCCGGGGCCAGAGGTTGCGGAAGAGCAGCAGCGCCAGGACGCACGCGGCGAACACGAGCGCGCCGAGGACGAGGTGGCGGCCTTCGAGCGCGACGCCGGCGAATGCAAGAAAGAGCGCGGCCGGCAGCGTCACGTTGATGACCAGCTTCTTCATCCCCGCGACCGCGGCTTCGGGCAGAAAGCCGGAGCGCCGGAAAAATGCGCCGAGGAAGATAAGCAGGAGGACGGGCAGAACTTTGGAGAGCGCGCTGAGAATCGTCATTGAGTTGTCGCTTTGTCGGGTTGAATGAAGGGTTATCCGCCGCTGATGAGGTGAATGGCCTGCACCTGCGCGCCGTCGGGCACTTCGGTCGTCGGGAAGTCCTTGCGCAGCACCACCTGCCCGTTCACCTTCACGACGATCATCCTGAAGCTGAAGTTGAGCGCGGCGAGCAAGTCCTGCACGGTCATGCCGGGGCGGTGTTCGACGTCGTACTGGTCATTCACGCGGATCATAAGGGACATTATACCGCAATCCCTTCCTTGTTTGCGATTAATTGACAATCCCGCCGCGACCGTGTTATCCTCCCGCAACTAAACGCAAAAGCGTTGATGGAGAGAGTACGAGGCGAACGCGCAGTTCAGAGAGCGGCTGATGCTGGGAATGCCGCCTGCGCCTCCTCGGAAAGACACTCCGGAGCTGTGGGGCCGAAAGACAAAGGTTCGACCTAAGTCGTAGGTCCGCACCGGCGCCAACCGTTATCTGGCGGGGTCAGGGTTGACCGGTGAGGCCGGAGTCGTG
>CAZPTI010000166.1:0-10829 GCA_964588925.1 uncultured Anaerolineales bacterium | reverse complement strand
AGCAGGTGATGCAGTTTAACCCGAACGCGGCGCTGCAGAAGCGCATCTTCGCGGATGGATTCGTGCCGAATTCGGCGGAGTTCGCGGTGACGATCGAGGCGACGTCGTTTGCGGCGCAGCGCGCGGAGCACCTGCGGACGGGCGTGGTGCGGGCGTATTTCGTTCGCGTGGGCGACTGGGGGAACGTGGTGTTCGCGCAGCGGGGGCGGAGCCAGGATGCGCTGGGGTTGTTTATGCTGCAGGAGGCGGAGCGGCGGCAGGCGATCCGGTTTAACCCGAACGCGGCGCTGCAGAAGCGCATCTTCGCGGACAGCTTTGTGCCGAATTCGCCGGAGTTTCCGCTGGCGTTCGGCGGGGTGAACTATACGGCGCAGCGCGCGGAGCATCTGCGGACCGGCGCGGTGCGGGTGTACTATGCGGTGAATGGCGCGTGGGGGGACGTGCGGTTTGCGCAGCGCGGCGTCATGCCGCCGGCGCCGCCGGTTCCGCCGCCTGCAACTGAGCCGGCGATTTCGTTTGCGCCGCAGAACGGGCCGTCGGGGACGGTGGTGCGCGTGACGGGGACGGGGTTCGCGCCGTTTGTCGGGATTGCGCTGTGGGGCGCGCCGGTGGGGTCGCAGGGGATCCAGATGGCGACGGGGAGCACGGATGCGGCGGGGCGCGTGGCGTTTGAAGTGCCGGTGCAGGGGTCGCCGGGGATGCGGTGGGTGTTTAATTTGATCGCGGGGAATCAGCGGGCGCAGTCGGGGGAGTATACGATTACGCAGTAAAGCGCGGGTTTTCTCAGAGTGTGACGCCGCGGCAGGAGGCACGAAGCGGTGCGCGGCCATCTCGAATAAGCGAATGCGTGACTTTGTCACGAAACGAATCAGCGAATAGCGCCGACTGCGGCCGCAAGATGCTCGGCGAGCGCTTTCGCGAGTTAGAGATGGCCGGCGCCTCCCTTTCTGCGCCCTCTCGCACCGCGCTTCGACCAGGCGCCTGGCAAAGACTGCCGCCAAGGTTCCAGAGCCCGGTAGTTGTAAATGGATGTCGGCGCGCGCGTTGACACCCGCCGCGCGGCGCGGTAGAATCCTCCTGACGCACAGTTGCCCCATGCGTCGCGGGCGCGGAAGATGCAGTACCTCGATTTCGAGCTGGAAATCAAGCCGGGCGCCGGCCGCGAGTATCCGGTCGCCGTGACGCGCTCCCCGGCCGGCGAAGCGCGCGCCACCATGCGCTTCCCCTTTGACCGCCTCGCGCTCGAAACCCGGCTTGACAAGCTCCAAATCGCGCTGCTCCGTTCGGGCGGCGTCCACCGCGCGTTCCGCACCGACGAGGAAACCGTCGTGCAGAGCTTTGGCGAGGCGCTCTTCGACGCGCTCTTCGACGGTGAGGTGCGCTCCCGCTTCGACGTGAGCTACGAACGCGCGCTCGCCGCGGGCCAGGGCCTGCGCATCAAGCTGCGCATCCTCGACCCCGAGCTCGCCGCGCTGCCGTGGGAGTTTCTCTACGACCCGCGCGGGGGCGAGTACCTGTGCCTTTCACGCAGCACGCCGCTGCTGCGCTACCTGGAACTGCCCCACCGCGTCGAGTCCCTACAGGTCGCGGCGCCGCTGCGCGTGCTCGGCCTGGTAGCCAGCCCGCGCGATCAGGAGGCGCTGGACGTGGGCCGCGAGCAGGAGCGGCTCGAACGCGGCCTTGCGGACCTCCGCACGCGCGGCCTGGTCGAGCTGCGCTGGCTCCGCGGGCAGACGTGGCGCGAGCTGCAGGCGGAGATGCAGGCCGGGCCCTGGCACGTCCTCCATTTCGTCGGCCACGGTGGATTTGACAGGAGCGCGGGGGAAGGCTTCGTCTGCCTGGCCGACGAGCGCGGCCTGACGCGCTGCCTGCGCGCGAGCGAGCTCGGCCGGCTGCTGGCCGACCATCACAGCCTGCGCCTGGTGCTGCTGAACGCGTGCGAGGGCGGCCGGGCCAGCGCGGGAGATGTCTTCTCCAGCACGGCCTCGGTCCTGGTGCGCCGCGGCATCCCTGCAGTGGTTGCCATGCAGTATGTGATCACGGACCGAGCCGCGGTTGAGTTCAGCCGCGCGTTTTACGATGCGCTCGCCCGCTCCATGCCGGTGGACGCTGCGGTGAGCGAGGCGCGCAAGGCCGTGTCGCTGGACGTGCCGAACACGCTGGAATGGGGCACACCTGTGCTGTACATGCGCGCGACGGACGGCGTGCTGTTTGACGTGAGCGGCCAGGCTGCACCCGTTGCCGCGCCAAAGCCCGCCGAAACGCCGCCGCCGATGGTTGAGCCAAAGCCCGTCGCGCCGCTGGTTCCCGCAGCCGAGCCGAAGCACGCGGCGCGGCCCGTGGTCGAGACCAAACCCGTCACGCAACCCGCATCCCCGCAGCATGTCCTAGCGGCCTCGTCCGACGAGCAACCCCAAATCGAAGCGCGGCTGCTGACCCCGCGCGTCTCTGCGCGCCATCCCATCACCGTGAACATTGCCAACCGGGATGAGCAGCCCGCACAAGTCGCGCTCACATGCGTAGGCGCGTCGGAGTTGTGGCGGGAGTTCCCGCCCCAGCGCAAGGTCGTAGAAGTGGATGCCGGCGCAACGGTCCCGACGTACTTCAGCTTGCACCGCCTGCGGCGCCCCTTCATTGGGCGCTCCCGCACGCTGCCCTTCAACGTCGAGGTTAGCCCGGGCGTCCCCAGTCTTTTGAAGGGCCAAGTGATCGTCGCGCCCGTCGTGCGCTGGTGGATGCCGCTGCTCGCCGTGCTGATCGCGCTGGCGCTCATGATCGCGCTCCCCGCCATGTTCGAGCCAAAACTAGTCTACGCGACGCTGCGCCCTGCTCAACCCGCGCCAGGTGAACCGGTGACGGTGAGTTGGTTGTTTGACAATGCCGATTCGGTTAGTGTCCGGGTGGGGTCCACATTCGAGGTTCTGGGTGGAGAAGCCCGGGACGAAATAACATTCAACGAGGGGTTTACTGAGCGAGGCCAAGTCATCACCCTGCTCGCCCTGGGGCCATTTGGCCTGACTGCAAAGAAGGAGCTGCCCGTCATCCTCGCGCCGGACATCCAAACGTCGTCGGCCACGGCCTCGCCCCTGCCGACCGCCACGGCTAAGCCTTTTGTGGGCAGCATCGGGATGTCGGCGGCCACGGCCTCCACAACGGACGGCGCGCTCAAGATCGCGCTCCTCGCGCCGCTTACTGGCGCGGTGCCGGCGTTCGGCGCGTCCATGCGCGACGCCGCGCAGCTGGCAGTTGACGGGTGGAACGCGCAGGGCGGTGTGCTTGGTAAGCGAATCGAACTCGTGGTGGCGGACAGCCAGTGTGAGGCCACACCCGCGCTCAACGCGGCGCGCAAGCTCATCGCGGAGGACGGCATCCGGTACATTGTGGGCGAGGTGTGCTCCAGGGCGTCGCTCCCCGTCTCGGACCTCGCCAACCAGCGCGGGGTCGTGATGATCACGCCGTCCTCGACTAACCCGGCGGTGACGGTGAACGCGGATGGCTCCACGAAGGCGTTCGTCTTCCGCGCCTGTTTCGTCGACGCGCGCCAGGGCCGCGCGGCCGCGGCCTTTGCGTTCAACACCCTCGGCGCGCGGACGGCTGCCACCTGGTTTGACGCGGAGGAAGATTACGCGAAGGGCCTCGCCACCGCCTTCGACGAGGAGTTTTCCGCGCTCGGCGGACGACTCATCGGCGGCGCGCAACTGACGGATGGCGACACCGACTTCTCGACGGTCCTGCGCATGGCCGCGGCGGCCCGGCCCGACATCATTTTTGCGCCCGTGTACTACGACGTTGCTAACCTGATCACCGCGCAGGCGGGCAAGCTGGGGCTGCCCCTGCGCTTCATGGGAGGCGACGGGTGGGACTCGTCCGCGCTCGACCTTACGACGGCCGACGGCGCCTACTTCACCACCCACTTCTCGGCCGCAGACCCGCGCGTCGAAGCGCAGAGCTTTGCGATTGCGTTTGGCAGGCGCCGCGCAGACCCGACGATGCGTGTCCCGGATGCGCAAGCCGCGCTGGCATATGATGCGGTCAATCTGCTGCTGACCGCCATCGAGACCGCGGGCGCGGATGACCCGCTCCGGGTCAGAGACGCGCTCGCGGCGGCCAACTACAACGGCGTCACAGGCAACATCACCTTCGACGCGCAACACAACGCAGTCAAACCGGTTACGGTCGTGAAGGTGGAGGACGACGGAATTAAGTTTGTGTCGATGATACAACCTTGAGCAAGACGCGCGACGCGCCTTTTCCTAATTCTTAATTCAAGCTCACCAACCCCCACGCGCCATCCACGCGCCGGTGCTTTACATTGCGCGCCCGCCCCTTATCACACCGTGACCTGCCACGCGCGTTCGCCCGTGAGGACGCCTGCGCCGTTGGCGAACAGCTCCGCGCTGCCAGCGCGCCGCATCTCAGGGCCAGCATACGAGACTTGCAACCCACAGCGAGTCTCTCTCGCCTGCTGTCAAGGACAAGTATTGTATAATGGGGTTGACGAGCGGCTTCTGCCCCGCGTCGTGTAGCTTTCCACCCCACATCCAACCCGGAGCGGCCTATGGGAACGTCCGACCTGCCCTCCGCGGCGCCAGTGCCGACGCTGCCTCCTCTGTTTCGCCATTACGAGCTTGACGCGGCTTACGATGAGATGTTTGCCGCTGATTGCTCGCCGCGGGCGCAGTATTTGCGCCTGTATGATCGGCTGCTGGAGCTGACGCCGGAGGAGCTGGCGCAGCGGCAGCAGGCGGCGGACCTGTCTTTCCTCCATCAAGGCATCACGTTTACGGTCTACTCGGACGCGCGGGGGACGGAGCGCATCTTCCCGTATGATCTGCTGCCGCGGATTATCACCGCGGACGAGTGGGACGTGATCGAGCGCGGGCTGATCCAGCGGATCACGAGCCTCAACCTGTTCCTGCATGACATCTACCATGAGGGGCGCATCCTACGAGAGCGCGTCGTGCCGTATGAGCTGGTGTACAGCTCGAAGCACTACCGGCGGGAGATGCGCGGGGCGGATGCGCCGCACGGGACGTATGTCGCGGTGGCGGGAACGGATTTGATCCGGCAGCCGGACGGGCAGTTCGCGGTGCTGGAGGACAACCTGCGCGTGCCGAGCGGCGCGTCGTATATGCTGGCGAACCGGCAGGTGATGAAGCGCGTCTTTCCGATGCTCTTCTCGCACTATGGCGTGCGGCCGCTGGATTACTACGGGCAGGCGCTGCTGGGGAGCCTGCGCGACCTGGCACCCCACAGACCCGCGGCGGCGGCGCGGGGCGAGCCGAACATCGTCCTGCTGTCGCCCGGCGTGTATAACTCCGCGTATTTCGAGCACACGTTCCTTGCGCGGCAGATGGGCATTCCGCTCGTGGAGGGCCGCGACTTGCTCGTCCACAACAACACGGTCTACATGCGCACGACTGCCGGACCGCAACGCGTGGATGTGATCTACCGGCGCATCGACGATGATTTCATCGACCCGCTGGTGTTCCGCAAGGACTCGCAACTCGGCGTGCCCGGACTGTTCAACGCGTATCGCAGCGGCAACGTGAACCTGGCGAACGCGGTGGGGACGGGCGTGGCGGACGACAAGGCGGTGTATGCGTACGTGCCAGCCCTCGTGAAGTACTACCTCGGCGAGGAGCCGATCCTGCCGAACATCGAGACGTTCCAGTGCGCGGACGAGACGCAGCGGAAGCACGTGCTGGCGAATCTGGATAAGCTGGTGGTGAAGGCCGTGGGGGAGTCGGGCGGGTACGGGATGCTGATCGGGCCGCACAGCTCAAAGGAAGGGCGCGAGGAGTTCCGGCGGCTGATCAACGCGAACCCGCGCAACTACATCGCGCAGCCGACGATCCAGCTTTCGCGCGCGCCGTGCTTCGTCGACGGGGGCGTGGAGGCGCGGCACGTGGACCTGCGGCCGTACATCCTGCACGGACAGCGGGTGACGATCTTGCCGGGCGGGCTGACGCGGGTGGCGCTGCGGCGGGGATCGCTGGTGGTGAACTCGTCGCAGGGTGGGGGCAGCAAGGATACGTGGGTGCTGGCGCATTAAGGCGAGAGACCCGTCAGGTTCTCGGAAACCTGACGGGTCTACGTCTGACGGGTCTGCGGTAGGAGGGCGTGTGCTGTCGAGAGTTGCGGATAGCCTGTACTGGATGAGCCGGTACCTGGAGCGGGCCGATCATGTGGCGCGGCAGTTGGACGTGCACTTGACCATCGTGCCGGAGCAGGCGACGGATGCGGCGCGGCGGCGCAGAGCGCGCCTGATCGAGTCGCTGGTGGGGGAGGGGCACCGGGGGACGGTGAGCTCGGATTACGAGCTGGCCGCGCTGCTGACGTTTGACGAGGATAACCCGAACTCCATCGCGACGTGCGTTCAACTGGCGCGGGAGAACGCGCGGCACGCGCGTGAGCAGATCAACTCGCAGATGTGGGAGCAGCTTAACCAGATTTACCTCGAAGTGGCCGAGGCCTCGCTCGATGAGCTGTGGCGCGGACAGCCGCACGCGTTCTATCACCGGATCAACCAGGAAGTGTACCAGTTCCAGGGCATCACCGACTCGCGCATGTGTCGGGACCAGGGGTGGCACTTCGTCCAGCTAGGGCGGTATCTGGAGCGCGCGGTCGCAATGGCGCAGGTGCTCGATGCGGAGTACCGCGACCGTTACGGGCCGGGGCTGCGCGCGGGGACGGGGGACACGGGCAGCTACCTCGAATGGATCGGGCTGCTGCGCGGGTGCGCGGCTTATGAGGCGTTCAGCAAGGTGTACCCGACCGAGCTTGACCCGCGCAACATCGCGGAGTTTCTGCTGCTGGACGACACCTTCCCCTACTCCGCGCACTTCGCGATGGACGCGATGCTGGGGTCGCTGGAAGTGATCGGGGAGATGACCGAGACGAGCAAGGCTGCGCGGGTGTATCGGCTGGCCGGGCGGCTGCACGCGCTGGCAGATTACGCGCAGATCGACGAGATTATGACGAGCGGGCTGGGGAGCACCCTGCTGGAGATCCGGCACAAGTGCGCGGAGATCCACGATGCGATTTACCAGACGTACATCACCTACCCGGTTGACGAGAAGCTGGCGGCGTGAGATGAGATACACGATCCGGCACCTGACCCAATATCGCTACACCGGCCCGGTCTCGGAGAGCGTGACCGAGGTGCGGATGCAGCCGCGGACGACGGAACGGCAGACGTGCCTGGCGTTCCGGCTCAACGTGCGGCCGAACGCGGAGGTGTTCTCGCACCGCGACGCGCTGGGGAACATTGTCCATCACTTCACGCAGCCCGCGGCGCACCGCGAACTGTCGATCACGGCCGAGTCGGAGGCGCAGACGTATGCGCCCGCACCCCTTCCGCCGAACCTGACGCCGGAGGACTGGGAGCGCATCGACGAGGGGGCGGCTGGCGGGGAGCACTGGGACTGGCTGCAACCGAGCGAGATGACGCAGCCGAGCGCGCTGCTGGCCGGGCTGGCGCGGGAACTGGGCGTGGAGCGGCGCAGCGATCCGTTGAGCGTGCTGCTGGGGCTGAACATGGCGCTGCATCGGACATTTGCCTATGACGCAAAGAGCACAAGGGTTGATTCACCGATAGACGAGGCGTTGACGAAGCGCCGCGGGGTGTGCCAGGACTTCACGCATATCATGCTGGCGCTGGCGCGAAACTACCTGCGCGTGCCGTGCCGGTACGTGAGCGGATACCTGCACCCGCGCACAGAGGACTCGTCGGCGACGGGCGCGACGCACGCGTGGGTGGAGGCGTGGCTGCCGGGGCTGGAGTGGGTGGGGTTTGATCCGACGAATAACCTGCTGGCGGGTGAGCGGCACGTGCAGGTGGCGATCGGGCGGGATTATGTCGACGTGCCGCCGGCACGCGGGGTGTTCAAGGGTGCGGTGGGCAGCGAGTTGACGGTGACGGTGAAGGTGCGCGGGACGCAGGATGCGCCGCCGGAACCGGAGGGGGAGGTTGAGGAAGGGAGCGAACGGCCGGCGTACAAGGTGACGGCGACGCAGTTGCAGGCGCGCTATGCGCAGACGCTGGCCGCGATCCAGCAGGTGCAGCAGCAGCAACAGCAGCAGCAACAACAGCAACAACAGGAGCCGACGCTATGCCAACCGCCCTGTTGATCGTCCTCGGCCTGATTGCGCTTGGCCTGTTCGGATGGATCATCCACCGGCTGAACAAGAACAAGACGTTCGCCACTGCGGATGCCATTGCGTTGCTCGGGCTGGTGGTGACGCTGCTGGTGGCGGTGCTGCCGTTTGCGCTGGAGCGCGGGGATGCCGCGAAGGTCGGGCCGCAGGTGACTATCGAGGGGCCGGACGTGGCAAAGGTAGGCGAGCGGACGTATTTCACGATTGTCAGCCCGGGGGCGAGCCGCGCGGAGTGGAGCATCGGGGGGTTTGCGGACGGGCAGGTCTTCACGGTGGACCCGCTGCCGCCCAGCCACAGCATCTACATCGAGCCGACGAACGCCGGGCGCGCGGGCGAGAGTTTTACGCTGGCAGTCACGGTGTATGCGCAGGACGGCGCCAGCGCGTCGGCGACGAAGAAGTTTGTGGTGGTTAGCCCGTAACTGCGCAGAAGGCGCAAGTTGGAGCAACTCACACTACAAGTATATTGTATTTTCTTTTCCCCTGTGCTATGATCTCCTCCAAGTAATTCCCACTTCTTTTCGCGCTGCATGGAGGAGAGCATGGGACTTCTGACGCGCAACCGCATTGCACCATCGGCCGTGTTCGTTGCCGAAGCCGGGCCGCTCGTGGAACTGCTGCCGGGGGTTGACCTGGCGAAGTTCTTTACGGAGAACACGGGCTGCGCGCCGGACCCGAACTACTTCGGCGTGTATTCGACGGAAGCGATCGGGGATACGCTGTATCTGGGGTTGGGCGCGGCGCGGCCGGCCGAGGCGAACGGGTCGCTGCTGGCGAAGACGGACGGCAAGACGCTCAAGGCGGTGGCGCGGCTGGACGAGCAGGGGTTCGTCGGCATGCGGTTTGGCGGGAGCGCGCTGTACGTGCCGGGCGCGGATCCGACGGAGGACTGGACGGCGGGGAACACGTACGTCGGCAATCCGCCGGATAACCCGGTGAAGCACCGGAACATGCCGAACGTGGTGCATACGTGGGGCCTCTATCCGCACGGCGACACGGGTCGGCTTTATGCGGCAGTGGGGAAGCACGCGGGGGACAACCAGACGTTTTCCGGCGGCGTGATGATCAGCGACGATGACGGGGATTCGTGGGCGCTGGCGGACGATCCGCGTGGGGTGCTGGGCGATTATCGCACCTATGACGTGACGCAGTTCGGCGGCAAGTTGTATGCGACGGCGAACGACGATTATGAGCGCGCGTCAGCGCTGGCGGTGAGCAGCGACTGGGGCGCGACGTGGAAGCGGATCAACGTCCAAATTGAAAGCCGGCCGCGGTTGCTGCCCGCGCGCGATTGTCTGGCTGCGCAGGCGTGGGGGCGCGACGGGCTGGTCCTCGTGTCGAGCAGCGGGAAGGTGACGCGCGTGAAGTTCCGCGATTTCTTTGCGGCGGATTGGGCGTATAACTACCTCGTGGCGGGGTACGGGGGCTGGTACTACCTGCTGGGGGACGGCGGGCGGCTGTACAACTCGCGGGATCTGAAGACGTGGACGCTGGTGGCGGATACGGGGCTGACGCTGCTGGCGGTGGGGTACTGGCAGACGAAGAACTGGCTGATTGTGACGGATCGGGGCGCGGGGGCGAGCGTGTACGCGCTGGATCTGGCGATGTATGGGGCGGTGTAGGTGATTTCTGCGGACGCGTGAAGGTGGGGCGCGGTCCCACCTTCACGCGATTGAAGCTGTTGACCCTTCCTCGAACGCATCTGGGCCGAAGGTCTCGATATGAAATTGAATAGCGGAAGTTGCGTCCTCGAGCGCTTCTTCGTATGTGTCACCCTGTCCGACAACCACACCGCGAAGCCCCAGAGGATAAGAGACATAGCCGTCGCTGTGCTTCTCTACGATAACTTTTAGCTGCCGCTTCACAGTTCACCTCCATCCGGTATCCACGGTTATTGTACTACACGCGCGCGAGCCACGTGATGGGTTTCACCCCTGGAGTCACTTTAGAGAGGCGAGCGCATGAACATGATCGCCAGCGGCATGGACCCGAGGAGCGAGAGGACGTTTGCGAGGACGGCCAACCATAACGGCGCGGCAAAGAGGCGGCGGACGCCGAGGATCATGATGAGCATGGACCACAGGCTGATGAGGAGGTGGCTGACGCCGAGAAAGACCTGATCGACGCCGCCACGCAGGAACCAAAACCAATCCCACGGAATCAGCACCGCGCCGACGACCAGCGCGGCCATGCCGACAAGGCTGATCAGCATGTCGAAGTCGCTGGCGCGCCGGGCCAGGCGCAGGACAAGGTGAATGATCGCCGCGGACATGAGTAGCTCGAACAGCAGCACCAGCGGGCCGAGAAGGATAAGCGCGGCGTAATAGTTTGCCGCGGGGATGAAGCTGAGGTAGGGCGGGGTCGGCGGGATGAGGCGCATGAGCGCCAGCGGCAGGTAAATCAACAGCGAGTCGAGCAAGCCGCGCAGGAGTTGCGCGAAGAACCCGGTGTGCGGCGCGGGCCATCGCGGCAGCGCGTCGACAAGACGAACGGGCGAGGCGTACCCCAGCGCCCACAAGCGGAGAAAGGACGTCACAGTTGCGCGCTGGAATCCGCTGACAGTCATTCTTGCCCCCACTTAGCGTGGCCGAGCTACCCGCCCCGCTGGACGCGATTTTCCCCGTACACCCACTGATCGAACAGGGTACTTAAGTCCCTTCCCGCGATGC
>CAZPTI010000165.1:3630-10922 GCA_964588925.1 uncultured Anaerolineales bacterium | reverse complement strand
TTTCCCCTTCCAAACTACTACTAACCGCTCTACTGCCCCGGACACACCGGCGCAGGCCGCGCCACCACCGTTGCTTCCAACTCAAACAGGCTCAACATCTTCGCCACCGCCTCGCGCGCATCCTCCGTCGCGCGCTCCATAATCCCCTCCTCGCACGCGGCAGCCAGCAACTGCCCCTCCGCCGCGCGGCGCGCGTCCGTCTCCAGGTTCTCGTTCGGCGGCGCCAGCAGCCCCTGCTGTCGGTCGTACACGCGCGTCTTGGCGTTGTTGAGGATCGAGTCCGCGTTGAAGATTTCGGCGGGCGGCAGGGTAATCGTCACAGCTTTGCCATCGGGCGACACGACCACATCCGACGGCTGGAGCTTCTCCATATCCACCCCCGCGATCACCGTGCCGTTGGCGATCAGCAGCAGCCGGTCCCCGCGCAGCCAGTCCGGCCACACCGGGTCAGATTGCCGCGCCTCGATCACGCGCTCGATCGTGTAAGTCGTGGTCTCCAGCCGGCTGATCTGCCTGATCTGCTGAACGATCGCGTCGCCCGAGATGATCGTCGGCGTCGGGACGGCCGCGGGGATCAGCCCCAGCCCGGTCGCGAGCCGGTCGAGGATGGACGCGCCGCCGCCGAGCGCGATGCCTGCCAGCAGCAGCGATGCGGCAAAGATGAACGTCAGAATACCGATAATGACATACCGCCAGCCGGAGGGCCGACGCTCAACGCGTTGAACCGTGTTGCTCATGTTACATTCCCGTGAACCAGGTGCTCTATTTCGTTTCCGCGCCGGCAAACGCGGTTTCCAGTAGTTCTACCGACGTCGGCGTAGACGGCAAGACCGGCGTGGGTACAAGCGGCGTCGGACTCGGCGCAACGGTGGGCGTTTCCGGCGGCTTGACCGTTGGCGTCAAAGTTGGCGGCGGCAGCGGCGTCGGCGATGCGGTGGGCGTAGGCGCGACCGTTGGCGGAAGCGTGCCCGGCTGCGCAACCAGGCGCATCTCGCCCGCCTCGTCCTCCAGCGCCAGCGTTAACTCCCCAGCCTCAACGGCAAAACGCTCGACTTTTGTCAATTGCGCCAAAAACGCGCTGCCAAGCGAGTCCGCCGGGCAGGCCACTTTTGTGGCCCCGATCGCGCCGATACTCAACCGGAAGCCGTCTTCTTTGTAAAGCCCCGTGCCGAAGTTGCAGTCCGCCTGGACGAGCGCGTTGCCGTCGGGCAGGAACTCCACGGTGTAGCGCGCCGGATCGCCGGGCGCCAGTGCCGTGCCATCCACAAAGGTCGATGCGCGCCACTGCCAGACCGGCCCCTGCAATCCTGTCGAGGCCGCCGCTTCGGACACGCCCCTTGCGGTGGCCGCAGGGGCGATAGCCGTCGCAGCGCCCGACGGAGCCGGCGACGGCTTGAGCGGCGAGACGTTCGCGCCGGATTCGGCGACTCCGGGTATGAACACGTTGCGCGTCGGCTCCGGCCCGCGGATGACGGGCGGAAACGGCAGGCAGGCGGACAGCGCCAGCGCCAGGCCAATGGCTGCGACGAGCGACCTTGCTATTCGACCATCCCCCCGCATATGCCCCCCCGCTAGTCCGTCACTTCGACTCCGGCCTCGCTCAACCGCCGGTACACCAGATCCATCAGGCGCAGCTTCACCGTTGCGGCCCTGGCGTACAGGCAATGCGCCATGACCGTGAGCTCGACCTTACTGCCCATAATATCAGACGTCGAAAGCACCTGAAAGGGTTCGAGGATGTCGGGCAGAACCTGCCGGGCATCGAGCGCAATCTGGTCGAGCGCGTCGAGCGCGGTTGCGAGCTGGCTGCTCTTCACAAACAGCTTGATCTTCGCGCTCGAATAGGGCGCGCGGCTGTAGTTCGTGATCACGACAATGTCGCCGTTCGGCACGATGTTGGCCTCGCCCGATGTGGAGCGAACCAGCGTGTTCGTCACGTTGACCTCTTCCACGTTGCCTTCAACCTGCGTTGCCCCCACGACAAGCTGCACCTTCTCGCCGATGGTGAAGGTGTTGCGGAAGATGAAGCGCATCCCCGCAAGGATGTCGGCCACCAGCGAGCGCGCGCCCAGGCCGAACGCCGCGCTGAACAGGCCGACGATCCAGATGAGCCGCTCCGAGTCGACGAAGAACGAGAACGCGCCGAAGAGCGCGATCACGAAAGCCAGCAGGGAGATCAGGCTGGCGATCAGGCTTTCCAGCGTCCGCTGGCGCGACGGCGCCATAGCGGGTTTGCCCGGAATGCGCCGCCCCAGCAGCACCAGCGGATGCGCGATTTTGCGCGACAACAGGGAAACCAGGATCGCGCCCAGCAGATAACCGGCAATCACAGCGGCATTGGTCAGCGCGGACGACGTCTCCTGCTGTCGAACGAGCGAAGCGACTAACTGCTCCATGTCCCTCTCGATTTGAATTTGCGTAACGGCTGCGATAGAATCGCGGCAAGGTCGCGACTTCGCGCGACGTCCCTTACCGGCCCTCGCATTGTAGCGCAAACACACCCGCGCGTAAACGGCGGCCGGCGCTCCGGCGGAGGTTCTGCATGGTCCTCAACCTGCTCGGCCTTGCGGCGGCGGTCTTCTTCGCCTACGCCTTCTTCACCCTCTTCGTCCGGTCCGTTCGCTCTCCGAGTTGGTTCGCCAAAATCCTGGGCGGCCTCCTGACTGGCGCAGTCACCCTCCTGTTTGCCGGGCTGTTCGTCATTGGGCTGATCGGCATGTGGCAACTGGAAGCCCCGCGCGCCCGCGGCGTGTCCGACGTCAAGGTGCAGCCTACGCCGGAACTGATCGCGCGCGGGCAGCAAGTCGCGCAGTCCTGCATCCCGTGCCACTCCTTCGACGGCGGCCCAACGCTGAATGGCGGCGTGACTAATCTCGCGCCCACAATCTACGGTCTTTCCACCGGCACGGTCTACGCGCCCAACTTGACACCCGGCGGTGATCTCAAACGTTGGTCCGACGGGGCAATCATCCGCGCAGTGCGAGAAGGGGTCGACAAGGACGGCGCGCCGCTGTTTCATCCCGCCGCGCAATATCGCGGCATGTCGGACGACGACGCGGCCGCGCTCGTCGCCTACCTGCGCAGCCAGCCCGAATTGCGCCATGACCAACCGCGGCGCAGCTTCAACCTGGTCGGCCTGCTGGCCGCCGGTGTGGGCTTGCTCCAGACCGGCGAGCAGCCCCCGCTTCAGTAAAAGTGATGCGAATGGAGGTGAACGATGAGCAGGCGTAGCCCGGTCGTAACAGGCGCGATCTTCTTGCTGCTGGCCGCGGTTTTGCTGCCCGCAAGCGTCTTTGCGGGGCCGCCCGCGCAACCCGTCGAGCAGTCCTGCACCTACCGCGCGACCTACCTCGCCGACGTGACCATCCCCGACAACACCGTCCTCACGCCGGGAACAAGCTTCGTTAAGACGTGGCGCATCCGCAACGACGGCACGTGCGCGTGGGGGCCGGGGCAAACCGTGGACGCCATCGAGATGATCGGTGGCGCGGTGATGGGGCACGCGGCGCGCGTGCCCCTGGCTGCCACCACTGCGCGCGGCCAGGCGGCGAATATCAGCGTGACGATGGTCGCACCGTCGCAGCCCGGAACCTATCGCAATGAGTGGAAGCTCCGCCGCTCGAACGGCCAGCTGTTCGGTCTCGGCGCGTCCGGCGCGACCCCCTTCTACGTCCAGATCGTCGTCCGCGGCGCGCCGGCCACGCAGCCGCCACCGCAGGGCCAGCGCATCCAGTTCCCCCCGGGCGCAACGGTTGTGAGCGTGCAGGATCGGGTGACTGACACCGGCAGCAAGACGTACCTCGTCCGCGCGCTCGCCGGTCAGACCATGCGCGTCTCCCTCACGTCCGCCAACCCAACCGCGAACTTCTCGGTTGTCGGCGTGACCGACGGCCAGCCCTACAAGCGCGTCGAAGTCGGTGAGCCGTGGTTCACCCTCGTCCTGCCAAGCGCGCAGGATTACCGCATCACCGCGCGCGTCGCCTCGGGCGCAGGCACGGCAACGTACGTCCTCGCCATCGCCATCACGCCAAAGTAGGAGCCCATTCAACGCAGACGGTTCGTGGTAAGCGCTTTAGCGCCGGGCGCTGAAGCGCCTACCACGAACCTACCCGCGAAATCCCACCTCATCCACATACATCTTCCCGCCCACCTCGTCATTGAACCGAAACCGGATGATCTCCACCTGCGCCGGGTTGAACTCCGCATTCGCGGCGGCGAACGCGCTCAGCGGGATCTCGAAGCTCTGCATCACACGCTCGTACGGCGTCGTGATCTTCGGGAAGAACTCACTGCCCAGGAACTCGGACACGGCCTTCGACTTCTCCAGCCTGGCCGGCAACGGCGGGGGCACGATGCCGAACCGGTTGACCGGCTGGCTCGCAGCCTTCCCGTGCGCGTCCACCAGTTCCACCGTTACGTACAGCGGCGTGTCATCGTCCATCAGGTTGCCCAGCGAGAAGACGAGGCGCTCATCCCCGCGCAAGGTGAACTCGGCATCCGTTCCCTGCGGCAGCGTCAGCGTGTAGCTCGGATTGGCGCCCGCGTCCCATTGCGCCAGCAGCGCCCGGTTCTCCTGCCCTGACTGGTCGCGCAGCGGCAGCTCAGGCTTCCCAGGCTTGTTCAGCCCACTTGTCTGCGCCTTCGCCAGCTTCATCTCCGCAACCTCCAGCTTGCCAAGCCGGTCGTGGCTGTTCACCACCTTGAAGCTGGCATCCTGGTATTGCGTCACGTACACGTCGTCCGGCAGCCAGTCGCGCGCGCCCGCGGGCGAGATGAACACCTTGCGGTAATTCGCCTCGTCGTGCAGCGTCGCTTCGAGGAAGGCGGTCATGAACACTTTGCCCGTCGCCCGCTGCTCTTCCGCCGACAGCAGGCCGGCCCGGTTGAGCAGGGTGGACGCAGAGAAACCGTGATCGTTGGAGCCCCACACGGTGCTGAAGTTGCCGTGGTTGGCCCGGTACACGTAAGCGACGGCCTTGAACGCGTCCGCGTTCGCCTCAAACCGCGTCCGGTTATACTGCCGCATGCCGACCGCGGATGAAAGGTCCTGATCGTGCCCGCCTTGCAGCAGCAGGTAGCTCACGTCGACCAGCTTGCGCTCCGTCCCGTACGGCTTGTACTGGCCGTCGGGCGGCGCAATCGCGATCACCCCCTGGATGCCGAAGCCGAACTCGCCGTCCTGCGCCACCTTGTTCAGCGGCTTGTCGATCTTCTCGTTGAGCATGGCCGCGTGCGCCACGGCCTCCGCCCCGCGCGAGTGGCCGATGAGGACCACCCGGCTCAGGTCGACCTTGCCGTAGAAGGGATTGCCCGGCTCCGCATTCCAGTTGCGCCATGTTTGCAGGTGCTTCAGCAGCAGCCATGCGCGGATCGGCATCTCCTCACCCTTGCCGTCCCACAGCGCGTGCCCGTTCAGGAAGTTCTCATCGACCGACACTGTGATAAACCCGCGGCTGGCGAAGTGTTCGCCGAGGTAGGCGTAGCCGGGATCGGAATAGTCCGTGGCCCTGTGGTTGCCGTGGACGATCAGGACAATGGGGAACGGCCCTTCGCCTTCGGGATGCCACACGGTGCCGTTCAGGGGCAGGCGCGCGAAGTCCCGCCCGAAGACCCAGGCGTAAAACCCGCCAGCAAGCCCCTGCCAGCCGCCATAGGCCGGCGTCGCATCGACCGTCGGCGTAATCAGCGCCGCGCCACCCGCGAACTCCGCGCGGCGGCCCGCGCCGCTGCCGTATGAAAGCGTCTTGACCGTGTAGGGGCCTGTCTGACCAGGGTTCTCGAAAGTGAAGCGCGGCATGGCATTAACCGCCTCAGCATTCGGCCGCGCAAGATAGTCCGTTGTGCCCGGCCAGGCGTACCACGCAACCGGCGCGGCGACGATCAGCGCCGCGCCGACCAACAGCCCGACCTTCCATGCGCGTCCAGCGCCTCCCGCCAGCGCCACGCCAACCAGAGCGCACGCAATCACCAGGAAGGGCAGCAGGCTCTCGGTCACGGCCGGCTGGCTGATCATGCTCATGCCGCCGATCTTGACCTTGTCCATAAAGATAATCGCGATGGGGGCGAGAACCGCGCCGATGGACTGCCCCCGGATCTGACTGATGAAATGGTGCGGCGCAAGCGCGCGTGCGCGAAACGCCTCGTCTTCGCTCCGGCGGCTGATCAGCGTCCCAATGCCTTTGACCGCGAGGCAAATCAGTTTCCACGCGAGGTTGATCAGCCCATTGAGGCCGTGGTAGAGGGCAAACAGCAAGAGGAAGCCCGCAATGAAGTCGACGACCCACCCCAGGCCCAACCCGAATTCGAGGAAGCTCAGTCCGCCGACGAACGCGACGGCTAACGGCGCGCCGCGCTCCAGCCCCACGCGCAACCCGCGCCACACGGTCCGCCGGGGTGCGGAAAACTCCTTTGCGGCAGCCTTGTTCGATGTGAGGGGATGTTCCATTGCGACGGTGACGGCCATGTTGTCCTCCTGCGCTGCTTCACCGATTGCATTTGAACTCAGTATAGGCAAAGTCAGGCGCAGCGTCATCGCAAAGGAGAGGGAAACGGGAATGGTGAAATCGGGTACAAGAGCTCAAAGGCGACTACTGGGTTTCCGGTAGTCTGCATACCGAGGTGACAGACGCGCGGGCGGACAACTAACCAAATAGCCAGTTGATTTTCCCTTTCAAAGGGCTATACTTGCAGCAACGTCTGCATAAGCTTGGCGCAATCCCACAGCGCCCACCGGTCTTGGGGCCGGAACTCTCATATGGAGGCATCCACATGGCGAATCTGACCAACATCGAGGGCATCGGTTCGGCCTTCGCGGCCAGGTTGTTCGAGATCGGCATCGTGACCACGGAGGGGTTGCTCAACAAAGGTGCGACTCCCGAGGGGCGGAAGGACATCGTAGAAAAGACCGGCATTGACCCCGAACGCGTCCTCGACTGGGTCAACCGCGCGGATCTCTTCCGCATCAAGGGCGTGGCCGAGGAATACTCCGACCTGCTCGAAGCGTCAGGGGTTGACACCGTCCCGGAGCTGGCGCAGCGCAACCCGGCCAACCTGCTCAACAAGATGACCGAGGTGAACGAGGAGAAGAAGCTGGTCCGCCGCCTGCCGACCCAGAACGAGGTCTCGCGCTGGATCGACCACGCCAAAGTCCTCCCCCGCCGCGTCACCTATTAGGCGTAACCAGCCTTTTGCCACAGAGGGCGCCGGGCATCCTGAGCGGAGCGCAGCGGAGTCGAAGGGCCCGGCGCCCTCTGTGTCCTCTGCGGCAAATCGAAGTCAACTTTCCGCGATCA
>CAZPTI010000165.1:0-3620 GCA_964588925.1 uncultured Anaerolineales bacterium | reverse complement strand
CCCCGCGACACCAAGTAGGCGTACCCAGCCTTTGGCCACAGAGTGCGCCGGGCACCCTTCGACTCCGCTGCGCTCCGCTCAGGATGCTCTGCGCCCTCTGTGTCCTCTGCGGCAAATCGAAGTCAACTTTCCGCGATCACAGGGTTCTCCAGCGCGCCGACCCCGTCAATCTCCACGCGCACCACGTCGCCCGGACGCAGCCACCGCGGCGGGTTTCGCGCGAAGCCAACGCCCGACGGCGTGCCGGTTGCGATCACGTCCCCCGGCTCCAGCGTCATCACCTGGCTCATGTCCGCAATCAGGTGCGCGACGGTGAAGATCATGTTCCCTGTATAGCCCTCTTGCAGCACCTCGCCGCTAACGACCGTACGCAGCCGCACGTCTTGCGGATCGGGGACCTCGTCCGCGGTGACGAGCGCCGGGCCCATCGGGCAGAACGTGTCGACCGTCTTGCCCATCATCCACTGGCTCGTGCGATTCTGCCAGTCGCGCGCGCTCACGTCGTTGATCGGCATGTACCCCGCGACATGTTCCAGCGCTTCCTCCTGTGGAATATAGCGCCCGCGCTTGCCGATCACCACGCCCAGCTCGCCCTCGTAATCCGGCTTCGCCACGCAGCGCGGAATCACGATTGACTCCCCCGTCGCGATCACCGCATTGTTGTACTTGGCGAACACGATGGGGAAGGGGGGCGCGGACGCGGCCGATTCCTTCGCGTGCTCCAGGTAGTTCTGCCCGATGCAGATAATCTTGCCCGGCCGGGGGATCGGGGCCAGCAGCTTGACCTCTGCGAGGGGCGCAGCGTCCTTGTGCTGCGCAGAAGCAAGCGCGGCCTTCGCCAGACTCAGCGCGAGCGGCCCTGCTTCGAGGAAGGCAAGCATATCGGCGGGCAGTTGGGGATCGAGCGCGTTCAGATCATAGACGAGTTCGCCGCGTTCGGACGCAACCAGCGCGCCGATCCGCGTTTGACCGTCGCGGCGGAAGGTGACGAGTTTCATGCGCAAAGCTCCAGTAGGATGGGGTTGGACGCGTCACGGGACGCGGTGGGAAGGCCATCATAGCGCACGGACGGTGGGCTGGCAAACAGCGGGTTTCTGCTGGCTCGCTTTTGCCCCAGAGGACGCCGAGGGCGCAGAGAACTCTGCGCCCTCGGCATCCTCTGGGGCAAAGGGGTTTATATTCTCGGTGGAAACTACCCGGGTACGTTCCGACTCAGCAGCTTCGGCAAAAACCACGGGTTCCGCGCCAGGTACTTCGCGATCGGCGGAGCTTCCGGCGGCTCGTTCTTCACCTGCTTCGGCGGCTCCGGCCACTCGAACGGCAGATGAGCGACCTCACCGGGCGCGCGGATCGCCTGGAGCGCGGCAAACGTTGCGCGCAGCACGGCCATCTGCCCCGCCACGTCCCCCGGCTGGCCGAGCGTCCGCCCCAGCGGATACTCAATCGCTGCCACACGCGGCGCGCTCACCGACGCGGTCAGGTCGGGCACGGGGGAAAGGCAAATCGTGGTGAACCCCGCTGCCTCAATCTCGCGCTGCGCCAGTCCAACGGACCAGCAGCAGATCGGTCAGGCAGGGACCAGGACGACCACGTCCGCATGATCCGCGCGCAGGTCGCGGATCAGCGCGGGCACGGTCTCCGTCAGCAACTGTTCGGGCCGCAGGATGTAGCCCATGATCGAGTAGTGATGCTCGGTCGCGCGGCCGATCTCGCCCGCCGCGGCCAGGTCTTGCAGCCGGTGGATGGGGAACAGGCAGTCGAGGTCGCGCGCCGCATACTCCGGGTCGATGTGCAGGTGATAGAGGCGCACGTCCTCGCACTTCGCGTCCGCCGGAATCACCCGATACGACGGATCGCCCCACCACGGGTTGCGGCGCTCGCCCTCCTGGTCGAACGGCCTGTCGCTCTTCAGCGCGATGCCCGCCGAGCTGATCAGGCTCACCGCGCACTCGCTCAGCGGCTTCGCCAGCGGCGTCCACGGGATGTCCCGCGGTTTCTCCATGCTGATCCACGACTTGATCATGCGTTTGGTGATGCCGCTGATGAAGCGGTAGGAGTCCACGGTTTTGGTCATGGTAGTGCTGCTCCTGTCCAGGGTGTCCTACTGTGCTGATACGCACAAGCGCGGCCAGGGTTGCTCGGAGCAACCGTTGCTCCGAGCAGCGCCCATTACCGGCTCAGCAGCGGCAGATAGAGCCGCTCGATGGCCGGCCCCTCCATCCGCCACAGCTTCCCATCGCCCACCAGCCACACCTGCCCGCGGCCGTCCACCTCCACGCGCCGGACGTCCGCTCCCGAAACAGGCAAGGCGTAAGTCTGAAACTCCCCCGCGCGAGACACGCGGCGCAAATCATCCCCCGGATTGCTGCGGTGGACATACCACACTGCGCCGTCCGCGCTCACTGTCCACAGGTTGTTGCGCCGGGTTGCCGCAGATGCGCTGACCCTGTCCTTGAAGTAGAAAATCACTTCGGTTTCGGTCAGCGAGATCTGTACGTCCGGGCTCACAATCAGGAGACGGTCGGAGAACTCTTCGCAGTCTCGACTGTCGGCGTATTCCAGTTGCGCGAAGACTGCCCCGTTAGCGCCAGGGGTAATGTCGCACACGGCCCCTGCGTCATAGAGATGCTGCCACGCCCCGCCGTCATACCGGTACAGCCCATCCTGCTGCCCGCGCCAAAGCCGCCCTTGCGTATCGACGGCGACCGTCGCGTGCTCCCACGGGTTGATTTCCAGCAGTTGCCACTGGTCATCGCTGGTGTCGGCAGACGTGCTGCCATCGTCGAGGCTCACAACGTAGTTGGCTCCGCCGTAGTCCCGGTTGACTGCGGCAAACCACAAATGCCGCGCATCCTGCGCGAAAATGTCGGTAATCTCGCCCCGGACAGCGTCGGGCAGCTTGTGTTCGATGCGCTCGCCGTTGCGATACCGCACGAGGTTGGCCGGGTACGCGCCGCGGCTGTAGCAGTAAGTGGCGAGCCACACGTCCGACCCCAGCCGTTCGAATGCCGTAACCCGGCCGCAGGGAAACCGGAACTCATCCGTCAGGTCGCGCCACGCGTCATCTTGCAGCGGCAGGGTCCCGCGGTCATCCAGCGTCTGCGCCGCGCCGCTCCAGCCGTCGGGTCGCGGGCGGCTGGTTAGCCACAGCGGCCCCGCGTTAGCGACCATCGCATCCCAGACATTCTGGTAACGCGGCATGTCGGGCAGGACGACCGTCTTGAAATCCGGCGTCATCAGCCAGCCCGGCCCGACCGCCCACAGCCCTTCCGCGGTCGACAGCAGCGCACCCACCGGCCCGTACTGGTGGAGATACTGCCCGTTCTGGCCGCTTGCCTCGCGCACCATTGCCTGTTCAGGACTATACGGGATCGTGCGCTCCGACAGCCCCACCCACACCTTACCGTCCTTGTCGACCACCAGCGCGGTCACGGTGCGCGAGAACGCATGGGGTTGATCGTGTTTGATCCACGCCGCCCCGTCCCACTCGTAGAAGATGTGGCTGCCGTCCCATGCCCACACGTGGCCGCTGCCGTCCGTCACCAGCCCGGCGATAGGCAGCGTCGAAGGGATCGGGCGGTCGTGCCACCGTGCGCCGTCGTAAACCCACCGTCCGGCCC
>CAZPTI010000164.1:3546-11065 GCA_964588925.1 uncultured Anaerolineales bacterium | reverse complement strand
TGGGGTGTCAAGGGGATTTCCGAAGTTGCGCGTGCGAAATCGTGAACCGCACCCGTTTCGCGTAGCTCTTGACAGCGGTCCGCGGTAGTGCTATATTGAGCATGACGCGCTGCGTCATGAAGCGACAGCGCGTTTTCCCCTGCTCACGACCGAGAGGAGGTCACGATGACAGACGAGCTGGTCCACGCCGGCAACGGCGCCAGCGCCTCAACGGAGCACGCAAAGAAAACGACGCGCAAAACCGCGAAGAAGGTAGAGGAGCTCAATATGGAAAAGACCCAGACCCCCGCCGAGATGACCGAGAAGGTCGAGGCGACCGTCGAGGAGACCCAGGTCGCCGCCGAGCAAGTTGCGACCGACGTAAAGGAAACCGTGGCCGAGGCCGAGAAGGCCGTGGCCGAGACCGTCGAGGAAGTCAAGGTCCCGACGAACGGGGCCGACGCGCAGAAGGGCATCAAGAAGATCGTCCACGACGCGAGCGCGCAGGTGGATAAGCTGCCCGGCTCGAAGCAGGTCAAGGGCGCGGTGACCAAGGTCGCGGACCAGGTCGGAAGCGCCGAAGTGACTAAGAAGGCGGTGCGTTCCGTGCGCGAGGCGGCGGACACCGTGAAGCACACCGCGCAGGACCTGGACAAGAACCCGCTCGTCGTGGCCGCGCACAAGGTGCTGCTGGCGGGCGTCGGCGCGGCGGCGCTGGCGCAGGAAGAGATCGAGGACTTCGTGAACCGCCTCGTGGAGCGCGGCACGATCGCGGAAGCGGACGGCAAGCGCATGGTCAAGGACGTGCTGGATCAGCGGCGCAAGCAGATGGAGCGCGCGGGCGAGCGCGCGCACGAGGTGGCCGAGGAGCTTCAGACCAACCTGACCGAAGGCCCGAAGAAGATCGCCGACGACCTCGAGCAGCGCATCGAGGGTGTGCTGACCCGGATGAACATCCCGACGAAGGAAGAGATCGAGACGCTCACGTCCAAGATCACCGCGCTGACGCGGAAGGTCGATGAGCTGAAGAAGACCGAATAACGCGATGCCGCTCATCAAGCGTTATCCGAATCGCAAGCTGTACGACACGTCGGCGAAGCAATACGTGTCGTTGGACAACGTCGCGGAGATGATTCGCCGCGGCGAGCCGGTGCAGGTAGTCGATCACGCGTCGGGCGAGGATCACACCACGCTTGTCCTCACGCAGATCATCGCAGAACAGGAGAAGCGCGGCAGCGGCTTCCTGCCCCTCGACGTCCTGACGAGCCTCGTGCAGGCGGGGGGCAACACGCTCGTGACCCTGCGACAGCGGCTATCTGCATCGTCCGACTTCCTCCGCCAGGTCGACGAGGAGATACAGGCGCGGGTTGAGAAGTTAGTGAGCCTCGGCGAGCTGGCGGAGGACCAGGGACGGCGGCTGGCGCAGCGGCTCATTGCGCTGGGCGCGGCCGTGCGCGCGGAGCAGGAGTTGCAGGAAGCGGCGCTCCAGCGCGCGCTCGAAGCGCGCGGCGTGCCGACGCGCGACGACCTCGCGAAGCTTTCGGAGATGCTGGATCGCCTCTCGGCGGAAGTGGACAGTTTGAAGAAGTAATGCGGTTGCGCAGACCCGACGGGTTTCCGCCGTCACGTAGTGACGCACCCGTCGGGTCTTTCGCGCTATTCGCCCGCCATTCCCGCGGCGGTCATCGCGACCACCGTATCATTCCGCAGCGCCATGCAGTTCACCCCCTGCACGACGCCCTCTTTCGCCGGCACTTCGTCCACCGCAAAGCGGATGATCTTGCCCAGGCTGGAAATGGCGAAGATGTCGTCGCCCCCCTGCGCAAAGACGCCGCCGACGAGCTTGTCCGCCTTCATCGCCACCTTGCCGCCGCTCCCCGGCGCCTTGTTCAGCGCGAACCCCGCCATCTGCCGCACGGTGCCCTTGCCGTCAGACGACAACATAAACACGCCGTCTTCCGCGGTCACGCTTGCCACCCCGACCACCGCGTCGTCGGGGTCGACGCGAATGCCCAGGCTGCCGCGCACCGCCACCTGCGTCTCGGCGAAGCGGATGCCCAACCCCTTGGCGGTGACAATGAACAGTTCTGCATTCGCGGCGGACCAGCAGTAGGCGGCCGGCGCGCCGCCCTCGCGAATATCATAGAGCAGGGTGCCGGGCTGGAGCGCGCGGCCGAAGACGTTGTAACGCCACCGCCGCACCTGCCCGCGCCGCGTCACAACCGTGAGGTTGCCCGCGCCCATGTCCGGCGCAACCAGGGCAATCTTCTCCTCCGGCGCGAGGGGAACCCACTTGCGGATCGACTCGCCGCGGCTTCGCACTTCAGACTCGGCCAGGTTCCCCACGGCCAGCGGGAACGCGCGGCCCTGCGTGGTGAGGACGATCAGGCTCTGTGCTACGTCTGCCACCGCGAGGAACGCGGGCGGATCTCCGTCCGGCGCGTCCAGGTCGAAGACGCCCATGCCCCCGCGGCGCTGGCGGTCGTACAGGTGGCGCGGCGTGCGCTTGGCAATGCCTCCCGCGGTGAGCGTGATGAGTTGCCGCGTCGTCGGCGGTTCGCTCGGTCCGGACGGCTCGTCTTCCGCCTCGATTGTTTCGGCGCGCGTCCGCTGCGGCGGCTCGCCGATAATGACGCGCGCCAGCGTCTCGCCGCGCAACGCTTCCAGTTCAGCTTCCAGCGATTGGATATAGCTCAGAACCTCCAGCGGGAGGCCGGTCAGGTCGGGCCGGGTAACAGGCATGCAAACTACCTCGTGTCAGAGAGTTCGTCAATGTTGAGCAAGTCGTCGGCGGACTCAGGCGGAAAACCAACGCCGAGCGCGGAACCGAGCGCAATCACCGCGCCGTCGTGCTGGCCGGCGAATGCCCCGGCCGCGGCCGTTCCGTCGTGAATGAGGCGAATGCGAAACGCCTTGCCTGTCTGCTCCGCAAGGGCCTCCTCAAGCAGGGAACGCGCGTCGGAAGCCAGCTCCATCAGCGAGTTGTAGTCGCCCAGGCCGACCAACCGGCCGCCGTCGACATAGGCCGCAAGGCACAGCATCATGTCGGGCTGAAGCGCCACGCCGCGTTCTTCGGCGGCGTTCAGCGTGGCGCAGACGACGTCGACGATGAACGCTTTGTTTCGCCGGCCGCTGCTGACGGGGTCGGGATCAGGGAAGACAGGCCGTTCTCCCGCTGTTGGCATCGTCGGAAGGACGGTGAGCTCGTGGATGGCGCCGCCGCTGACTTTGCAAAGGCCCCGCTTCGCCGAGGTCTGGCCGAAATCGAACGCCAGACAGCAGCCGGACGTATGGGGCAGATAGCGCGCCGCGCCCACCAGAGAAGTTGCGCCCCGGTGCGGGCTAAGCTGGACATCGACCGCATCTCCGCATCCGACCTCCGCCAGCCAGCCGCGCGCATAGCGCAGGATCGCACCTCCCAGAATGCCGGCGCTTAGACCGCCTGCCAGCCACACGCGCCCGATGCGCGCCCACCGGTCCCAGTCGGCATCGGTCCAGTCTGGCCGCGCCGCGCGATTTGCCGCATCTCCGCGGTGGAGCGCCAGCAGCAGATGCCCCAGATTGCGCCCAAGCCGGCGCGCCACATCTTCAGCCGCGCCTCGCGCCCGCGGATCAGCGCTGTTCAGGGTGGACGCGATGAAGCGGGGCAGCTCCGCGCGTGTGTTGCGTCCGTCCTGCTGAAACGCCTCTGGCAGCGACAGCTCGGAGGCCCTGAGCCGCGCCAGGCGCGTCATTGCGGCCACCGAGAGCAACTGGAAGCCCGTGCGCCCCCGAACTTCGTCGTCGACCGGTATCTCGCCCAGGTCCGCGACTACCGCGCGGTTGAGCGACACGTGCGGAGGCGTGAAGGGGATGGCCGCGCCGTCGGTCATGTCACCAGGTCCGGCGGGAGGTGGTCGATGCGGTTCTGGTAGCGGATGCTGACGCGGCCATCGTGCCGGAAGCGCACGCGCGTGATGCCGGTGTTGTCGTGATGGAAGAAGACGTTGGCGGTGCGCGGCGCGCCGACCAGCTCGCGCAGCAGGTATGCGCCGAAGCCGCCGTGCGTCACAATGGCGATGCGCGTGTCCTTCGTCGCATCCGCGCGCAGCTTCTTTGCGACACGCTCTGCGCGGGCGAGGAACGGCTCGCGTTCCTCCTGCCTGTAGCGCCACCACCCGTGTTCGGTGATCTCTTCCGGCAGCACGCAGTCAGGGAAGCCCGCGGTAATTTCGGCGCGGGTCATGCCTGGATAGCCGCGCACGCCCTCCGGGTGCTCCAGCCACATCCCGCCCTCTTCGTGCACGTCGACCCAGACGTGCGGCTTGAGGTTGAGCGCGCGGCCGATGGCGGTCGCGGTTTGCAGCGCGCGCAGCATGGCGCTGCAATACAGCTTCTCGATGCCCATCCCCGCGGGCGCATCCGGCCCCTGACCTTCGATTGGGACAGTCTCGTGGTCGATGCCGGTTGCGAGATGCTGCGCTACAAGCTCGGCCTGCCGCAGGCCGATTTCCGTAAGCGGCGGGTCTACGACGCGGTCGCGCTGGTCGGCGAGCGCGTTGTTATAGGATTGCGCATGACGAACGATGAATAGCTCCATGAGGCGCAATTCTAGCATGAAGCGCGGGAATCGACTGAAAAGACCCGTCGGGTTTTCACCGTCACGTAGTGACGCACCCGACGGGTCTCCGGTGGCTCACTCCAGATCCTCGCGAATCTTCCAGTAGCTTTCGAGACGCATGCGCGACAGCCTGCCCGCGCGCATTGCCGACTTCACGCCGCACCACGGCTCGCGCGTGTGGGTGCAGTTGGCGTACTCGCAGCCCTTCGCCGGCTCCGCGAACTCAGGGTAGAACCTTGCCAGCTCGCTCTTGCTCAGTCCGGCCAGCCCGAACTCGCGGATGCCGGGCGTGTCCACCACGAAGCCGCCTGCTGCGAGCGGATGCAGGCTTGACTGCGTGGTCGTATGGCGGCCGAACTGCTTCTGTTCGTTGACTTCGCCGACCTTCAGGTTCAGCCCCGGCTCGACCGCGCTCAACAGGGACGACTTTCCGACGCCCGACAGCCCTGCGAGGGCCGTCGTTCGTCCGCTCAGCGACTCCCGCAACTCGTCCAGCCCGCGGCCCGTCGTTGCGCTCGTCAGGATAACCTTGCACCCGGCCAGCCGGTACGCCTGCGCCACCCCGTCCAGGTCCCACGGCTCATCGGCCAGGTCGACCTTGTTGATGGCGATGATCGGCGCCAGATTGTTACGCAGCGCGGCGATCAGGTAGCGGTCGACCAGCTCAGGCCAGAACGCCGGGCTGCGCCACGCCGCGACGATGAGCAGTTGATCGACGTTGGCGACGATGATCTGCTGCTTGAACTCGTTGAACGGGTCGGGCCGCGCGAGCGCGCTCCGCCGCGGCAGGATCGCGTCGACGATGCCCTGCCTGTGCCCGTTGTGCGACACAATCACGTGGTCGCCCACGGCCAGCATGTTGCTGTAGCCGCTGTGCTCGATGCGCAGCGACTTGCGGAGGGAGCACAGGTAGTGGCCTTCGGGCGTCTCGACGGTGTACAGGCCCGACGCCACCTCGACGACCGTGCCGCGCGACTGCTCGTAGCCCGCGGCGGCCTGCTTTTCCCCCTCCGCCTCGGTGGATGGAGTGACCTCGGCGGGCACGCCGACACCCTCATGCAGCGGCGAGCGGACGACCTTCGCCTCGCGCCACTCGGTCTCGCCCTTCGGCATCACGCGCTGCGTCGACTCGATGTCGATGTCGTCGTAGCCGTCCGGGTTCTCCGCGTAGACGTCCGTCCAGTTCTTCTGGCGCACCCTGGCGGGCTTCTGGGCCTTCGGTGTCTTCTTCGCCACGCCGCCCGTCGCGCGCTGCGCCTTCTCCTCAAACATGATCTGAATCGACTTCTGTTGCCTGCTGGTGGTAGCCAACTCTGGGTTCTCCCATGACTTAAACGCAAAGGCCATGAGCTCGCGCTTGAACGCGATCCGCACGGAGTGCGGCTTGCTCATGGCCCGTCTGATGGTTGCGATAAACAAAAGGGCCATGAGCTTGCGACGCGCGTCGCGCTGCTCATGGCCTCAGTTCAGCAGGGTAGTCCTGTCTGTTGCAGGCTCAGTCAGCAAGGCGAGCGCTTACGTCGCAAGTCGAAACTTGCGCGCGAACATTGTTATGGGTCATAACGCTCGCCCTCCTTTCGGAAGATGTATCGGATTGGCCGTACTATAACCGAATACGGCGGAATGTCAAAAAGGTCGCGGCGCAAGTTGCCAACTTGCGCTACGGTTGTTTCGCCTCCCCCGAACTGGCATTCAGCATCAGCGACGACTCGTCCACCGCCTCGAAGTCCGACGCATGCACCCTCTCTTGCAGCTTGTGTAGATCGTCATTGTCCCACCGCTCGTCGGGGACGCCGGAGATGAACATATCCGAGCCGTTGTCGGCAACGAACATGCCGTAGGTCTTGAGCGCCTTCAGGATGGCCTGGTTGATCGGCGAGAAGCCGGAGATGTCGAAGTTGGCCTTGAGGCGGAAGCGCTGGCCCATCGGCGGGCGCTTGAGGTCGGTGGAAGAGGAGGCGTAGTGCCGCGCGGGCCAGATGTACTCCTTGCGCGTGAGGTTGACCGTGAAGCGGATGGCGTGGTTGATCGTCCCGCTGGCGGCTTCGTCGTAGCGGACGAGGCCGGGGAGGATGGGCAGGCCGGCCGCGTCGGCGGAGGTCCAGCCGGCCGGGCGGAGCGCGTGCGAGTTGAGGTCGAAGATCGCGCCGGAGCCTGCGGTCCAGCTTCCGTCCGGCTGCGGCCAGGCGTAGTACAACTCGTACAGGACGCAGTTGTCGCGGTCGACCACGAGGACGTGGCGGTCGCCGTCGCTGTTCGGGCCGCCCTCGATCAGCGCGTCGGGCGGGACGGGGTACGGGCCGGGGTCGCTCTCGTCGGCGTAGTCGAATGTGACGGGCACCTTTGGCTGCGAGCCGGGGACTGTGTTGTACGGGATGCCGATAGGGCCGCCGTCCCACGTGCCTGAGCCGAAGTCGGCATGCAGGCCGTCGCCCGCGCCGATGGTGTTGATGTAGTCCGCCGAGCGCGCGTCCACAGGCAGAGAGTCGATGCGCGTGTTCCAGACGTTGTCGGCGGGGAAGTAGGCGCAGCCGCTTGCCATAACGAGCGGGAAGTCGATCTCGCCGACGCGGTTGGACGGCTGAGAAGCCGCGCCGCTGCTGTCGACTGCGGTAAGCGTGTAGTAGCTGTTCCGCTTCGGGTCGCCGACGCCCGCATCCGGGTCGAGCTTCGATTGGGTTGCGCCCGGCGCGGAGGGCGTCACGGTGGCGACCAGCTTCGAGCCGCTTGCGCCGGGCGCGGCGTAGGGCTTGTCGTCGCTGCGGTAGAGGCGGTACGTCTTCGCCGTCGAGTCGGCATGCGTCCAGGAGAGGAGCGCGGACACGCCGGAGCGCGCGATGCGGAGGTCGGTGACGGGCGCGGCGAGCGCGATCAGGAAGGTCAGCGCCAGGCCGGCCGCGACCAGCGCGGCCGAGCCGAGCGCCCTTCGGATGGCTACTC
>CAZPTI010000164.1:0-3536 GCA_964588925.1 uncultured Anaerolineales bacterium | reverse complement strand
GCGGCGATGGGGTCCGTCGCATAGGGGTTTGCTCTTGGACTTCCCGCAGTTGCACAGGGTGACGCGGTTGCGGGTTTGGAACGGTTGCCCGTCCGCGCGCTTGACGGGGATGTTGCCAGTCACCCACAGCGGACCGCGAATGGGGCCGTCGGACGTGATCTCGATCGTCACCGCCACCTGGCGCGGCAGGTCCGGCTCGATGTCGGCGTCTCCCTGGCGCAGCGCGTACATGAACGAGCCGGACGGGCAGCGCTCGATCATCGCCATGACCTGCCCGCGGATCGTGCTCTCGTCGGTCGAGGAGGTCATCTCCTCGACGTTCGCCATGCGGTTGCCGCAGAAGCCCGACTCCATGCAGAGCGAGTAGTCGCGGTAGACGACAATCCCCGTGCCGCCGGGAATCTCGACGCGGCGCTCCTCGACGGTGTTGGTGTCAGCCGTCTCCGTCCCATCGAAGAAGATTTCGCGGTGCGTGGAGTCGCAGAAGGGCCACGTAGTCGACTCGCCGCAGCGGCACAGCTCGTACGTGTCGCCTGTGGCGATGACGACGTCCTTGCGCCACGTCAGCGGCTCGCCGTGCTCGGAGACTACCTGCACCTTGCGGACGAACGCGATGGGGCCGTGAACGATGTACGGCCCGTCCGCCTCCACTTCGATCCACGTTTCCTGCTTGCCGGTCGAGTCGTCTGCCATGTGGCGTTCTCCTTGATTACAACGCACTTTAGCGAGTTGCGTTACGCGCTGAGTTTTGATCAGGCTGGTGACGCGGCTGCGAACGTCTGCGGGCTGGTGCGCAGCGTCATCACGGCCAGCAGGCCGGTCAGGTACACGACAAGTGCGATGCCGAGCACAACGGTGAACCCGAACGACTGCGCCAGCATCACCGACAGGATCGAGCCGATGACGGATGCGCAGCCGTTGACCGCCCACGCCCACGGCACAAGGTTCTCGTTTGTCGCGGCCACGAAGCGCATGCCGAGCGGGAAGGGCATGCCCATCAGCAGGCCGAGCGGCGCCAGCAGGACGACGCTCAACAGGATGCGCGGGATGAGATCCCAGCCGAGCGCGGAGCGGAACAGCGGCGGCAGCAGGAACATGTAGACCAGGGCCAGCGCCGCGATCCCCGGAATGGCGAAGCGGATGATGCGGCGGGTATCCGTTCCGAGCGGCGCCAGCTTGCCGGTGAGGAAGCTGCCGACGCCGGAGAAGGTCAGGATGGCGAACAGCACGACCGAGAGCGCGAAGGTCGGGTGGCCGAGGAACAGGATGAACTGCTGCATCAGGCTGATCTCGACCAGGATGAACCCGATGCCGAGGGCCGCGAAGTAGATGATGAAGCGGCGGGTGCCGAACGTGCTGACGTTGCCCTTGCGGAAGCGCCACAGCGGCCAGAGGATCAGCGCCAGCGAGAGGACCGCGGCCTGAATCAGCAGGATGGTCAGCGTGAGCTTGCCGCTGCGGAAGGTGCCGAAGTTGGTCCAGCCGTAATACTCGAAGAAGAAGGGGCGGTCGTCGCTGGTCGGGCTGACGTCGAGCGGATAGAGGGCGTAGAACGCCTCTTTGTCCGGCGCGTTGAAGAAGTCGACGAAGTGGTTGTCCGTTTGGCCGAGCATGTCGGGCGCATAGAGCACGGTGAACTGGAGCGGCTCGGTCGCCGCGCGAATCTTCGCGATCTCCTCCGCGGTGTACGGCGACTTCTTCATAAACATGTTGGCCGTGTCGCCCGCGCGCACAACGAGGAAGTGCTGCGCGGGATCGGTCACGCCGATGCGCCGGAGCGCCTCGCTGCCGATGGTGACGAGGCGAAGGGCCTGCCCCGGCGGCTCGAAGTGCCAGCGGCCGATGGCGAGCATGCCGTTATCGTTAAGGTGATTGAGATACTCGCTGTACGCGTCGGTTGTATAAAGGTAGTTCTCGGTGAGGCTGTACGCGCCGGCCGCGGCCGCGGCCCACGTGTCCACCTGCGAGAACTGGATCACGTCGTACTTCTCACGAGAGCGCGCGACGAAGTTGCGGCCCTCAGCGACCTGGATGTCGATCTCCGGGATGTCGGAATAGAGTCCGCCGGAGTACTCGCGGTACTTCGTCCGCATGATGTCGACGATGAGAGGATTGATCTCCGCGGCCGTGACCTTCCGCGCGTTGTTGGCCCAGGCGACCAGCACGTCTACGCCGCCGCCCGGCCCGATCAACAGCACGTTCGGATTCTCCGTCAGGCGGTAGACGAGGCTGGAGGGGAGGGCGTTGACCCAGTCCAGCTTCGCCTTGTCGCCGTCCCACTGGTTGATGGCGGTCATGGCCGCGGCGTCGATGGAGATGAACTTCTGCTCAGGCAACTCGCCCTGGTACGCGCCGCTCAGGCCCCACGCCTGGCCCTTCATGCCCGGCTGCCACATCACGTCAATGCGGCTGAAAGGGGTCCAGCCGGTGTATTCAAGCTGGATGTCGGGGTAGGTCTGCTTGTCATAGGCGATGCTGAGCGGCTTCGACGGCGGGATGTACAGGGTGAAGATGTTGGCCGCAAAGGGCAGCAACACGACCAGCAGCAGCGTATACAGGCCGAGCGCCGGCGGCGACAGGAGGCGCTGTCCCCGAATCGGGGGTGCGGATGCCGCATCTCCCGCTGCCGAACGCCGGCGCGCGAGGCTGAACGCCAGCGCGCCGAGGGCCGATCCTACCGCTGCCAGCATGACCGCGCCCTGTCCGGGCAGGGCATATAGCGCCAGCACGATGGTCAGCGCGCCGAGCCCGGCGCCGAGCAGGTCGGCGAAGTAGAGCGGGCCGATCTCCTTCGCCCAGGCGGAGAGCGCGGCGCCGATGGTCAGGCCGGCGAAGAAGAACGGGACGATGATGATGGCGTAATAGACGAGCATCCAGGCGATGAGCTCGACGGTGGCGGCGGTCGGGTTGGCCGTGCCGGGCGCGACCGGCTTGAGCGGGTCCATCGGGATGCGCGTCATGAGAGCGAACGCGACGAGGATGGAGATGCTGTACAGCACGGCGCTGCGCGCAAGCTTGAGGCGGATGTCGCCGGTGAGTGCGCCCTTCTTGACCGCAAGATACGTGCCGCTGGCGCCGAAGCCGAGCAGCGCGGTCGAAATGATCATGAAGCCGAACTGATACCACAGCGAGACGCTGAAGACGCGGGTGAGCGCGATTTCGAGCATCGTGGTGCTGCCGGAGACGAGAAACACGCCGAGATAAAGGGGCCAGTTGCGCCGGAAAGTCACAGGTTGCTCCTGGGTGGATGTTGACACGCGGCGAAGCCGCAAGTGAGGCCGCATGCAGGCGGAAGGTCATTTTAGGGGAGGCGGCCTTTATTGTCAATCTTGCGCGAAATTGCGGGCGCCGTTCAAGTTTTGCGCTGGTGGGTGTCTGGACCCCGAAGGAGCGCCTGCGGGCGACGCGAAGCGCGAAGATCGCGGTCCAAGCGCCTTCCTCAACGCGAAATCTTGAACGGCACCCTTTTCCGGTAGGTGCAGCCTGAGACTGTTGTTCCGGTTGGTTCCGCTTAAAACGCCGCGTTGCGCTACATA
>CAZPTI010000163.1:926-11070 GCA_964588925.1 uncultured Anaerolineales bacterium | reverse complement strand
CCGGTTCCGTCGCGCAGTTCCCGACCAAGATCGGCGAACTCGGCACGCTCACCGCGGCCAAGGCCGCGCGCGGCGAGGCGGTTGAGGCTTTCGTTAACACGGGTGTCGAGGTCGTCTCCAAGGACAACGTCGCGAACTTCATGGCGAAGTAAGGATGGACACACCCGTCGGGTTCTCCGAAACCCGACGGGTGTTGATTAGCGAACGCGAGACCCGACGGGTGCGTCACTTCGTGACGGTCGAAACCCGTCGGGTCTGTTTACGAGAGGATCTGATGAACGAGCGGATGATCTCAGTCGGCCTGATCGGCGCGGGCGGGATGGGCACGCGGCACGCGGTGAACCTCGTCGAGCGCGTGGGCGGCGCGCAGGTCGCCGCGGTGTATGACATTGATCGCGAACGCGCGCGGCATGCTGCCCGGCAATGCGACGCGGCGCGGACGTGCGACAGCCCGCTTGAGTTGATCGACTCGCCTGAAGTGGATGCGGTCATTATCGCTTCGCCCGATGACTCGCACGCGGGGCTAACGCTGGAGTGCCTGCGCCGCGAAAAGCCGGTGCTGTGCGAAAAGCCGCTTGCGACGCGGCTGGAGGACGCGCGGGCGGGCGTGGAGGCGGAGCAGCGGATCGGTCGGCGGCTTGTTTCGGTAGGGCTGATGCGCAGGTTTGACCCGTATCACGCCGCGGTGCGCGATGCGGTACAGTCGGAGCGGTTGGGCCGCGCGATCCTGTATAAGGGAACGCACCGGAATACGAGCATCCCGTATGACTCACGGGGCGAGATAATCATCACCAACTCAGCCGGGCACGATGTGGACGCGGCGCGATGGCTGCTAGGGCAGGAGGTGGTCGAGGTGTTCGCGCAGGGGGTGCGGTCGCGCGCGGCGTTCAGCGCGGAGACGCAAGACTTGATTTTGCTCCAACTGCGGCTGACTGGAGATTGCCTGGCGACGGTGGAAGTGTTCGCGGCGGCGGAGTACGGGTACGAGGTAACGGCGGAGGTCGTGTGCGAGCGCGGGACCGCGGTGACGGGGCAACCGGACTACGCGGTGATGCGACATGCAAGAGCGCGCGGCGCCGCCGTGCCGTTTGACTGGCTGGAGCGTTTCCAGGACGCGTATGTATTGGAGCTGCG
Source organism: uncultured Anaerolineales bacterium (assembly GCA_964588925.1). Taxonomy (GTDB): domain Bacteria; phylum Chloroflexota; class Anaerolineae; order CG2-30-64-16; family CG2-30-64-16; genus JALOOB01. The sequence goes on along the minus strand of CAZPTI010000163.1, from coordinate 9,936 downwards.
CGACTGGGTGCGTTCGGTCAGGACGGGCAAACCCTTCTCCGGCGCAAGCGCGTGGGACGGTTACATGGCTTTGCGCATTACCGACGCGTGCGTCAGATCACTGAAGACGGGGCAACCTGTTGCGGTCGAAAACGAGTCACGCCCGGAACTGTACGGATAGACAGCAGGATTACAGGATTTGGCGGATTGACAGGATGCTCATTCTCAAAATCCTGTCAATCCGCCAAATCCTGTAATCCTGCTAAAGTCCAGGCTCAATCCACCCAGAGCGGGACCAGCTTGAACTCATCCACGTCGACCAACCCCTGATCGGTCAGCTTCAGATGCGGGATGACCTCCAGCGCGAGGAAGCTGAGGCACATGAAGGGGTCGGTCATCTGCGAGCCGAGGCTGCGCGCCGCGTTGGTCGCTTCGTCGAGCTGCTTGCGCACTTCGGTGATTGGCTTATTCGACATGAGGCCGGCCACCGGCAGTGGCACGCGCGCGAGGATGCGCACGCCGTCCACCACGGCCAGCCCGCCGCCCATGTCGGCCACCGCGCCGGCCGCGGTGGTGAGCGAGACGTTATCGACACCCGCAACGACAAGATTGTGATGGTCGTGCGCGATGGTCGACGCGATCGCCCCGCGGCGGATGCCCAGCCCCTGCACGAACCCCTTGCCCATCTGCCCGGTTGCCATATGGCGCTCGAGCACGGCCATCTTGACAATATCCTGCTCGTAGTCGGGCATCGCCACGCCAGACTGGGACGGGATCTCCAAAACGCGCTTCTCGGTGATGAGCGAATCGGGGATCGCGCCGATAACGCGCGCGCGGCGGCCCTCGGCCGGGATGGTGAAGTTGACCGTATGCCAGTTGATGTTCATCGAACCGCGCAGATACGATGGGCGTTCCGGCACGTCCAGCGGGACGATCTTGCCGTCCTCCGCCGCGATCTGGCCCCCGCGCACGACGAGGCGCACGTCGAACTCCTGCGGATCGTCGAACACGATCAGGTCCGCGCGGTTGCCGGGGCGGATGCCGCCGCGATCGTACATGCGGAACCACTCCGCCGTGTTAAGGGTCGCCATGCGAATGGCTGTGACCATGTCGACGCCGGAGCGAATGGCACAGCGGACGAGGTAATCGACGCTGCCCTGGTCGAGCAGGTCTGCCGGGTGGCGGTCGTCGGTGCAGAAGCAGATGCGCCGGGCGTTGTCGGGCGTGATCATCGGCAGCAGCACGGCGAGGTTGTGCGCGCCGGTGGCCTCGCGAATCAGGATGTACATGCCAAGGCGCAGCTTTTCGAGCGCCTCGTCGACGGTCGTGCATTCGTGATCCGACCCGATCCCCGCGGCGGCATAGGCGTTGAGCGCCTGCCCGGTTAGCCCCGGCGCATGGCCGTCGAGCACGCGCGTGCGGAACGCGTCGATCTTGTCGAGCGTGCCCTGATCCTCGTTGACCACGCCGGGATAGTTCATCATCTCGCCGAGGCCGAGCACCCACGGGTCGCCCTGCAAGGAGGCGATGTCCTTCGCTTCGAGATAGGCGCCCGCAGTCGCCATGTGGGTCGCGGGGACGCACGACGGCACCATGACAAACATGCTCAGCCGGCCGTACTTCGCCTGGTCGAACATGTAGCGGATGCCGTCGAGGCCCAGGACGTTGGTGATTTCGTGGGGGTCGGCGATGACCGAAGTCACGCCGCGCGGGACAACCGCGGCGGCGAACTGGCGCACGCCGACCATCGCGCTCTCGATGTGCACGTGGCCGTCAATCAGGCCGGGCGCGAGGTAGCTGCCCTTCAGGTCGATTTCCTGCGCGCCCTTGTAACCGCTCCCGATGCCCGCGATGCGCGCGCCGTAAACGGCGACGTCCGCAGGGTAAATCTCGCCGGAGTAGACGTTGACCAGCTTCGCGTTCTTCAGAACCAGATCGGCCGGCGCATCGCCGCGCGCGACGCGCACGAGGTTGTTGAGTTCGGACATGACAGATGCCTCCCGCATGAGGGTTGCGCGATTATAACATGTTGGCAAACGCCACGCATTATGACGCGAGTCATTTGACCGCAGGGCAAGGACACGCTACAATCGTGTTATGCGACATGGGCGTCGCACCCCTCGTGCGCGTCCACTCTCTTTACGGGCATCCATTACACACCACACACTCTTAAGGAGGAGTCTCCATGCGCAAGCAGTATTGGGGCGCTCTCGCTCTGCTGGTGGTGATCGCCATGATCGCCACCGCCTGCGCGACGCCGGTCACGTCTCCCGCCCAGGGGACCTCGCCCACGACAGCGCCTGCGGCCGAAAAACCGGCTGAGCAGCCGACCGCTGCCGCCCCCGCGCCGGCCGAAAAGGCCGGGTTGCAGATCCCGGATGTGCAAGAAGGCAAGTTTAACGTCGGCGCGATCCTCATCGGCCCGCACGACGACGGCGGCTGGAGCCAGTCGCATTACGACGGCCTGATGTACATCGAGAAGACCGTGCCCAACACGCACGTCGCCTACGTCGAAAACGTGCCGGAAGGCGCGGAAGCCGAGCAGGCCATTCGCGGCCTGGCGCGCAAGGGCTTCGACCTGATCTTCACCACCTCCTTCGGCTTCATGGACCCGACGCTGGCGGTGGCCGAAGAATTCCCCGACATCACGTTCATCCACGTGTCGGGCTTCAAGACCAACAACAAGAACTTCGGCAACCTGTTCGGCGCGATGGAGAACATGAAGTACCTCGCCGGCATGATTGCGGGTTCCCGCGCCAAGGTCGACGGCAACCCGAAGACAGGGTATATCGCCACCTTCCCGATCCCCGAAGAACTGCGCCTGGGCAACGCGTTTGCGCTCGGCATGCGCAAGACCTGCCCGGACTGCACGATGGACGTGCGCTGGATCAACTCCTGGCACGATCCGGTCCTTGAGAAGGAAGCCGCGGCCTCCCTGTTCGATGCGGGCGCGCAGGTGGTCTTCACCGGCGCGGACACCCCGGCCCCGGCTGACGTCGCGCAGGCCAAGGGCAAGTGGGGCATCACTTATGACTGGATCGGTTCCTGCAAGGTCGAACGCTGCCTCACCACCATCTACTGGGACTGGGGTAAGGTCTACGCGAAGATCACAGAAGAGGTCATTGCCAAGACCTATAAGCCCGGCTTCCACTACTTCGATGCGGACAGCGGCGCGCTGGGTCTGTTTGGCCTGATGGAAGGCCAGCAGCTCACCAAGGGCATGCAGGACCTCCCGGCTGAGGACATGCAGATGGTCAAGGATACGCTTGCCAAGATGCTGAAGGGCGAATTCACGCGCTTCGACGTCTTCGCCGGCCCGATCAAGGACAACAAGGGCAACATCGTGGTGCCGGCCGGCGAGAAGATGGTGCAGGCCGACCTCGACCAGTTCCCGCCCGGCGCCGAGGGCCTGGCCTGCAAGTACTGCATGTACTGGTGGGCTGAGGGCGTGACCGCCGAGCTGCCGAAGCAGTAAACTGCGGCTGAACGAGAAACCGGGTTTCTGCGACGAAACCCGGTTTCTTTCTATCCCACACTAGAATTAGAGGTTCCCCATGCCAGACACCCCATTGGCAGTTCAAATGCGGGGCATCGTCAAACGTTTCCCGGGAGTCCTGGCGAACGACCACGTTGATTTCGATCTCTATGAAGGCGAAGTCCATGCCTTGCTGGGCGAAAACGGCGCGGGCAAGAGCACGTTGATGAACGTGCTCGCCGGGATGTACAAGCCTGAAGAAGGCGAGATTTACGTCTACGGCAAACGCGTCAACCTCAGTTCCCCGCGCGACGCCATTGCCGCGGGGATCGGCATGGTTCACCAGCACTTCATGCTCGTGCCGTCGCAAACGGTCACTGAGAACATCATCCTGGGACTCACGGACCCCCGCTTCCTGCTTCCGATGGCCGAACTGGAAAAGAAGGTGCTCGGCCTGCAGGAGCAGTACGGCCTCAAAGTCGATCCGAAAGCGAAAATCTGGCAGCTCTCCGTCGGTGAGCAGCAGCGCGTCGAAGTGCTCAAGATGCTCTATCGCGGCGCGCGCGTGCTGATCATGGACGAGCCAACCGCCGTGCTCACGCCGCAAGAAGTTGACGAGCTGTTCGTCACGCTCCGCTCGATGCTCCAGCGCGGGCACTCCATTGTGTTCATCAGCCACAAGCTCGACGAGGTGCGCGCGATTGCCAACCGCGTGACCGTGCTCCGCCACGGCAAGGTGACGGCCGCGGGCGTCACGGCTAAGGGCGCGACCAAGACGACGCTGGCGCAACTGATGGTCGGCCGCGAAGTCATCTTCACCATCGAGAAGGAAGCGCGGCAGCCCGGCAAGGTCGTGCTCGACCTGCAAGGCATCTGCGCGGAGAACGACCGCGGGCTGCCCGCGCTGCGCGAGTTCAGCATGCAGGTGCGCGAGGGCGAGATCGTCGGCGTCGCGGGCGTGGCGGGCAACGGGCAGAGCGAGCTGGCGCAGGTTATCACCGGCTTGCGCAAACTGACGTGCGGCAAGGTGCTGATCAACGGCGAAGACCTGGCGAACAAAGAGCCGGCCGCGGCGATCCGGCGGCAGGTGGCGCACGTACCCGAAGACCGAACGGGCGTGGGTTCGTCTCCCGGCCTGAGCCTGGCCGAAAACCTGATCATGAAAAGCTACAAGGCCTCTCCCGTCTCGCGCGGCTGGTCACTGAATCGGTCTGTGATTCGGGAGCAAGCCTCAGAGACCAAGAAGTCCTTCGACATCGCCGCGCCCAATGTGGATGTGCAGGCGCGGCTCCTCTCCGGCGGCAACCTGCAAAAGGCGATCCTCGCGCGAGAGATTGGCACGCAACCGAAGCTCATCATCGCCTGCCAGCCGACGCGCGGCCTGGATGTGGGCGCCATCGAAGCGGTGCAGCGGCACCTGCTGGCGGAGCGCAGCCGGGGGACGGCGATCCTGCTGATCTCCGAGGAACTCGAAGAGGTCATGACGCTGTCTGACCGCATTATCGGCATTTACGAGGGCCAGAACATGGGCGAGCTGACGGCCGCCGAAGCGACCCTGACCGAGATCGGCCTGATGATGGCCGGCACGCGGCACGGGACGCATCAGGACGCGCCGGTCGCCGAAAGCCACGCCGCAGGAGGGAATCATGGCCGCCAGTGATACGGTCCAGCCGAGCAGCGGCTTCCGCCTGCCTTTTTCGCTCCGCACCGAGCGGCGGCTCCACACCCCGAAGTGGTTGCCGGTTGCCACCTCCATCGGCGCGGTGATCGTCGCGCTGATCCTGGGCGGCATCGTGATCTACGCCGCCGGCGGGCATCCGTGGGCGTCCTACCGCTATATCGTGAAGGCCGCGTTCGGGAGCGTGGGGCAGTTCAACGACACGCTGGTGCGCGCGACGCCGCTCATCCTCATCGGCCTGGCATGCGCGCTGGCCTTCCGTATGCGGCTGTGGAACATCGGCGCGGAGGGGCAGTTCCTGCTGGGCGCGTGGGGCGCGAGCGCGATCGTGCTGGCGCCGGTGCTGTCGGCGTCCACGCCCAAGTGGCTGATGCTGTTGACGATGGCCCTCGCCGGGTTCGCGTGCGGCGCGGTGTGGGCGTTCATCCCCGGCTACCTGCGGGCCCGCTTCAAGGTCAACGAAATCATCACGACGCTGATGATGAACTACATCGCGCTGCTCTGGATTCAGTTCTGGGTGTTCGGCGCATGGAGCGAGGCCGGGTTCCAGATGTCGAAGCAGTTCCCGAAGAATGCCTGGCTGCCGCGGATGACCGACTACGCCAGCGTGTTCAAGCCGTTTGCGGGGCTGACGCTGCATCTGGGCATCGTGTTCGGGCTGGTGGCCGCGGTGGTCGTCTGGTTCATCATCTTCCGCAGCAAGTGGGGCTACGAACTGCGGCTGATCGGCGACAACCCCCGCGCGGCGACCTATGCGGGCGTCAACATCGTGCGCAATGTCGTGCTGACGATGATGGTCTCCGGCGGCCTGGCCGGGTTGGCGGGCATGTCCGAGATTACGGGCGTGGTGCACAGGTTGCAAAGCGCCATCTCGCCCGGCTACGGGTTTACGGGCATCATCATCGCGTGGCTGGCGAAGCTTAACCCGTTTGCCGTGGTGCTCGTCTCCATCCTCTTCGGCGGCCTGCTCCAGGCCGGCCGCGAAATCCAGCCGTCCGGCGTGCCGCGCATGTTGCAGGGCATCATCCTGTTCTGCGTGATCGCCAGCGATGTGCTGCTGCGCTATCGCGTGCGGGTTGTGCGGAGGTAGGCGATGCTGAACTGGGTTATTATCCTGCAAGCCGGGATCATCACAGGCACGGTGCTCCTGTTCGCGACCCTCGGCGAAATCCTGGCCGAGCGGTCGGGCGTGATGAACCTGGGCATCGAGGGCATGATGCTGCTGGGCGCGATGTTCGCGTTCAAGACGGCCGTTGCGACGGGCAATCCGTGGCTGGGGCTGCTGTATGCGGCGGTCGCGGGCGGGATGCTGGCGCTGCTGCACGCGATCATCACGGTTAACTTCCAGGCCGACCAGGTGGTAAGCGGCCTTGCGGTTAACTTCGTCGGCATCGGGTTAGCGATGGTGCTGGGCGAGGGGTTGAGCAAGGCGGGCGCGACCGCGGTGCTGCCGCTGATCACGGTCCCCGGACTGGCGTCGATCCCGATCCTCGGCCCGATCCTGTTCACGAACCACAGCCCGCTGGTCTACGTCGGCTACGTGCTGACGCCCGCGGTGTGGTTCTACATCAACCGGACGCGGCCCGGCCTGCACCTGCGCGCGGTGGGCGAGTATCCCGCCGCGGCGGATGCGCTCGGCATCAACGTCGCGCGGACGCGCTACCTGTACGTCATCATCGGCGGTATGATGGCCGGGCTGGCGGGCGCGAATATCTCGCTGGCGGTGTCGCCGGGTTGGTTCAGCGACCTGACGACGGGCGGCCTGGGCTGGATTGCGGTCGGCCTGGTGATCTTTGCGCAGTGGAATCCGTGGCGCGCCGCGGCCGGTTCATACGCGTTCGCCGCGCTGCGCCGCCTGATCCTCGACCTGCAAATCCCGCAGACAATCTTCGGCCTGCAAAACCCGATCTACTACCGGCCGAACCTGAGCTTCTTCCTGCAGATGGTGCCGTACGCGCTCATCATCATTATCCTGGTGATCGGCTCGCGGGAGGCGATGAAGAAGCGGATCGGCGCGCCGGCCGCGCTGGGGTTGCCGTATGTGCGTGGGGAGCGCGGGTTGTAGCGGACCGCCATACTGGATGCAACGAAGACGGATGAGCAGCGTTTCGAAGCCGCTCATCCGTCTTCGTTTCTCCGACCGCCGCGACCTGTCCACCCCGTGACCAATTCTGATACAATTGGGGCAGGAGTAGACAGGTCATGAAGCGCCCTGATAAAGAGACTAAAACTGCGCCCGTTGGACTGCGCCTCAGCGAACTGGCCGCGCTTCTGGAAACGCTGCCGCGCTTAACTCCAGAAGAGGCAGAAGCGTTTGCAGCCGATATAGATGAGGCGCGCCGCCAAATGGCGCAGGCAGAACTCCCGTCTGAACCTCCGCTGTCACCTATCGACGACTCATCGGAAGATAGATATGGGTCGGAGCCCAACTGATGCCGATGGGCGGGACGGTGAACTCGCCTGATGCGGGGACGGTGATCTGCACCGGGTCGGGGCCGGTCAGGAAGTAGCCTGGTTTGGCGACCGCGATGGCGTGTGGGCCGGTCGCCACGTAGTCGAAGCGGTAGCGGCCATCTTTGTCGGTGAAGACGCGGCGGCCTGCCCCATCTATCGATGCGGCAGTATGTGCCTGCGTAAGCGTGACGGTTGCGCCAGTGAGACCGGCTTCGCCCGCGTCCTGCGCGCCGTTGCGGTTCGCGTCGTTCCAGACAAGCCCGGTAACGGTTTGCGCACCACAGGTGATGTCGGTTCCCCACGCCCACTCCATCCCGTCAAGCCAAGTTTGAAACTCGATATCATCCGGCTCACAAAGATCGTTTTCATAGAAGAAGAACCGCGCTAAGGGCAACGCAGTTAGTGCGGAAGGGACGGGCCCGCTTAGCTTGTTAACGTTTAGATAGAGATAGGCCAAGCTGGTGAGATTGCCTAACTCCGGCGGAATTGGCCCCGCCAACTGGTTTTCAAACAAGACGAGCTTGCGTAGGTTCGTCAAACCACCGAGTTGTGGCGGTATTGAGCCTGTTAATTGGTTACGATACAGATCAAGCTCTTTGAGGTTAGTCAGGTTGCCAAGTTCTGATGGGATTACTCCGCTTATGCGGTTATTGCTTAAGTGGAGAGTCTCTAGCTTTGCAAGCGACCCTAACGCTTGCGGAATGGGTCCCGTAAGGTCATTATTGTCTAGGTCAAAGTACTCGAGTTTCGAAAGGCGGCCAAGCTCAGACGGAATCGAACCGGTTAGCTGGTTGTTTGACAGCAAGAGAAGATCGAGTTGACTCAGATTACCCAACTCGGGTGGAATTCGACCTGTAATCCTGTTATTTCGAAGGTATATACGGATCAGATTGCGAGGTCTGCCAAGTTCTGGAGGGATGGGCCCCTCAATCTCGTTGTTATCCAAAAAGAGATAAAGCAGACCATTCAACTTGCCCAACTCGGACGGAATTGGACCGCCAAGGCGATTGTCATTTAGCTCAAGCCACGACAGACTGGCCAGTTCTCCCAGTTCAGACGGAATAGTGCCATATAGTCCGTTGTTTGTTAGGTTAAGCCATCCTATTCGTCCTGACCGGCAAGCCTCAACGCCATACCAACTGCACGGTGTATTCGTCTGCAACCAGCCAGTGTTGTTCTTCCACCCCGGCCCATTCGTGCTGTTGTACAGCGCGACCAGCGCTTCGCACTCGCTTTTCGGAACTTGGGTGACGTTGTCGCAGGAGAAGGTGGCGGGGGTGTAGGTGGGCGAGTCAGCGCGGGATAGGGGTGCAGGAATAGCGATCAGGACGGCTAACGCGATGATTGTTGCAAAAACACGGGGGGGGGGGGGGGCAATTAAAGTTTTGGGCCATTTCTGCGCAAGCAAAATAGCGCTATTTGAA
>CAZPTI010000163.1:0-916 GCA_964588925.1 uncultured Anaerolineales bacterium | reverse complement strand
CACGCAAATCGACCAAGCCACCGGTGCCCTGCTCTACAACTCCTGATCAGGCCATTACGCCCGGCTCCAGCCGCTGAATGCCGGGGATGCGGTCGAAGTGCTTGTCGAAGCTAAAGACGCGCGGAATGCCCTCCTTCTGCAAGCGAGTGGCAAGCAGGGCATCAACAAAGTCTATTCGCAGCGCGTTATAGAGCATCAGCGCCGCCAGCACGGTTTCTTCAACCACGATCCCATCGCGCGACAGGAAATCAAGCAACTCACTGACAACTCGTTCCCTCACGACCTTTAGTTGCGCGCCCAGCACCCAAACTACTTCCGCGACCGTCACCTCGTCAACTCGCAGAGTGACGTCACCGCTCTCCAGCGACTGCATGAGTTGGAGCGTCCGCGGCGACATATCTGGATGATCCCTCAACAAGAAACGGAGGATGATATTTGTATCCACGTATGCGATCATGACTGATTTATCACCTCTTGATCCTTGGCAGCATAGTATTCATGCATCTGTCGGCGCAACTCGGCCATGTCGGGAAGAGGTTGGTCTGAAGCAAATATTCCGTAGAAGTCGGAAATTGGCCTTTTACGGATCGGGATAACAACGATACGGTTTCCCTCGGGAACAAAGAGCAGCTTGTCCCCCGCATTGAGGTTGAATGCCTCGCGCACGCTTGTAGGAACTGTGACTTGCCCTTTCGATGTCATAGTAGCAATGCTCATACTATCTCCTTACATTCCATAGAAAGTAAGGAGCTTATACCACAGATAAGGAGCAAAGTCAATAAGTCGAATTACCTCCCCTGCCAGTAGTCCAGCCCGGTCGGGCTGCGACTTGCGCCTAGCTCACGCAGCAATTCCTCGCCCAAGCTGCCGATCACTGGCCCGCCGTTCCACATTGTGATCGCAACTCGCCGCGGGG
>CAZPTI010000162.1:0-11104 GCA_964588925.1 uncultured Anaerolineales bacterium | reverse complement strand
AGACTGGAGCGTGAGTATGATCCTATCACTGATCCGGCAGCATCCGAGGCTGGCAGCCGCCATCGGCGCCGTCCTGGTGCTACTGGGAGTCCTCGTCGTCGGAGGCGTGTTCTTCCTCTCGCGCGCCTTCGCCGCGCCGCCTCAGCCGCTGGTCTACCGTCACCGCCAGCACATCGCAGCCGGGGCCAACTGCCTCTTCTGCCATGCCGGCGCGAACCGAGGTGACGTGGCCGGGCTGCCGTCGCTGAACAAGTGCATGGGCTGCCATCTGAACGTCAACCCCAAGGACCCGGCGGACCAGCCCGACATCGACCAACTAATCAAGTACTGGGACGAGAAGCGGCCGGTGCAGTGGGTTCAGGTCAACGATCAGCCGGACTTCGTCCAGTTCAAGCACCGCCCGCACGTCGCGAGCGGCATGGCGTGCGAAACCTGCCACGGCAATGTGTCGCAGATGGATTACGCCCAGCCGTACAACCTGAACATGGGCTTCTGCGTCACCTGCCACCGCGCGCAGCAACCTGCCGAACGCGCGGCACGGCTGACCGACTGCATCACGTGCCACTACTAAAGGGTAACGCTATGACGAAAAACATATCACGTCGACAGTTCATCCAACTGAGCGCGTTGACCGGCACGGCGGTGGCAGTGAGCGGCTGCACGATCAACCTGCAGCACAGCGAGAAGCTTGAGCCGTGGGTGATTCCGCCGGAGGAGGCGCTGCCGGGCGAGAGCATCTACTATGCGACCGCCTGTCGCATGTGCTCGGGCGGCTGCGGCATCCTCGTCCGTGTGAGCAACGGCCGCGCGCGCAAGATCGAAGGCAACCCGCTGCACCCGCTCAATGCGGGCAAGACGTGCGCGCGGGCGCAGGCGGGGCTTCAATACCTGTACAACCCCGACCGGCTGCGGAACGCGGTCCGCAACGAGGCGCGCGGCGCAGGCGGCGGCTCCACTGACCCGTTTGCGCAGCGTTACGGCCTCAAGGCGACGCCGATCCAGTGGCCGGATGCGCTGGCCGAGCTGGCGCAGCGCATTCAGTCCGCGCGGCCGGGCGCAGTGGCCTTCTATGCCAGCCAGATCAACGACGGGCTGGCCGCCATCGTCACGCCGTTTATGCAGGCCATCGGCGGGCAGGCCCCGATCTTCTACGACACCGAGTCGGCATTCGGCGGACGCGGTTCACTGGCCCGCCTGATGACGCAGTACTTCGGCGCGGCGCAGGACGGGCAGGCGCTGCCGTTCTTCCACCTCTCCACGAGCGACGTGGTCTTCTCGTTCGGCGGGCCGCTGGTGGACGGCGGGTTGTCGATGGTCGCCTACAACCGCTCGTACGGTGAGATGCGCGGGAACACGCTCGGCAAGCGCGGCTACCTCGTGCAGTTCGAGCCGCGCATGTCGGCCACGGGCGCCGCGGCGGACGAGTGGGTGCCGATCCTGCCCGGCACGGAAGGGCTGGTTGCGCTGGCTATCGGCCGCGTGATGGTCGACGAGGGCATCGGCAATGCGGCGAACAGCCCGGTGGCCGGCCTGTTCAGCGCGGGCGATGTGGCAACCGCGGCGTCGCTGAGCGGCGTGTCGGAGGAGCGGCTGATTAAGCTCGCGCGCATCTTCGGCAGCTACGCCCGCCCGACGGCGATCCCGGGCGGCACGGTGGCAAACCAGACGAACGGGCCGCAGGCCATGACCGCGATCCTCGCGCTCAACGCCCTGGCCGGACATCTCGGCGAGCAGGGCAGCGCGTTCACCCTCACCCCGACCCCGCCCGATCCGGCGTTCGGCGCGACGCGCGCGGCCTCCTACTCGGACGTGCAGGCGCTCATCGACACGATGCTGACCGGCGGGATCGACGTGATGATGATTCACGGCAACCCGCGGCACGAGCTGCCGATCGACAGCCGCTTCGTGGAGGCGCTGGCGAAAGTGCCGTATGTCGTGTCGTTTAGCTCGGAGGTCGACGAGACGAGCCTGCTGGCGAACGTCATTCTCCCCGATCACAACTACCTGGAAAGCTGGGGCTACCAGGTGGTGAACCCGACGACCGACCGGCCCATGCTGACGAGCCAGCAGCCGGTGACGCCGCCGCTGGGCGACACGCGGGCGACTTCCGACGTGTTCCTCGCGCTGGCGCAGGCCGTTGGTGGCGCGGCGGCCACCGCGCTCCCGCAGCCGAACACGGTCGAGTTCGTGAAGACGCAACTGGCGAAGCTGGGGCGGCAGGATGCGCCGTTCAACACGGCCAACGGCGACACGATCTGGGCGGGGTGGCGGCAGTTCGGCGGCTGGTGGCCGACGAACGAGGCGCCCGCTTTCCCGACCGCCGCGCCGGCGCTGCCTTCCGGGCTGACGGTCGCTCCGCCGACTTTCGAGGGCAACCCCGAGCAGTTCCCGCTCCTGCTCTACCCCTATCCGTCTGTGGTGCTGGGAAACGGCAGCAGCGCGGCGTCCTCCTGGCTGCAGGAAGCGCCCGACCCGATGACGACGGCCTCGTGGGACACGTGGGTGGAGATTAACCCGGAGACCGCAAAGGAACTGGGCGTGGCGATGGACGACGTGGTGCGCGTGGTCACGCCGAACGGCGAGATGACGGTCATCGTGTACGTCTATCCCGCCATCCGGCCGGACGTGATTGCGGTCCCGATGGGGCAGGGGCATGTCGAGTTCGGCCGCTTTGCGCAGAATAAGGGCGCGAACGTGGCCGCCATCCTTGCGCCGGTCGCCACGCCAGACGGCGAACTGGCCTGGGGCGTCACCCGGGCGCGGATCGAGAAGCTCGGACGCACACGCAAGCTGCCGCGTATTGAGGATAACGTGGGCGTTGATGCCGCGAACCAGTATGAAGTGTTCCCCGGCTGAGTTAGGAGCGTGTTATGAGCGAAAGCAAAGAGGGCAGCCACAAGTGGACGATGGTCATCGACCTGGACCGGTGCACCGGTTGCCAGGCGTGCGTCGTGGCGTGCCATGCCGAGAACAACGTGCCGACGGTCGGCCCCGAAGAGGTCAACATGGGGCGGGCGCGGCACTGGATTCGCATCGAACGCTACTGGGACGGCGAATACCCCGACATCAAGGCCCGCTTCCTGCCCATGCTGTGCCAGCACTGCCAGCATGCGCCGTGCGAGCCGGTCTGCCCGGTGTTCGCCTCCTATCACAGCGACGACGAGAATCTAAACGGGCAGGTTTATAACCGGTGCGTTGGCACCCGCTACTGCGCCAACAACTGCCCGTACAGCGTCCGCGTGTTCAACTGGTTCGACCCGTACTTCCCGGAGCCGCTCGAACAGCAGCTCAACCCCGACGTGACGGTGCGCTACCGTGGTGTGATGGAGAAGTGCACGTTCTGCGTGCAGCGCATCAAGCGGGCGGAGCAGAATGCCGCGGCCGAGGGGCGCGATCTGCATGACGGCGACGTCGTCCCCGCGTGCGTCGAGGCATGCCCGACGAAGGTCTTCACCTTCGGAGACCGCTACGATGAAGAGAGTGAGGTCGCCAGGCTGGCCCGCAGCCGCCGCGGCTTCCGCGTGCTGGAAGACCTGGGCACCGATCCCTCGATCATTTATCTGAAGGGAGGACAGTCCGATGCTGGGTGACCTCTCGCGATTGCGCAATTTCGTCTGGCCCCACGAGGATGACCCGAAGGAGCGCCTCCTGCTGGATCCGATCCCGCAGGAGGAGATGAACCAGATGATGCTCCGGCCGATGCTGAAGGCCAGCCCGGGCTACTGGCTGACCGTCGGCATTCTGCTGGTCATCGTCGTGGGCGCGCTCTTCGGCTACTGGTTCTACATGATGCGCTGGGGCATGGGCATTGCGGGCATCCGCCGGCCGGTGGGCTGGGGCGTGTTCATTGCCACGTTCGTGTTCTGGATCGGCATCAGCCACTCGGGCACGTTCATCTCGGCCATCCTGCGCGTGTTCAACGCCGAGTTTCGGCGGCCCATCACGCGGGCGGCTGAGCTGATGACGTCCTTCTCGCTGATCTGCGGTTTCCTGTTCCCGGTAATCCACCTGGGGCGACCGTGGACGGTGTACTACATGATCCCTATCCCGAACCAGCGCTTCCTCTGGGACAACTTCCAGTCGCCGCTGTCGTGGGACTTTCTGGCGATCACGACGTACCTCATCAGCAGCACGATCTACGTGTACCTGCCGATGATCCCGGACCTGGCGATGGCGCGCGACCGGACGAAGGGGTGGCGGCACGTGCTGTACAAGCTCTTCTCGCTGGGGTGGCGCGGGCTGGAGTACGAGTGGCACTACCTGCACAAGGCGATCAACATCTTCGCCTTTGCGATCATCCCGATCATGTTCTCGGTGCACACCATCGTGTCCTGGGACTTTGCGATGGCGAAGCAAGTGGGGTGGCGGTCGAGCATCTTCGGCCCCTACTTTGTGGTTGGCGCGATCTTCTCCGGCGTGTCGGCGGTCATGGCGGTGCTGCTGGTGGTGCGCAAGACGATGAACTTGCAGTACTTCCTGCGCAAGGAGCACTTCGAGGCGCTGGCGAAGCTCACGCTCATCTTCTCGTTCACCTGGGCGTACTTCTTCTTCAACGACTACCTCGTGGAGTGGTACGGCGGCGAATGGGTCGGACACCAGTTGCTCACGCTGCAAGCGCGCGGCCCGCTGGCGCCGTTCTGGTACCTGATGCTGATCTGCAACATCCTGATCCCGGTCGGCACGTTGTGGAACAAGCGGGTGCGGCAATCGCCCATTGCGCTGTTCTTCATCTCGCTCGTCATCCAGGTCGGGATGTACATGGAGCGGTTCATCATCATCCCGGGCTTCCTGCAACGGCAACGGCTGCCGTTCAACTGGGGCGAGTACAGCCCGCGGCCCGTGGAAATCAGCATTGCGGTCGGCACGCTGGCGCTGTTCTGCCTGCTGTACGTGCTCTCCAGCCGGATCATTCCGCTGATTCCGGTGTGGGAAGTGCTGGAGGGGCAGTTGAGCCACAGCCGCCGGCGCATTGGCAAGACGATGGTGACGTCCGTCGCGGAGCTGGAGTAGGAGGAGCGCCATGCCACGCAAAATCATGCTCACCGGCATCTTTACGGACGTGTTGAAGGCTGCGGAAGCCATCGACGGGCTGCGGCTGGTCGGCGTCCGCGAAGAGGATATCCAGATTTCGCAGGGCGTGCCGCACTCGTCTAAGATGCTCGGCCGGCCGCACATCCGTGAGCGGATCCCCTGGGCAAGCATCATTGGCGCGCTGATCGGCCTTGGTGTGGGCTTCTTCCTGGCCTATGGCACGCAGTGGTGGTTCTATGCGATTCGCGTCGGCGGCAGGCCCTACACGTCGATCCCCACGTCGATCATCCCGCTCTACGAGATGACCATGCTCGGCCTGATTCTCGGGACCTTCCTGAACTTCCTGTGGAAGTGCGGGTTCCCGTCGACACGGCCGCAGTATTACGATCCGATTGTCAACGAGGGCCGAATTGCCGTCATGACGAACATCGACATGCGCTACGAAGAGGATGTGCGGCGGGTGCTGGCCGACAAGGGCGCCGAGCGCATCTATGAGCCGGAGCGGAGGCCGCTATGATCCCACCTTCTGGATATCTCCGCCGGGTTATCATGACGCTGACCATTGTGGCGGTTCCGGCGCTGATCGGCCTGCTCTTTACTTACGACATCATCAAGATCAACTGGGCGAGCAACATGGAGGATCAGATCGCCATCTCGCACCAGACCGGCCCGCGGAAGAGCGCGCCGGGCGATGCGGTGCGGTTCGACGGGCCGAGCGAGCCCAAAGCGGGCGTGCCGGACAATCCGGTGCCGGCGGATGATGTCTCGCTGGAGCGCGGGCGCATCCTGTACGAACGGAACTGCGCGCTGTGCCACGGCGCGACCGGACTGGGCGACGGCCCCATCACGCAGTTCTGGAAGCCGGAGATGCGCAGGCCGGCCAACCTGTCAGAAGCGCGGTTCGCGACCATGTCGGACGGGACGCTGTACATCACGGTCTCTCAGGGCTATGGCACGATGCCGCCGCTGCGCGAGAACCTTAACCCGCGCGAGCGCTGGGATGTCGTCAATTACGTGAAGAGATTCAGCCAGTGAAGCCTGGCAACGCCGCAACAGAATGGCGAACGGAGAGGAAGAGTTTATGAAGACAAGAATCCTGCCAACCCTCTGCGTGATCCTGCTGGGCCTGATCCTGGCCGCGTGCAACACGCCCGCGCCGCTGCCCGAGGCGCCCACGCGCATCCCGACGTTGATCCCGGCCACCATGCCCGCGCCAGGGTCGCAGAATACGCCGCAGCCGGGCGTGGTGTTCCCGACGAGCGCGCCTGACGCGACCGCCGGTCTTACGGTGTACCAGGAGAAGTGCGCGAACTGCCACGGTGCGGACGGCAAAGGGCAGGTTGAGGGATCGCGCGATTTCACGGACGTGAGCTACATGCGCGGGGCCGCGCCGGTGGACTTCTTCGCGGTCGTCACGAACGGCGCAGGGAACATGCCTGCGTTCAAGGACGAGCTGTCGGACGAGGAGCGCTGGAACGCGACATGGGCCCTGTGGAGCTTCGCCGTGCCGGCTGACTTCATCGCGCAGGGCAAGACCGTCTACGAGACCGCGGGCTGCGTGAACTGCCACGGCGCAAACGGCGAGGGCGTCATCCCGCAGGCGCGCAAGTTCACGGCGGACTTCATCCCGCAGCATCCCGCGCAGCAGTACTACCAGTCGGTGAGCGCGGGCAAGGGCATCATGCCGGCGCA
Source organism: uncultured Anaerolineales bacterium (assembly GCA_964588925.1). Taxonomy (GTDB): domain Bacteria; phylum Chloroflexota; class Anaerolineae; order CG2-30-64-16; family CG2-30-64-16; genus JALOOB01. The sequence goes on along the minus strand of CAZPTI010000162.1, from coordinate 4,381 downwards.
CCAGGATCGGTTGAGCGAGGAAGACCGGTGGGCCTCGGTGGAGTACGTGCGGACGTTTGCGTATAAGCCGGCGAGCCAGTAACGCGAGACGGCCACGAGTCAGACGAATTCAGCGAATTCGGCGAACTGCGCTCTCTGGAGCGCAGTTCTCTTTTTAAATGATCGCTTTGTCCAATTCGTCGATGTTCGCGCAGTTTGCGACGAAAGTTTAAGGTTTTCCGCTTGTGAAGGTATTGACAATCTTGCGCAACGGTGTACAATGATACCTGTTCCGTCTCATTTGTCCCGCCGCCCCCTGTTCCTCCCGGGCGGACTTCACAGCGTGAAAGCCGAATGATCACCATCAGCCGCGAGACCGACTACGCCGCACGCGTCGTCCTCCACCTGTCGTTGCAGGAGGCAGGGGCGCGCGCGACCGCGCAGCAGATCGCGGCGGAGCGGTTGATCCCGCGGGCGCTCGTGCGCCGCGTGGTGACGCGGCTGGCGACGGCGGGCATCATCGAGACGACGCGCGGGACCGAGGGCGGCATCCAGCTCGCCCGCCCGGCCGCCGACATCAGCCTGTTGCAGGTGGTCGAGGCAATGGAAGGCCCGGTTGCGCTGAACCGCTGCGCCATCGAGCCGGAGACGTGCCCGCTGTCGTCCGCCTGCTCGGTGCATGAGGCATGGTGTCGCGCCAAAGACATTATCCGACTTCATCTCGACCAGATCACGTTTGAACAACTGGCAGGCAAAAAGGAGAACAGTTCATGGACCCATTGATCCTCGCCCGTTGGCAGTTCGCAATCACCACCGTGTACCACTTCTTCTTTGTCCCCCTCACGTTGGGGCTGTCGGTGCTCGTCGCAATCATGCAGACTATGTGGGTTGTGACGAAGGACGAGACGTGGAAGCGCATGACCAAGTTCTGGGGCAAGCTCTTCCTCATCAACTTCGCGATGGGCGTCGTCACCGGCATCGTGCAGGAGTTCCAGTTCGGCATGAACTGGTCGGAGTACTCCCGCTATGTCGGCGACATCTTCGGCGCGCCGCTGGCGATTGAGGCGCTGATGGCGTTCTTCCTCGAATCCACATTCATCGGCATGTGGCTCTTCGGCTGGAACCGCCTGCCGCAAAAGGTGCACCTCGTGACCATCTGGCTGGTCGCTATAGCGGCAAACATCTCGGCGCTGTGGATTTTGACGGCGAACTCGTGGATGCAGCAGCCGGTGGGCTACGCGCTGCGCAACGGCCGCGCGGAAATGGTCGACTTCGGCGCGCTGCTGACCAACTCGAGCCTGTGGGTGCAGTTCCCGCACGTCTTCTTCGCCGGCCTGAGCACCGGCGCGTTCTTCATGCTCGGCATCGTGGCCTTCCGCCTGCTGCGCAAGGAACGCGACCAGGTCTTCTTCCGCACGTCGTTCAAGATGGCGTCGATTGCGGCCATCATCGGCGCAACGCTGGTCATCATGGCGGGCCACAGCCAGGCGCAGCACATGGTGCAGGTGCAGCCGATGAAGATGGCCGCGGCCGAGGCGCTGTGGAACACTGAAGAGAGCGCAGCCATGTCGCTCTTCACCATCGGGGACACGCGGAACCTGCGGGACGTCTTCTCGATCCGCATCCCGTCGCTGTTGAGCATCCTGGCGTGCAACCAGCCGAACTGCGCGGTGCAGGGCATCAACGAGTTGCAGGCGCAGTATGAGGCGCAGTTCGGGCCGGGCAACTACGTGCCGAACATCTTTATCCTCTACTGGTCGTTCCGGGCGATGGTCGGCGCGGGCTTCCTGATGCTTGCCATTGCGCTGTGGGCGCTGATCCGCGCGCTGCGCGACCGTGCGCATCATCCGTCGTGGGTCCTGCCGCTGATCCCGTTTGCGATTGCGTTGCCGTATCTTGCGAACACAACCGGCTGGCTGCTGACCGAGATGGGGCGCTACCCGTGGCTGGCGTGGGGCCTCCTGCGGCTGGAACAGGGGGTTTCGCCCGTGCCCGCGGGCCAGGTGCTCACGACGCTGCTCGGCTTCACGCTCGTGTACGGCGCGCTGATGGTGGCGGACGTGTTCCTGCTCGTGAAGTACGCCCGCGCGGACACGGAGCTGATCGCGAACGACGGGGTGCCCGACATGACGCCCGGCGGTTCGGACGAAGCCGGCCTGCTGCTGCGGCCGTCCTGATGACTGAAAGGTAGAGGCAACGATGGAACTCAATACGCTCTGGTTCATCCTGATCGGCGTGCTGTTCACGGGCTTCTTCATCCTGGAAGGCTTTGACTACGGCGTCGGCATCCTGCACCTGTTCCTGGCGAAGGACGACGACGAGCGCCGGGTGATGATGAACACGATTGGCCCGTGGTGGGACGGCAACGAGGTCTGGCTGCTGACGGCGGGCGGCGCGATGTTTGCGGCGTTCCCGAACTGGTACGCGACGCTGTTCAGCGGGTTCTACCTCGCGCTGTTTCTGATGCTGGTCGCGCTGATCGTGCGCGGCGTCTCGTTCGAGTTCCGCAGCAAGGACAAGCACCCGAAGTGGCGCAAGCTGTGGGACTGGTGCTTCTTCCTTGGCAGCGCGATTCCGGCGCTGCTGTGGGGCGTGGCGATGGCGAACATCGTGCGCGGGGTGCCGATCGACGCGGAGATGAACTACGTGGGCGGGTTCTTCAACCTGCTCAACCCGTATGCGTTGCTCGGCGGCCTGGCGGGGCTGGGCGTGTTCACCCTGCAGGGCGCGGTGTTCCTCTCGCTGCGGACCGAGGGCGATCTGCGCGCGCGGGCTGAGGCGCTGGCGAAGAAGCTGTGGCCGGTGGTGCTCGTGGTCGGCGCAGCGACTGTGGTCGCCTCCTATTTCGCCACAGACATCTTCCAGCGGCTCGGCATCAACCCCGGCATCAGCGCCATCGGCGCGGGCGTGGCGTTCCTGGCCGGTGGATGGTTCATCAGCCAGAAGCGCTTTGCGTGGGCGTTCGGGATGAACGCGCTGACCATCGCGCTGACGGTCATCACCACCTTCCGCGGGCTGTTCCCGCGCGTGATGGTCTCCAGCCTGAACCCGGACTGGAGCCTGACCGTGGCGAACGCGTCGTCGACGCCCTACACGCTGCGAGTGATGACCATCGTGGCGCTAATCTTCGTGCCCATCGTCCTGGCGTACCAGGCGTGGAACTACTACGTGTTCCGGCATCGCGTAACGGGCAAGGGCAAGCTGACGTACTGATCGTAGCGACTCGGCCACAGAGGTCACAGAGAACTCAGAGCGGCTCTGAGTTCTCTGTGACCTCTGTGGCTTTAAAGCTTGCGTCATTTCTACGACAATGGTATGATTGCGCCACTTATGACGACACGCGCAGCGCGGGCTGGGATCCTGGCAGTGCTGCTCGCCCTGGCGGTCACGGCCGTCGCCTGGGGCGCGCCCCCCTCGCCAGTCATTACGACCCCGACTCCACAGCCCACATCGACGCCACGTCCTTTGACGCCGCATGAACGCCTGGCCCTGCTTCGCGAGAACGGGGGCACGGGCAGTTTGGTGTTCCTGCCGTTCGTCGCTCAGGGCAGCGCGTTCGACGTCAACCCCGCCTCCTTCACCTACACCGTGCAATCAGGCGACACGTTCTGGTCGCTGGCGCTCGATTTCGGCCGCGACCTGGATACGATGTCGTGCGCGACGACGCCGACCGGTTCAAATGCAGAAGCGTTGACGCCGGGGCAGGTCATTACCGTGCCCGCGCTCACGGACCTGTGTTACACAGTCCGGCCCGGGGACACCCTGCGGAGCATCGCGGCGCGCAATCGGGTGACGGTCGAGCAGGTTGTTGCGATTCCGTGGAACGGGTTCACCGCGCCGCCCTACCGCGTCACCCCCAAGCAGCGCATCCTGCTCCCCGGCGCGCGTCCCGATGCAAAGCCGCGCGCGGATCGCACGCAAGTGAGCAAACCGTCGGACCAGTGGGGCGGGACCGAGTACGAAGACTGGCCGTATGGCGACGGGAAGTTCATCTGGCCGGTGGAAGGCGGGTGGCTGTCGCAGGGCGCGCATCCGGGGCACACGGCGCTCGACATCGCGACGCCGCTGGGGACAAAGGTCATCGCGGCGGACCGGGGCAAGGTGATCAGCGCGGGCTGGAACCCGACGGGGTACGGCTTCCGCGTGGTGATCGACCACGGGATCGACTACATCACGCTGTACGCGCACCTGAGCGATATTTACGTGCAGCCGGGCGATATTGTGGGCAAGGGGCAGGTGATCGGGCTGAGCGGCGCGAACGGGAATATCACCGGGCCGCACCTGCATTTCGAGGTGCGCGATTTTGGGCGGCTGATTGATCCGCGGAAGGTGTTGCCGTAGCGTCGTCAAAACCAGACGACGTAGAGACACCGTGATGACACGCGCGTCATCACGGTGTCTT
>CAZPTI010000161.1:0-11293 GCA_964588925.1 uncultured Anaerolineales bacterium | reverse complement strand
GCCTCAATGGTCTGCTCGGCCTTCGTGCCCTGATCCGTCACCCGGACCCGCACGACGTCGCCCACGTTCTCCACCGTTTCAGTCCGCGTGTTGGCGAGCGTCTTAATGCCCATCTTCTTGAACGCCTTGGCGACCTCGCCGGCGGTCTCTTCGTCTTCCAGCGGCAGCACGTGGGGCAGCATTTCGATGACGGTGACTTCCGCGCCGTAAGAGCGGAAGACATAGGCGAACTCCATGCCGATCGCGCCCGCGCCGACGACGACCATGCGCTTCGGCGCTTCGGTCATGAACAACGCTTCGCGATAGGTGATGATGCGCTTGCCGTCGGGCTGCATGTTGGGGAACGAGCGCGGGTGATGGCCGGTCGCGATGATGATGTTTTTCGCGTTGATGAGGCCGTCGTACTTCTGCCCGTTGACCCCGGGCGCGTCCGCGGTGGCCTTCACCTCGATCTGCGTGGCCGACTTTAGCGTGGCCGTGCCCTGGTAGACGTCGACCTTGTTCTTGCGCATCAGGAAGCCAATGCCTTTGACGAGGCGCTCGCTCACCTGGCGGCTGCGCTTCTGCGCCACCGAGTAGTCCAGCTTAAGGTTATCGAAGCTGAACCCGAAGTCCTTGCTCTCGCCCGTCAGGATGTTCGCGAGCTCTGCGTTGCGCAGGAGCGACTTGGTCGGAATGCAGCCGATATTGAGGCAAACGCCGCCGAGGAACTCGCGCTCCACGAGCGCGACCTTTTGGCCCAGTTGCGCGGCGCGGATCGCGGCCACATAGCCGCCCGGCCCGCCGCCGACCACCACCACATCGTACGAAGGTGCTTCAGCCATGATACGAAAACTCCTTTTGGCTCGCCGTCAGACAGGGCGAGTGTAACAGTTATGCGCGTGGTGCGCAATGACTTGCGTCAGCCGCCGAAGTAGCGCCCCCGGGGTGAGCCGGCGCGCGGGCCAACCGTAACAAAACGAGATGTTCCGCAACAATTTTCGGTTTTCGCCTTCTGATTCGGTTCTGTTACGCTTCTGTTCCGATCCGCAAACGACCCGCCGTCCAGTAGCGTGGGCCGCGGGTCGAACGTCAGGCGCGAGCATCTACTTATACTATACCGCGTGTGTCAAGGGCTTTTGCCCGAGCTAAGCCGAATACTCCTCCAGGAACGCCTTGACCGCGGCCAGGAAGCCATCCGCCCCCTGCCCGTCGAGCACGCGATGATCGAAGGTGAAGCTCAGGTAGGCCATCGGGCGGATGACGAGCGCGTCTTCTGCGTCGGGCAGCAAGGGATGTCCCTTGCTGATGACTACCGGGCGCTTCTGGATCGCGCCAACGCCCAGGATGCCCGCCTGCGGCTGGTTGATGACCGGGGTCGCAAAGAGGCTGCCGGCCGTGCCGTGGTTGGTGAGGGTGAAGGTGCCGCCCTGCACCTCTTCCGGCGCCAGCTTCTTCGCTCGCGCGCGTTCAGCCAGGTCGTTGACCGCGCGCGCCAGGCCGAGCAGGCTCTTCTCGTCGGCATCGCGAATCACGGGCACGATGAGGCCGTCCGGGATCGCGACTGCCATGCCGAGATGGATGCGGCGGTGGACGAGCAGACCGTCCTCCGTGAAGGAGCTATTCGCTTCGGGCTTCGCCTTCAACCCGGCCACGATGGCTTGCAGGAAGAAGGGCGTGAAGGTCAGGCGCGTGCCCTGCCGCTCGAAATCGCCCTTCAGCCGCTCGCGCGCCCTGACCACGCGCGTCAGGTCAGCTTCCATGACCGTGGTCACGTGGGGCGACGTCTGCTTGCTGAGCACCATGTGCTTCGCAATGCTGCGGCGGATGGCGGACATGGGCACGAGGTCGGAATCCGCGCCTGCGGTAGTTGGGGCGACGGGCGCTTTGGCAGGCGGACGCGGCGCAACGGGCTGGGGCGCGGCGCGTTCCTCCCCGCGGCCCATTTCGTCAGTGGGCTTGAAGAGGTCGCCGGTGCCGGGGCGCTCCCACGGTGGGAGGTCCGCGTCCGCGCCGCGTGACGGCGCTTCGCCGCGCGGCGCAGGCGTCGCCACATATGCGAGCACGTCCTTCTTCGTGATGCGCCCGCCGGCGCCCGTGCCGACGACTTGCGACAGATCGACGCCCATTTCTGCTGCGAGTCGACCGACAGCAGGGGAGATGAAGCCGAGGCTACGACCACCTGTCGTCTGCGGCGCAGCGGCTTCCTCGTCTCCTGTTGCGGCCAGAAATGCCTCGACGTCTTCTTTCGTTACTTTGCCGCCGGGGCCTGTGCCGGGCACATCGTCCAGATTGACGCCGTGCTCGGTTGCCATGCGCAAGGCCAGCGGCGTCCAGTTTGCGCGGCCGGTGACGCCGGTGGGGGGGGCGACTTCAGCGGAAGCCTGGACCCCCGCAGCAGGAGCGCCTGCGTGCGCAGGCGGAGCGGCATGGGCAGGCGGGGCGGCGGAAGCCTGGCCGTTGCCGCCGTCACCAACTCCACGCGCGGCCTCTTCCGCCGTGCCGATCTCCGCAAGCAGCGTGCCGGCGGCGACCGTCTGGCCTTCCGGCACGTAGATTTTCAGCAGGATGCCGGTGGCGGGCGCGGGGACTTCCGTGTCGACCTTGTCCGTGGTGACGGCCAGTAGCGGCTCGTACTCCTTGACCGGCTGCCCTTCCTGAATCATCCACCGTCCGACCGTGCCCTCGACGACTGACTCGCCCAACTGCGGCATAATGACTTTCGTTGGCATTACTGACTCCTGCGCAGCTTTTTAACAGGATTACAGGATTTGCCGGATTCGCAGGATTAACAAGTTGCGTTACTAATCCTGTCAATCCTAAGAATCCTGTAATCCTGTTAAAAGCTCTAATAAGCGGCCAAAGTTCGCGCAGCCGCGGCGATTTTCTCGGCGTTCGGCAGGAAGAAGTCCTGCATGGGATGGCTGAAGGGCATGGCGGGAATGTCGGGGCCGGCGACGCGCGTGATCGGACCATCGAGATACTCGAAGGCATTCTCCGCGATAATGGCTGCGATTTCGCCGCCCAGGCCGCCGGTGTAGTTGTCCTCGTAGACGATGAGCGCCTTGCCCGTCTTTTTGACCGAGGTCAGGATGGCATCCTTGTCGAGCGGCGAGAGCGTGCGCAGGTCGATCACCTCGGCGGCAACGCCTTCCTTCGCCAGCGCGTCCGCGGCCTTGAGCGATTCATGCAACATGAGGCCGTAGCTGATGATCGTTATGTCGTCACCCGCGCGCTTGATCTCCGCCTTGCCGATGGGCACGAAGAACGATTCGTCGGGCACCTCGCCCTTGATCGCGCGGTACAGCTTCTTGTGTTCGAGGAAGAGCACCGGATCGGGGCTACGCAGCGAGGTGCGGAGCAGGCCGGCGATGTCGTACGGGGTGCTCGGCGCGACGACGTACAAGCCTGGCACATGGCAGAAGAACGCCTCGACTGACTGGGAGTGATAGAGCGCGCCGCTGATGCCACCACCGTAAGGCGCGCGGATCACCATCGGCACGCAGAACTGGCCGTTGGAGCGGTAGCGCATTTTGGCCGCTTCGTTGACGATCTGGTTGAACGCGGGATGGATGAAGTCGGCGAACTGGATTTCGCAGATGGGACGGATGCCGTTGAGCGCCATGCCGATGCCTACGCCGACAATCGACAGTTCCGAAAGCGGCGAATCGATCACGCGGCTTGGGCCGAATTCATTGAAGAGACCTTCGGTCGCGCGAAAGACGCCGCCGCGCGGCCCCACGTCCTCGCCCGTAATGATAATCGTCGGATCGCGGCGCATCTCCGCGGCCATCGTGTCGCGCAACGCTTCAATGTTGCTCTTAACCGGCATGGGGCAGCCCTCCAAAGACCGGGTGCATGGCGTCCTCGGCTCGCGGGTATGGCGCGCGCTGGGCGTACTCGGTCGCGTCGTCCACCTTCGCCATCACGCGGTGCAGGATGCGCTCCTGCTCCGCGTTGTCCAGAATGCCGCGCTCGCGCAGCGCCTTCTCCATGCGGAGGATGGGGTCGCGCTTCTTCCACATCTCGACCTCGTCGCGGCTGCGGTAGGAACGGTCATCGTCGTCGGAAGAGTGGGGCGTGGGGCGATAGGTTTTGGCTTCAAGCAAGGTTGGCCCTTCGCCGCGGCGACCACGCAGAATCGCTTCGCGCGCCACGTTGTAGCTCTCGAAGATGTCGTTGCCGTCGTACATCACGCCGGGCATGCCGTAGGCATCCCCGCGGTCGGCCACGTTCGGCACGGGCATCTGCTTTTCGAGCGGGACGGAAATGGCGTACTGGTTGTTTTGCACCAGCGTGATGAGCGGCAGATCATGGATGCCGGCCCAGTTGAGCGCCTCGTGGAAATCGCCCTGTGAGGTGCTGCCCTCGCCGAGGCAGACGAAGACGACCTCGTCGAGCCCGCGCAGCCTGGCGGCGAACGCGATGCCGGCGGCCTGGGGGCATTGCGTGGCGACGGGGCTGGAGCCGGAGACGATGCGGCTGGGCGCGTAGCCGAAATGCGAAGGCATCTGGCGTCCGCCGGAGCTTGGATCTTCCGCCTTCCCGAAGAGCGCCAGCATCAGGTGGCGGGGTGTCATGCCGAGGGCCATTACGAAGGCCATGTCCCGGTAATACGGGTGCAGCCAGTCCTTGCCGCGTTCCATCGCGTACGCGGCGCCGACCTGGCAGGCCTCCTGGCCCATCCCGGAAATGTGGAACGCGACCTTGCCCTGCCGGTGCAGCACCCACATGCGCTCGTCCAGCTTGCGGGCTTGCAGCATGTGCTCGTGCATTTCCAGCAGTTGTTCAGGCGTCAACGAAGCGGCGTGGTCGCGGGTGACAAATTGTTGCGCGCTTAATGCAGGCATGGCCCCTCCTCAGAGAGGAAGGGTAAATGAAAGCGGGGAAAGAGTCTGTAACTGCCTTTGCTCTTTGTATGGGAAATCTTTGGTCTGGAAAGAAAGAAGGATACAGCCGGGGAGATGCTCCCAGTGGACGACGTCGACGCGACGAAACGGACCCTCTTTCTGACAAGCCGAAGAGGCGCTGGAGAAGGAATAAAAGACCAGTGGAAACTCGAATAGCGCGGCAGCCCGCATCCTTCGACTCCGCTGCGCTCCGCTCAGGATGCTATTTCTTGCCACTGGGTTGGCAAACAAAGGACAACCCGGTTACTTCTAAAATGAAACGGCCAGGGAAAGCCGCTTCCTCTGGCCGTTCTCAGTTAGTAGAATATGCAGATCTGTTCAATCTGCGTCCCATTCCTCTTACAGCTTCGCCAGCACATCCTCCAGCGCCGCGCGGCTCGGCCGCAGCTTTTCCTCGGGCAGATAGGCCAGCGGCGTGTCCGAGTAGTGCAGCAGCTCGTGCAGATCGGGGCGCTCCTGCTGGTTGATGTAGATCAGGCCTGTGATGAAGTGCTGCTTCTGTCGCGCCTCTTCCAGCGTCTTGAACGCGCCGAGCTTGTCGGTCGGGTCGTAGTCCGGGTCGAGCTTCTTCAGCACCACGCGCGAACCGTCGTGCATCGCCACTTCCATCTCGCCCTCGTAGTAGCCGACCGTGATCTCCTCGAACGGCGGGATGAAGTTCAGCTCGTTTAGCGCGGTCTCCTTCTGCTTGCCCCACGAATAACTCTTCGTCGACTCGTCGTGGTTGTTGAAGGTCACGCACGGGCTGATGATGTCGAGCACCGCAATGCCACGATGCGAGAACGCGGCCTTAAGCAGCGTCTCCACCTGGCGCGGATCGCCGGCGAAGGAACGCGCGACGAACGTTGCGTTTGCAGCCAGCGCCTCAAGGCAGATGTCAAGCGGAGGCAGGTTGTTCACGCCCGCGTACTTGAGCCGCTGGCCCAGGTCCGCGGTGGCGCTAAACTGGCCCTTCGTCAGGCCATAGACGCCGTTGTTCTCCACGATGTAGACCATCGGGACGTTGCGGCGCACCGCGTGCTTGAACTGGCCCGTGCCAATGGAGGCCGTGTCGCCGTCGCCGCTAATGCCGATGACGGTCAGGTCGCGGTTGGCGACGGCTGCGCCAGTCGCGACCGCGGGCATGCGGCCGTGCACGCCGTTGAACGCGTGGCTGCTGCCCAGGAAGTACGCCGGCGATTTGGATGAGCAGCCGATGCCGCTCAGCTTGACGACCTGCGTCTGATCCAGGCCGAGTTCCCAGGCCACTGTCATGATGCGCTGGCTGATCGTGTCGTGCCCGCACCCCTTGCACAGGGTGGAGGGCGCGCCCTTGTACGCGGCCTTTTCGAGGCCGAGGATATTGACTTTAGCGGCAGGCGCCGCGGGAGCAGTCGGGGTAGTCATCATCTCACCTCACAGACCCTTCTGAATCTGTTCCGCGATCCAGGCGGCCGTAAGCGGCATGCCGTTGCAGCGCGACACGGACACGAGTCCGCCGCCGCATACCGGCTCCTCAGAGAGCAGGATCTGGTGCAGTTGGCCGTCGAAGTTGTTCTCGACCACGAAAACCCTATCGTAGGAATGCATGAACTCGCGCACCGTGTTGTTGATCGGGAGGGCGCGCAGCCGCATGTAGGCCGTCTCGACGCCCTGCTCGCGCAACAGGTCGCGCGCCTCGATGATGGCCGGGTGGTTCGAGCCGACACTGATGATGCCGATACGCGCGCCTTCGGACGCGTCCACGACCGGCGGGGGCACCAGGTCGCGTGCGGTGTCGAACTTGCGGCGCAGACGCTTCAGGTTGTTCTCCCAGTCCTCTGGCCGCTCGCTGTAGGTCGCCATCTCAGTGTGGCCGGTGCCGCGCGTGAAGTAGGCGGCAGCCGGGTGCTTCGTGCCGGGGAGCGTGCGCCATGCGATGCCGTCGCCGTCCACGTCCTTATAGCGGCCCCATGAGTTGCCAAGTTCCTGCAACTGCTCCAGCGACAACACCTTGCCGCGGTCGAGCGGGGTCTCGGGATACTTGTACTTCGGACTGATCCAGACATTCATGCCGAGGTCGAGGTCGCTCATCACCATGACCAGCGTTTGCAGCCGCTCCGCGAGGTCGAGCGAGGTATTGCCGAACTCGAACGCCTCGGCCGGGTCGGCGGGGAAGAGCAGGACGTGCCGCGTGTCGCCGTGGCTCAGGTAGTACGCCTCGGAGATGTCGCCCTGGCTCGTCCGCGTGGGCAGGCCGGTGGAGGGACCGATGCGCTGAATGTCCCAGATGACCGCGGGCACTTCGGCGAAGTAGGCGAGGCCAGCGAACTCGGCCATCAGGTCGAGGCCGGGGCCGGCGGTCGCAGTCATGGCGCGCGCGCCCGCCCAGCCTGCGCCAACCACCATGCCGAGCGCGGCCAACTCGTCCTCCGCCTGCACCACGGCGAAGTTAGCCTTGCCGGTGTCGGGGTCGGTGCGCAGCTTCGGCAGGTACTTGTTCAGCCCATCGACCACGCTGGAGGCCGGGGTGATGGGGTACCACGCGACGAAGGAAACGCCGCCGAAAATCGTGCCGAGCGCGGCGGCAGTGTTGCCGTCGGCCAGCACCTTGTCTTCGTTGAAGCCGGTCATGCGGCGGACGCGGTACGGGTCGGTTTTGGTGAGGTTCTCCTGCGCCCACGCATAGGCGCGGCGCACCATGCTCATGTTCAGTTCAATGGGCTTTGGTTTGCCGTCGAAATTCCATGAGACCGCGTCCTCGATCTCCTTCATGTCGATGTCGAGCAGGTAGGTCAGCACGCCGACGTAGACCATGTTGGCGATGTAGTCCTTGAGCTCGAACGGCACGCCAGCCTCTTTAACCAGCTTGCCGACCGGCATGGGGTAGTAGGTGACGTCGGGGCGCCGCGCGGCGACGGGCAGCGAGTCGTCATAGAGCACGATGCCGCCCTCGGCCACCTTCGCCATGTCCTCCGCGACAGTGCGGCCGTTCAGGCAAACGGCGATTTCATACGGGTCGCGGTGCGCAAGGTAGCCGTCCTTGCTCAGCCGGATGATGTACCAGGTGGGCAGGCCCTGAATGTTGCTGGGGAACAGGTTCTTGCCGGTGACGGGGATGCCCATCTTGAAGAACGCGCGCAACAGGACGCCGTTGCTGGTCTGGCTGCCCGAGCCGTTGATCGTGGCGATGTTCAGCGAGAAGTTGTTAACCACTTCCGGCCGGTTTGCCACGGGCATCGGGGCCTCTTGGACTGCGATCGTCATACCGCTTCTCCTTCGAGTTGTTTCAGGGTGACAGGGTAGGTATGGTCGGAGCCGTTGCCGCCGCTCTCGTGCGACACGCCCATCTTGTCGATAAGGCGCATGTGCTGAGCGAGCAATGCCTTGCCGAGGTTGGAGTCGCCGGCCTGGATGGCGCGGGCGATCCGCTCGTGATACGACCACACTTCCTGGAGGTAACCGTAATCGGCGTAAGTGTTCAGTTCGACTGCTTCGTATGCGTCCCAGTAGGCTTCGAGCAAGCCCTGGACGAAGCGGTTGTTGAGCCGTTTGTAGATAGTAAGGTGAAACGCGCGGTGTTCGGGGTAGGGGATCTGGATGCGCTCGGTCTTGAGCTTGGCGTGCGCGCGCTCGACGAGGACCAGCAACTCGGCCTTATCGTCGTCGGTCAGCAGCGCGACAGCCTCATCCCAGAACGCGGTTTCGAGGTGGATGCGCAGCGCGCTGTACGCGCGAAACGCGCCGGGATCGAGCGCCAGCCCGATCATGAGGCCGAGCCGCACTGCATTGGTGAACTCGTAGGGGAGGCAGCGGATGCCGCGGCGGGGACTGGCTTCAACCAGGCCGAGCACGCGCGCCACCTCGAACTGCTCGCGCAGCTTGCCGACGCTGATGCCGATTTCGTTAGAGATTTCATCCAGCGAAGGCAGCCGCGCGCCCGGCTCGCAGCCGTGCGTGAGCAGGTAACGCAAAAAGGCAGAATCGATGCGAGTAATAATCATCGGCTGATTCGGTCGCGCGCCCTCCTCATCCCAACAAATCTTCCTATTGATCCAATCAATTCGATTGCTGTTATTATATAAAGAAACCGTAACGATGCAAATTACAGCCAGTCCTACATCAACCTTATAGAATTGCGCAACTGTCCTAATCCTTACATAATCTTTGTTACTAGAGCTACTATGTGTTATGATGCAAAATGAGTGATGAGGGGATATGAAAACGAAAGATTCGCACCTGGAAGGCAGGTCGACGCCGACCGACTTAAGCCCGGTTTGGAGCGTCGCGGAGGGGGTCGAACCTGCCGCAAAGGGCAAGCTCCACGTCCTTGAAATCATGGCAAGCGCGATCGTAGGCGGGATGGAAACCTACGTCCGCAACCTGATCCGCTTGATGCCCCCGGACCGCTTTCGCATCACGTGTCTCTGCCCCTACGAAAGCCCGATCACCGAGACCCTGCGCGGCATGGGCGCGGCCGTTTTCGTCGCGCGTATGGACGACGACCCGCCGTGGCGGTCGATCCAGACTGCGGTGGAGATCACGCGCAACTTTGACGTAGACCTGATCCATGCTCACCTGCCGAAGGCGCACGTGCTGGCCGGGCTGGCCGGCGCGCTGACCCACACGCCCGCGGTCGCCACGGTGCACGGCAATACGATCACCACGCACGAGCTGGGCATCCACCGGACGACGAACACCAACCTGATTACGGTTTGCCAGGAAGCCTACATGCAGGCGCTGGCGATGGGCGTCGCGCCGGACAAGGTAACGCTGATCAATAATGGCGTCGATCTCGACGTCTATCGCCCATCAGAACGCGTGCGCGCGGCGTTTCGCGCGTCGCTCGGCGTGGGGCCGGAGACGCCGCTTGTCGGCTTTGTGGGCCGCATCGACGTGGAGAAGGGGCCGGATCAGTTTTTGCAGGCCGCGCAGGTGATTCATGCGGAAGCCCCGAATGCGCATTTCGTCATGGTGGGAACCGGGCATCAGTATGATAAAATGAGGCAGATGACGGCGGAGATGGGTCTGTCAGACGTGATGCGCTTTGCCGGTCTGTGGGCCGACACGTCGAAAGTGTATCCCGGTCTCGACCTGCTGCTGCTGACCTCCCGCATCGAGGGGATGCCGCTCTCCCTGCTGGAAGCGATGGCGTGCGAGGTGCCCGTCGTGGCGCTCGGCGTGGGCGGCGTGCCGGAGATCGTCGAGGAAGGGCGCACGGGGATGCTGACCGGGCCGGGCGACTGGCGCGGAGTGGGGATGCGGGCGATTGACCTGCTGGAGCACCCTGATCGCATGACGGCGATGGGCGAAGCGGGCCGCGCGCGCGTGCGAGCGCACTTTGATCTGCGCGCGACGGTCGCTCAGACCACGCACCTGATGGAAACGCTCGTTCAAAGAAACGGAAAGCTGGCCGCGACCACGGTGGCCGTGGAGCCAGCACCAACCCGTAAGGTGGCGGGACACGGACGAACGCATGACCCGAACGGATAGCGACGCACCGGCAGCGGAGGGGATGTTTAGCTCCTCCGCGGTTCTCACCTCGCTCGAACCCCTGCGCCCGGCGCGCGACACCGCGGCGGACCGCCGCCTGCAGACCATGTTCGAGATCGCGCGCATCCTCGCGACCGAGCACGATCCCGAGGTAACTGCGCCGCGGCTGCTGGCCGTGCTGATCGACCATCTCGAAGCTGCGGACGCGGGTATGTTCGTCCTGTACGACCCGGCGGAAGATCATCTCGTCGTCAAGGCCGCGCAGGGGTACGACCTGGAAGCCTTGCGCAAGTTGAAGCTGGCGCCGGGGGAGTCGATCACGGGCAAGGCATTCTCCACAGGACAAGCGGCGCTCTATCCGACGATGGAAAGCACCGCGGCGGCCATGCGCACGATGACGCCGGAAAACCTCGACATCTTCCGCGCGGCGGCGACCGGCATCAGCGAGCCGCAAAGCGCGGTGGCCGTGCCGCTTAAGGCGAACGGCACGCGCGTTGGGGTGCTTCTGCTGGAGAACCTGCGCACGCCCGACTGTTTCGACGAGAGCGACCTCGACTTTCTCAAGCCGGTCGGCGACCTGCTGGCGCTCTCGATCGAAAACGGCCGGCTGCGCGCGGAGCTGGAGCTGGTGCGCTCGCGCGCTGAGGCAAACCGGTTGAAGGCGGAAGTAATCTCCACGCTGGCGCATGAACTGCGGACGCCGCTCACGTCGATCAAGGGCTATTCGAGCGCGCTGCTGATGGAAGGCGCGGAGTTTTCGCCGGAAACGCAGCGGGAGTTCCTCGGCATCATCGACGAAGAGTGTGACGTGTTGCAGGATTTGATCCACGATCTGCTCGAATCCTCGATGATTGACGCCGGGTTCCTGCGCCTCGAAATGCAGCCGGTGCGTTTGCCGAGGCTGGCGGTGAGCGTGACGCGGTACTGCAGGAATCGCGCCGAGGGGCTGGCGA
>CAZPTI010000160.1:0-11329 GCA_964588925.1 uncultured Anaerolineales bacterium | reverse complement strand
TTTGCGCGATTTCGCGCAACGATTTTCGCGCGAACGCGTCGATTTTGGCGGGGACGATGCGCTCGCGTCCGCAAAGAGGGGCTAAGTGATGGGCTGCGGGGCGCGCGGCAGCTTTGCGCCCGGCGTGTTAAGGAGCAACAGCTTTTTTGTTCTTCTATCTTGACTATAATATATGTTCGTAAGCCTCAATATGGCCGAGCAAGCGCCGCCGGGCGGGCGATCAACTTACCGCGGCCCTGCGAGCCCATCGCCACGCGGATGGAGAATCGATGGAGATATGAGCGTATCCTTTTCGCAGTTTGACGCCTATGTGGACGAACACGCGGACGAATTTGTCCGCCGATTGCAGGCCCTTTGTCGCATTCCCAGCATCGCAGCCGTGGGCGGCGCGCCGATGGCCGATGCGGCTGCGGTGGTGGCGGAGCTGGCGATGACGGCCGGGCTTGACGTGAAGCTGGCGAGCGCGGGAGGCCCGCCCGTGGCGCTCTGCTTGGGCGGGAGCGGCCCGCGCGGCCTGCTCATCTACAACCATTACGACGTGCAGCCGCCCGATCCGCTGGACGAGTGGCGCACGCCGCCGTTCGCCGCGGAGATCGTCGACGGCATCCTTTATGCGCGCGGCGTGGCGGATAACAAGAGCAACGTCGTTGCGCGTCTGGCCGCCATCGAAGCCTACCGCGCCACCATCGGCGAGTTGCCGCTGCGCGTGGCGTGCGTCTTTGAGGGTGAGGAGGAGGTCGGCAGCCTGCACCTGGCGCAGTTCGCGGCGGAACACGTCGACCTGCTGCGGAGCATGGACGGCTGCGTGTGGGAGGCGGGGTACAAGGACGAGGCCGGCCGCCCCGTGATCCTTCTGGGCTTGAAGGGCGTCGTTTCCCTTCTCATGACCGCGCGCGTGATGAACAGTGACGCGCATTCCGGCTACGGCGGGCTGTACCCCAACGCGGCGTGGCGGCTGATCGAGGCGCTGAGCACGTTGCGCCGACCCGACGGACACGTGACCATCGACGGCATCTGGGATCATGTGCGCCCGCCTTCCGCTGCGGAGGAAGCAGCCATCGCAGCTATTCCCACAGAGGACGAGGCCGTCCAGCAGCGCAAGGGTTTCACGGGCTTCCTCGGCGGGCTGGCAGGCGTCGACGCGCTGCGCCGCCTGATGTTCGAGCCGACGTGCACTATCAACGGCATCTGGGGCGGCTACACCGCGCAGGGGTCTAAGACGGTCATCCCCGCGCAGGCAAGCGCCAAGCTCGACATCCGCCTGACGCCCGACCTGACGCCCGCGCTCGTCATGACCCTGCTGCGGAAGCACCTCGACCGCCGCGGGTTCACCGACATTCATGTCGTCGAAGAGGAGGAGGGGTTGATGCCCGCGCGGACCGACCCGACCGCGTCGGTCGTTCAGGCCGCGATTGCCGCGCTGGCCGACGTCCACGGTCAACCGCCGGTGGTCGAGCCAACGTCCGGCGGCAGCGGCCCCATGTATCAACTCTGCCAGGCGTACGGCATCCCTGCGGTCTCGCTGGGCGTCGGCTGGGCGCAGAGCAACGCGCACGCGCCGAACGAGAGCATGCGCATCACGGACTATATCGAGGGGATCAAAGTGATCGGAAGATTGATTCAGAAGTTCGCCGCGGATTGAGGATTCAATCTGCAATCTTCGCGGTCCAGACACTCACCAGCGCAAAATCTTGAACCACACCCTCTTCGCGCAAGAACCACGACAATTGACGTAGTGTGTGTTATAATACATACGCTTGCGCATAAGGTGGGCCGATGATGACCCGGTTCCTTCTTCGCTGCCCGGCAGCGCGCCGCTGCCTGAGCGCGGTTGCGCTCATCATCCTGCTCTTGTCCGGTGCCATCATGCCCAACACACCCGCGCTCGCCGCGCCCCCCAGGGTCGGCGGCCCGCTGCTGCCCATCGGCGGCGGCTATTCCGATGTTTACCCCGGTTTCATTCAGGCCGCGCTGGCGAACGCGGCCAACGGCCGCGTCGACATCGTCGTGTTGCCCACTGCCTATTCGACCAGCGCAGAAAAGATCACAGAGGCCGAACGCGCCACTAACCTGAAGGACGCGGAGGAGCGGCGCTTCCAGATCGAGGAGGCGTGCAAGCGCGCCGCGCCGAAAGGCGTCGCGTGTCGCGCCGTCCTCGCGCCCATCTTCACGCGCGCCGATGCGGCGGACGCGACCAAGATCGCGCCGCTGAAGGCGCAGCCCGCCGCCGTGTTCATGCTCGGCGGAGATCAGACGGTAGCCATGCGGGCGCTGGCAAACACGCCGGCCGAAGCCGCGCTGACCGTCGCGCATGAGGCGGGCGCGATCGTGGCCGGCACCAGCGCGGGCGGCGGGATGCTGGCCGCGGAGATGCTGGGCGGCTACAACGAGAACTACGCGGCGGGCAACTCGCTCGACTTCGGCGCGGCGGACGTGTGGAACACCGGCGACCGGCGCGGGCTTGAGTTCGGCATCGCGGATGCCCTGCTCGACCAGCACTTTTTCCAGCGCGGGCGGCTGGGCCGCCTGCTCAACGCGATCGCCCTGCCCGGCGCACCCGCGCTCGGCATCGGCATTGACGCATACACGGGCGCGATCATCGACGGCGATCAACTGGGTGGGGTGTTCGGGCTGTACGAGGTGGCGGTGCTTGACGCGGCCACGTACCACGCGTCGCAGGGAGTACGCTACACGCAGTTGGACGATGCGCAGCGCCCGCCCGTGCTCAACCTGCGCAATGTGCTGGTTCACCTGCTTGCGGCGGGAGACGTGAGCTACGACTTGAAGGCGCGGCGCTCGTCCCTTGCGCCTGTTCCGCAGATAATCCGGCGGACGTTCGACGGCCTGGAGCTGCCACGCGGCGCAGGCGTCCTGCTGTTGAGCGGCGACCTGAGCGTGGCAGGCAGCGGCGCTGCGGTCATTCGGCGATTTGACGAGCTAGCGGGTGGGAAGGCCGGTCGCGTTCTGATCTACGCCGATGGTTATGCGTCGGAGCGATCGGCAAGGAGCGCCGGCGAGAAATTCGCAGCGCGGCTGGGTGCGCCCGCAACTGTGATCACGCGTGCCGACATCGAGGCAGGCGCGCCAACGCTTGAGCGCGTGACCGCTATCGCCCTGCTCGGTCGCGATCAGTCAAAGATCGACGTGAAGGCCCTCAAACCGTGGTTGACCGCCACATGGCGCGCAGGTATGCCGGTTCTGGCGGATAACGCGATGGCTGCGGTGATTGGCCCCGTATACTCCGCGCACGGTCCCACGCCGAAAGAAGGCGAAGAAGCGGAGTACGCGACCCAGCGATCCTTCCGCGCGGGCGAGACGAAGCTCGAAGCCGGTCTGGGGCTGCTAGATGCGACCTTCGAGCCGCAACTGCTGGCCGACAACCGCTGGGGACGCTACTTCTCGCTTGCCTGCGGACGACCGGATGAAGTCGCGGTTGGGCTGAACTGCGGATCGGCGCTGGAAGTCGGTCCGGACGGCGCGTGGGCGCTCGGCGATAACGTCCTCTTCGCGCTCGACCTGCGCTTCGCGACGCTGTCGGAAGGGGAGCGCCGGGGCTTTATCGTGGCGAATGGGCTGCTGGACGTGTTTGCGCCGGGCGAGCTGGTCAAGGCGCAGGCGGCAAAGGGTGGCCCTCTCCCGCCGGAGCGCATCGCCACGCCGGCAATCGGCATCGACGCTTCCTGCCCGTCGTGAGTTTGGGACGCGAAGCGATGTAATCTTTCCCCGCATAGCTCGCTGACAATTCCACATTTGTTGATATATCTGGATCAATGCGGTATAATCCCGGCTGCCGATTGTAACCGGGACTTCTTTTTTCTGGGACACCACCTATGCCGCGATCCCTTGCCTCTTTATCTGCCGGTTCGACGCTCATACCGCTTGCCGACATTCTGGCGCTGCACCGGGCGCTCGCGCAGGCGCGCGCTGGCGCTGCCGACCTCGACAGCTTCCTGCGCGAGGTGCTGGGGACCCTCTGCGAGCACCTTCGGGCAGATGGCGCAGTAGTCGGGCTCTGCGATGCGCAGCACCAGTGCCTGGAGCGCGCGATAACAACCGGCCGGGCGCCGTCGGTCTTGAGCGGTGACTCGCTTGACGCTGCGTTGCCGTGCGTTCGCAGTCAGAAGGACGACGACGCGGAGGCAACTGCGCTCGCCTGGGCCGAACGTGTCGCCGCATCCGAGCAGTTGGTGGCGCTGGCTGGCTGCCCTTTGTTATTCCAGGGCGAGGTAATCGGCTTAATCTGCCTGTTCGGCAGGGCCGTGGCGCGCCGTCCGTGGCAGCAGGAGGGCCTCCGCGCTGCGGCGCTCGAAATCAGCCTGGCCGTCGCCCACCTGCGCCTGCGTCAGGAAGTGGAAGAGCAGTTGCGCCAGCGCAACGAGCGGTGGGCCGCGCTCTACGAGTTGGCCGTCTCTCTGACCAGCGCAACCGACAGCGACGTCTTGCTCGACGAGTTAGTCCGCCGCGCCGTGCGCCTGCTGCGGGCGCGCGGCGGCAGCCTGAGCATTCTGGACGAAGTCACGGGCGAAACAGTCATCTCCGTCGCCTACGTTAACGGCGCGACGTCAGGTGACATGCTCGGCTATCGGCTGCCGGCGGGCCAGGGGTTGGCGGCGGACGTTATTCGTTCGGGCCGCACGCTGCGCATGCCGGATTATCAGTTCGTCGCGCAATCGGGGAACCCGTTACACTTGCGCACGTCCGTGGTTGCTGTGCCGCTCTTCGTGCAGAATGAGGCCGTGGGCGTGCTGGCGGTCGGAGACAATCCGCTCGCGCGCCGCTTTACCGAGGACGATGTTCAAACGCTGGAACTGCTGGCGCAGGCGGCCGGCGCCGTTTTGGAGAAGCTCCACGGCCGCGCACAGGAACAGGCGCTGACGATTCACCGCGAGCGCGCGCGGCTCGCGCGGGAGCTCCACGATGGTCTGGCCCAGAATCTCGCGTCGTTGCTGCTGAAGGCCGAGCTTTGCCACGATGTGGCGCAGACTGTCGCGCCCCAGTTGGCGGGGCAGATCGACGCGCTGGCCGAGGGGATTCAGCAGGCGGTGCGCGAGACGCGCGCGGCGATTGCGTCGCTGCACGAAGCTCCGTCGGACGGCGAGCGGCTGATGGACGCGCTAAGTCTCCTTGCGGCGCGGTTCGAGAGCCAGACGCGGGTGCCGGTCGCGCTGAGCTGGGAAGGGCAGGCGCACCGCTCGTTTCCTGCGGCCACGCACATGGCGCTGCTGCGCGTGGCGCAAGAGGCGCTGGCGAACGTGCGTAAGCACGCGTGCGCGCGAAATGTGTGTGCGCATTTGAACGCATCAGACCCGAAAATTGTCGAACTGACCGTTCATGATGATGGGTGTGGATTTGATGCGCAGCAGATGGACGCGACGGACGACAGGCAGCGGTTCGGGTTGCGCGGTATGCGCGGGCGGATGGAAGAGTTGGGCGGCAGCCTGACCATCGACACTGCGCGCGGTTGCGGGACGACGGTGACGGCAGTCGTGCCCCTGAGCGGACCTGGAAGGCAATGAAGTTGGACAAGATCGGCCTGCTCATAGTGGATGACCATTCGTTGTTCCGCGATGGGTTGCGCGCGGTGCTGGAGCGGCAGGATGGGATCGCCGTGCTGGGCGAGGCCGGCGACGCCGAAACGGGCGTCCGCATGGCTGAAGACTTGCGCCCCGACATCATCCTGATGGACCTCCATATGCCCGGCCGAAGCGGGGTGGATGCCATCCGCGATATCCTGCGTCGCAAGCCGAGCGCGCGCATCATTGCCCTCAGCATGTATCACGACGCGGAGCTGGTCGAAAGCGTGATCCTGGCCGGCGCGCGCGGCTACATGCTGAAGGACGAGCGGGCCGCGGTGCTGGTGGAGGGCATCCGCGCAGTAGCCGCCGGGGGTGTGGCGATCAATCCGATGATCGGCTCGCGCCTCCTGGACGACTATCGCCGCATGGCAATGGACGAGAACGCGCCGCGGGCCGCGGACCCGATGCCGGCCTTCGCGCCGCGCGAGCTCAGCGTGCTGGAACTGCTCGCCGCGGGCAAGAGCAACCGCCAGATCGCCGAAAAGCTGTTCCTCTCCGAGCAAACCGTCAAGAACCTCCTCACCTCGATCTACCACAAGCTGGGCGCGCAAAACCGCACGGAAGCCGTGCTTCAAGCGGTTCAGCGCGGGATCGTCAAACCGCACTCCTGACGGCTCCGGTACGAAAGTACCGGCCCCGACCGCATAATTCGTTTTATCCTTAGGACTTATGGGTCTACACGGGCATAGGCTGAGTTGGTAGAATTGCCAACGTGCCTTGCGGGCGCTTTTGTCAATGACCGCGCGGCAGACCCATTATGATAAGGCGATGTCCTTCAGGCGGACAGGCGTCGCCATATTGCCGGAATTCTCACCTCACCTCGCGCAATAGAGAACCATGCAACCTCAACTCGGAGAGGAGATCAGGATGCGTCTCGATCCTCGCGCACGCGCTTCCCGCGCGCACACGGCAGCCCTTCTTCTGGCGGCCGCGCTCTTATTGACCCTGGTTGCGCCCGTAATGGCCGCAGGGAACGACAACAACGTCGAATGGAATGGCCTGGGGCACCTCGGTCAACCACCGGCGCCGGTATGGCAGCTTTGCGATGATTCATCCCGCCTGTATCGGCAGCCCGGCAACCCCCGCGCGGATCAAGCCGTCAACGTTCGCGCAACGGCCTATCCGCTCGATCTGACGTCCCTCAATGTGTGGTACACAACCAACGCGGCGGCGACCGCGCAGGCGGACTGGACCGCGCTGCCCGCGGCCTACGAAGCCGGCGACGTGCTCTGCTCGCGCGGCACGGTTGCGCCGTGGAAGGCCACCATCCCGGCCACCGGCCAGCAGGTCTGGTACAAGATTCAGTACGTCGACGGCTCATCCGTCGCGTGGCAGCGACAGCCGGGCGAGGGTGCGGCGCCGATCAGCAACAGTGACGGCGGCTGGACCACGGCCAGCACGACGCTCACCTATCAGGCCCCGACGAGCGTCTTCGTCGACGACGACTACACCAGCGCGACGCCGGGCTGGGGTTACGACCACTTCGCCACCCTCACGGAAGGCGTGGCCGCAGTCGCCACCGGCGCAACGGTGAACGTGGCTGCGGGCGCGTACCCGGAAAGCGTAACCCTGGGCCGCGCCGTCTCTCTGCTCGGCGCGCAGGCCGATGTCGCGGTCGCCGGCCGAACTGTGGGCGGAGCCGCGGAGGCAACCGTCACCGGCCAATTTACCATCGATGCGGCGAACGTCACGCTCAACGGCTTCACGCTCACTAACCCGGGCGCGCCCTATGCCGTCGTCGTCAACCCGACCGCGGCTAATGCGACGATCACGCGCAACCTCGTCGACAACGTCGGCGCGACCACCCTCGCAGCCAATGTCCATGCCGTCATCGCGCAAAACGGCGCGGACGGCCTGCGCATCCTCGATAACCGCTTCAGCAACATCAACGCGGGCGCGAAGAGCCTCTCCGCGGTGGGCATCCTGGACAGCGCGTCGACTGACGCCAGCGAGGGGCTGATGATCAGCGGCAACACCTTCACCGGCATCACCAGCGCGGGCAAGGGCGCATATGCGGTCATTCTGAACAACAAGGCGGGCGTTCCCGGCGCGCAGATCACGAACAATTCGTTCAGCAACCTCAGCGGCGGCTGGACGCACGCGATCGGCCTGGAGACCAGGACGCCGAACGCCGTTGTCACGGGCAACAGCTTCACCGGCCTGACCGCGACCGGTGCGGACAACGCTGCGGTGCACTTTGAGGATAACCCTGACGGCGCCACGGCCGGCATCAACCACAACAACTTCGGCGGAGGCGGCTACTACGGCGTGCTGATCCACCCCGACGACTTACCGGGCGGCGCGAACGGCCTGAACTACACGGTCAACGCCGAGGAGAACTGGTGGAATTCGGGCTGCGGGCCGACGGCAACCGGCGTGAAGGCGGGTCAGAACGTCGACTACATGCCGTGGTGGCTGCAATCCGGCGGCCCGGCGCTCGGCAGCACGGGGAGTGCGGGCGAATACGTCATCCCCACCGGCGCAACGACTGCGGACGGCCAGGCAGTCTTCGACTGCGCCGCGCCCGACTCGGTGGTGACGTTTGCGGGCGGAACCTACCCCGGCGGCTACGTGATCAACACGAACGGCCTGCGCATCAAACTGAACGGCGCGACCATCGGCCACGGCTCGCCGGCCTTCACGGTCAACGCGGACGACGTGGTGATCCAGGGCGGTGGGACGCTCGACGGCCAGGGCGCCAGCGATGCGGGCGTGCTGGTCAACGCGGGCGCGGATAACTTCACGCTGCGCGACGCCACCGTCACCGGCTGGCAGGACGGCGTCCGGCTGGCGGGCGACGTGGTCTCCTTCAAGCTGTTCGGCAACTACATCCACGGCAACAGCCGAGATGGCTTGCATGTCGACGCGGGCGCGGGCATCGACGGCGTCATCAACATCGACGGCAACCTGTTCAAGAACAACACGGGCGCGGGCGTGAACAACGCGGGCGACACCGCGAACCTGAACGTCCAGTTCAACTCCTGGGGCGACCTTGCGGGGCCGACCGGGCCGAACGGTGACGGCACGGCGGGTTCGGTCGACGCGGCCAACTTCACCTTCATCGAGCCATTCATGGACATGGTCCCCGACACGCTGGCCGCGAACGTCGGCGTGATCGAGGGCAAGTCGTTCAACGCGGCGCTGAAGGTGGATGCGGCGCGGCTCTACGGCTTCACCTTCAAGGTGACGTACGATCCGGCCTACCTGACGCTCAATTCGACCACGTTCTCCGCGCCGTGGTCGGGCCGCTGCTCCAGCCTCTCGGCCGTGACGGGCGTCATCTCCTACCGCTGCCAACTGCTCGACCCAACGCCGGCCGTGAATGCAACCGCCGGGACAGTCGCCACCTTCAACTTCACCGTTGCGGGCGGCAGCGGCAATGGGCCGTGGACTTCGCACCTCGACATCTCGCACTTGGTGACGGACACGAGCGCGGCGGCGACGGGCGGCTCCAAGATCTTCGTGAACAACGCGGGCTACGGCGCCCCGAGCGCGGCGGGCCGCAGCATCACGGACACCGACGACGGCTCGGTGACGATCACGGGCATCGCGCAGTACAAGGGCTTCGTCGACCTGCAAGGGCGGACGTCCGAGGCGGGCGCGACGGTCAAGGTGTGGAATCAGGCCGCGAAGACGGGCGCGACGCAGCACGCCGAAGCGACGAGCGCGGCGAGCGGCGCATACACGACGGCCTACGTTGCGCCGCAGGTGATGACGGTCGGCACAGAGTACTGGATGGTCATTGACCGGCGGTTGTTCCTGGCAACGACGGCGAACGCCGCGACGAGCTACAGCCACAGCAAGTTCCTGACCACGCGTCCCACCACGACGCTGGCGACGGTTGTGCTGCTGGGCGGCGACGCGACGGACGACGAATTGATCGATGTGAACGACGCGGGCTGCATCGGCGGCAGCTATGCCGCGGCGCCCGTGGTCTGCGGGACAACCGGCACGAGCGACGTGAACGAAGACGGCCTGGTCGACATCCTCGACCTGTCGTTGATGGGCGGCAACTACGGCAAGACGTCCTCCATCTGGACGCCCTGACGAGTTTGCCGCCGGCCGGTCGGGAGCGCGAACAGGCGCGCGCTCCCGACCGAGACTTGCGCATGGAGGGGTGACAGTAAAGAGTCCGGTTGAGGCATTTGTTCGGGCAACACCTCGGCCGCGAGCCGAGCATATCAAATCTGGAGGAACAACACATGTCCCACTCGTTACGACGAGTCATCGTTCTCGTGTTTTGTCTGATGCTGCTGGCGGTCCCATCCGCGCTCTCGGCAGCAGGCGCGATTTCCGTTGACAACGCGAACGTTGCGTGCGTCAATGGCTCCGGGCAGGCGGACCCTTACTCGGTCGTCTATTGCAAGATTGAAGACGCGGTCGCCGATTCGGCAGCCGGCGATACGATCAGTGTTGCGGCCGGCACGTATGTGCCCGCTGGCGTTGTTAACCTCAACAAGGACGGTGTGACGCTGGACGGCGCGGGAGCAGGCGTCACGGTTGTCCAGGTGTCGGGAACCGGCGACCGGTTTGATATCTCGGGTGCGGGCGTCACTCTGCAGGACTTCGAGATTTTGAAGACCGACAAGACTGGCGAACAGAACATTATCCGCATCCAGAATAGCAACGCCGCGGTCAGGAACAACACCATCCACGGCCAGTTCGTCATTGGCGACGGAGAGGTGAGCCGCGCGATTGTGATCAACGCCGGATCATTCACCGGCCTTAACATTGAGGGCAACACGATCTACGGTCTGCGCCAGCCGGCCTATATCAGTGGCACTCATTCCGGCACGGTCCAAAACAACTACGTCTACGGCACGAAGGGTTGGGTTCTCGAAGGCGGCGACTTGACCTTCACCGGGAATACGTGGGGGACCGGCGCGCAGGCGAATGTGTACGACATTGCCATTCTTGCCACGATGCCCGGCGTCTCCTACGCGGACATCGTGGTCATGAGTGCGGCGAACAACGACGCGGTGATCGAGGACCAGCGCGTCAGCCCGGCCGTGCTCTCAGTTGCGCATGTCGATGCGTCAACGAACTTCACGACTGACCTCGGCGGTCGTTATCACCCATACTCGACCATCACGCCGGCCATCACACGCGTTGTCGCGGGCGGCAAGATCCGCGTTGCCCCCGGCGCTTACGCTGAGAGCCTGAACCTCAACAAGGCGCTAAAGTTGCAGGGCACGGGCTCGATTGACTTCTCCGCCCCGGTGCTCACCGGCCCGACTGCGGCGCCCAACACCTGGTATACGGACCGCTACGCGCCGGCCGTCTTCGAGAGCTACACATTCGGCGGCGAGCAGGTGCTCCGCCACGGCGTGCGCGTTGCGGATTCGCAGGCGAACCGGCCAAGCTCGTACAGCTCCGCGTTCTACAACACACAGGGCCGCAAGCTGGACACGAACATGGCTGGCGCCAAGCAGGCCATGACGATTGACTTGTGGCTCGATTCCTCAATGGCTGGACCCGATGGCCGGGTTGCGGGGCTATGGGGGACGGGCGTAAATGCTTCCAACAGCGTTACTTCCTATCCCATCATTGCTTACCGCACGCGCGCCCAGGATGCGCCGACCTTCTCGCCTGTCACCCCCGGTTTCTACGGCTGGGACGCCAATGCTCCGGGCGGATGGGTCTTGTTGAGGGCCGCTGCGCCATCCGATTTTGGACGTTGGCACTCGCTGTCGTTCGTTCAGACGGTCGGCACGGGCGTTCAGTACTTCGTCGACGGCGAACTGCTGATGACG
>CAZPTI010000159.1:4570-11370 GCA_964588925.1 uncultured Anaerolineales bacterium | reverse complement strand
TGACACCCGACGGGTGTCGGAAACCCCGTCGGGTCTTGCGCGTGTGATGGTCAGGCGGCGGACCTGGTCGGGGGCGAGGGTGAGGAGCGCGCGGGTTGAGCCGTCGGGACTGACGAACTCGACGTCGTAGGCGAGCACGGGCGCGGTGTAGACTTCGACGATGGCGCCGAGGTCGCCGGCCAGCACGCGGTGGTTGGGGGAGTTGTTGAGCGCGAGTTGGTCGGCCGTCTTATTTTCCCTTTCTTTTTGTGGCCGGTCTGCGCGGCCCCTGTAACGGCGCGGGGGATGCCTGGCGCGCCTAACATGTTGAACCACCCGACCCGCGCAATGTCGTCGCAATTCCTCTGGCATGTGGTATAATTCCTCCGAACATCTGTAGCAATTGTGTGAGCCTGCCTATGAACGCGATGCCTTCGTCAATCGAACCTGCTGGCGCCGACCCCGCCAAATATGTCGTATCGATGGCCCAAACTTACGGGGCCGTGACCGGCGACTACGCCGACGTTACCCAGGTTTTTAACATTTCTGGCGCAACGTCTTCGCCACAAGTTGCGCGCGCGGAGTTGCTGGCCGCGCTGCGGCTTGCCAACGCGCCGCTGCGGAGTCAGCCGGACACGATTGCCGGCATTCATCTTGCGCGCCCGGAGGTGGACGAGATCGCGGAGTGGGCGTTGCGAGGAGAAGCGCGGGAGCGGGTGGGCATGTTGCACGACGCGCCCGGCGCGGGGAAGTCTGTGGTGATGCGGAAGACGCTGGAACGCCTGGAGGAGTTGGGCGCGGCGGTGCTGGCGATCAAGGCGGACACGCTGACCGGCGTCCGAACACGCGAGGATTTGCAACGAGAACTGGGGTTGCCAGCGCCGGTGGAGGAGTGCGTCAAGGCGCTGGCCGCGGATGGGCGCGTGGTTGTGTTAATCGATCAGCTCGATGCGCTCTCGCTGACGTTAACCCGCGATCCGGCTGCGCTCGCGCAGGTGCTGAACGTCCTCGTACGCGTGGCGGAAATCGAGAACACGCGGGTTGTGGCCTCCTGTCGCATCTTCGACCTGAACAATGACCCACGGCTTTCGGGGTTACGGCTCGACCGTAAATTCACATTGCAACCGCTGAGCGACGAGCTGGTCGGTCGCGTGCTGGATAAGTTGGGGATAGATCAGGCCCGGCTGCTGCCCGCGCACCGCGAACTGCTCCGCACGCCGTTGCATCTCGACCTATATGCGCGCGTGGTGGCGGACAACGCTCATACGCCGCCCGAAGGCTTCCGATCACTCCAGGAGCTTTACACTGCGCTCTGGCGCCAGAAAGTGGAAACCGGCAGTGGTGCGGACGGGCGGCCTCCGGCTGAGTGCCGGGAAGCCTTGCACCGCCTGGTGGATTATATGAGCGAGCGGCATCAACTGCGCGCGCCGGAAGAAATCCTGGACGACTTTGCGGAAGCGGCGCGCTATCTGGCGCATGCCGGTTTGCTCAAGCGGGAGCGCGGCAAGTGGGCGTTTTTGCACGAGACGTTTTTTGATTACTGCTACGCGCGGCGGTTTGTTGCGGGCAACAGGTCGTTGAGCGAGGTCGTGCTGGCCGGGCCGCAGGGGCTGTTTGAGCGGTCACAGGTCGCGCAGGTGCTGGCCTATTTGCGCGACGCAGACCGGCGGCGGTACCTGGAGGAATTGCGGGCTTTGCTGAATGCGCCGGGGCTGCGCGCGCATCTGCGGCTGCTGGTTCTCGGTTGGCTCGGCGCGGTGAAGGATCCGATGGAGGCGGAACTACGGATTGTTGCGGACTGGGCGCATGATCCGCCGCGCCAGGCGCAGGTTCTGCAGGCGTTTGCGGGGAATGCGGCGTGGTTTGACTTGCTGGATCGCCGCGCGCTGGCGCGATGGATGGCGTCGGAGGCGGGCGAGGCGTATGCTTTTGCGGCGTGGTACCTGCGCGGCATGGTCAGTGCGCGGCCGGATGCCGTGCTGAAACGCGTCCGCCCGCACCTGGGTCAGAATGACAGTTGGAACGCTACGATTGCGCAGTGTCTGGTCGGGCTTGAAGACTGGCGAGGCAACGAAGCCGTCAACATGGCGCTGGACTTGGTGGAGCGTGGGGCCGCGACGGGCTGGGAAGATATGTACTTCCATCGTCTGGCCGGCTCCAATCCGGCGGCGGGGTGCCGCGTGGCGCGCGTGTATCTGGATCGGCGGCTGGATGCGCTGCTGGCCGCGGAGCGCGAGGCGCGGGGGGCGGAGGCGGATCAGGCGGCGCGCGCGTTCGACTGGCGTGGGATGCAGTGGGAACGCGATCTGCTGGGCGCGTATGGCCTGGATCAAGTTTTGCTCGCCGCGGCGGAGCAGGCGCCGGAGAGCGTGATCGAGCAACTGTTGCCGTGGATGCTGCGGGCTGCGGACGAGACGGCGTACGACTGGGGCGACGGCGCGGAACGCTTCCGCGGAGATGCGCTGTTCAGCCACGGCTGGTACGAAGAACACGAGTCGGAAGGCGCGAAGTTCGCGCAGCGGATGATCGCGGCGCTGAGCGCGCTGGCGCGGCGCGATCCGGCGCGCTTCCGGGCAGTTGCGGCTGAACTTTCTGCGACGGACCTGAAGACGGCGCATCGTATGCTGTCGAGGGCGTACCTGGCCGATCCCGGCGCCTATCTCGACGACATCGTCGCCTATCTCATGGCGGACCGACGGCGCCTGTTTCTCGGCGATCTGGGTGACGATCGTTACGAGTCCCATCAACTGTACGCGGCGGCGTTTGTCCGCGCCGATGCCGAGCGGCGCGCGGCGCTCGAAGCCTATATCCTGGCCTGGCAGCCGCCCCGCGAGCGGCGCGCGCTGCACAGCGACGGTTCGCTCCACGTCGAGTTTCTGCTGGCGGTCCCATTCAAGCTGCTGAGCGCGCGGGGCAAGCGGCGGCGGCAGGAACTGGAGCGCAAGTGGCCGGGCTTCCAACTGACGCCGCCAGTTGGCAGTGTGGGTGGCGTTGTGGGGCCGCCAATCGAGCCGGAAGCCCAGGAGAAGATGTCGGATGCGGCGTGGCTGGGCGCGATGCGCCAGTACGACGACGCGACCGGCTGGGGCGGGTCGGGCCGGGAGTTTCTCAAGGGGGGCGTGGAGCAACTCGCGCGCTCCTTCGAGGAACAGGTCAAGAAGGCGCCGGAACGGTTCTACCGGCTGGCGCAGCGGTTCGACGCGGGCATCTCGACGCACTATCTGATCGCAGCGGTGTCGGGGCTGGCGGAGGCGGACGCGCCGATGGCGTGGTTGATCGACCTGACGCGGCGTTTCGCGCCGCGCGTGGCCGGGCCGTTCCGCCGCGAGGTCTGCTGGAAGCTGCGCAAGCGCGCGGAAGAGGGGGTGCCGGATGACCTGCTCGACCTGATGGGCGACTGGGCGCTTAACGATCCTGACCCGGACCGCGAGTGGTGGCAGACCGAAGCGGCTGATGGAGAGAAGATTTACGGCAGAGACCCGTACGAACAGGGCCTCAACTCGAACCGGGGCGTGGCGACGATGGCGCTGGTTGCGTGCGCGCTGCTGCGTCAGCCGCCCCAGGTCGAGCGGGCATTTGCGGTGTTGGAAAGGGTCGCGGGGGACGCATCGCTGGCGGTGCGCTCGTGCGTGATCGAGGTCCTGCCGTGGATGCTCAAGTATGACAGCGACCGCGCAATGTCCATCTTTGAAGCGGCAATGGCCGACGCCGGCTTGCTGCTGCGCGCGCAGCCGACCCATGAGTTTCTCCGCTATCGCCACCGAACGCAGTTCCCGCGCGCGAAGCCTTACATCGCCGCGATGCTGGCAGCACCGGATAAGGCGACGCGGCAGGCCGGCGCGCGTCTGGCGTGTCTGGCTGCGTTTCATCATCCCGACGCGCAGGAGCTTGCGGAGCAGGCGGTTACCGGCGACAGCGAGATGCGGCTGGGCGCCGCGCAGGTGTATGCGCGCAACCTGGGCGATGCGGAGACGCAAGAGACCTGCGCACGCAACTTGCGACGGCTGCTGAATGACCCGGACGAAGCGGTCCGCACGCAGGTGAGCCATTGCTTTGACCACCTTACGACGGAGCACGTGTCTGAACTGCGCCCGTTCATCCGGGATTTCCTCGCCTCTCCCTCGCTGCGCGTCGGGGCGGAACAACTGGTGCTGTTTATGAAGCGCGTGGCGCTGGAAGACTGCGAGCTGACGCTGGAGGCGACGCAGCGCGTTCTGGATGAGCTGGGGGCCCTGGTGTTCGATATAAGCACGCGGTGGGCGTTTCTCGAGCGGGAGCTGGCGCAGCTTCCGCTGGCCGTTTACAACCATGTGGACGACGCGGAGATGAAGGGACAGGCAATGGACCTGTTCGAGCGCCTGTTGCTGGCGGGGAGCCGGTCGGCACAAGAGGCGTTGGCGGACTGGGATCGGCGGTGATGTAGAGTGGACGGAGACCCGACGGGTTCTGGAAACCCGTCGGGTCGAGTTTGGTTCCCCCCGAGACCCGACGGGTGAACGGACACCCGTCGGGTCTTGCGCGTTAAAACTCGCGGATTAGCTCGATGTAGAAGTTGCGGGCGGCGGCGATGGCGGGGAGGGGGCAGTTTTCGTCGCGCATGTGGGCGAGTTTGTGGTCGCCGGGGCCGTAGCCGAGGGTGGGGATGCCCTGGCTGACGGGGGTGACGGCGTTGGTGCTGAAGTCCCAGTATTCGTAGGCGGATGGGTCGGCGCCGAATGTGGCGCGGTAGGCGCGCTGGCCGGCCTGCGCGAGGGGGTGGTCGAGGGGGAGCTGCCAGGCTTCGTGGAACGGCTCGTAGGTGATGGGGTGGCCGGTCCAACTGACGCGCTGGAGCGCGCCGATGGCCCAGGTGGCGTTCTTGCCGGCGATGAGGGCGTCCATCTCGCGGCGGATGTCGGGGAGGGTCTCGCCGGGGACGGTGCGGCGGTCGAGGTAGACTTCGCAGGCGGAGGGGACGGCGTTGAGGGAGGCGGCGACGCTGGTGATGCGGGACATGACGAGGGTGGGGCGGGGCGCGGGGCGCTGCGCGAGGGCGTGATTGAGGCGCTCGACGCGCTGGATGATTTCGGCCATTTCGTAGATGGCGTTGACGCCTTTTTCGGGCGCGGAGCCGTGGGCGGAGATGCCGTGGGTGGTGATGGTGAGCTGGGCTTTGCCTTTGTGGCCGAGCGCGAGGCGGTTGAGGGAGGGCTCGCAGATGATGACGGCGTCGGGGCGGAGGTTGCGTTCCTGGAAGAGGTGCTTGAGGTTTTCGCCGTCGCAGTCTTCTTCGTAGACGGTGCAGGTGACGTAGACGGTTTTGCCTTCGAGCAGGCCGGCGCGTTTGGCGTCGGCGGCGGCGTAGACGGAGGCGGCGATGGATGATTTCATGTCGACCGCGCCGCGGCCGTAGAGGCGGCCGTCGACGATCTCGCCGCTGAAGGGGGGGACGGTCCAGGCGGGGGCGTCGGTGACGGCGACGGTGTCGGCGTGGGAGTCGAAGAGGAGCGCGCGGGGACCGTTGCCGACGCGGCCGAGGAGGTTGCCCATTGCGTCGTAGGCGACTTCGTCGTAGCCGAGCGCGGTCATGCGGGCGGCGATGTGGTGGAGGAGGT
This sequence comes from uncultured Anaerolineales bacterium, assembly GCA_964588925.1. Lineage (GTDB taxonomy): Bacteria > Chloroflexota > Anaerolineae > CG2-30-64-16 > CG2-30-64-16 > JALOOB01. The sequence continues at coordinate 5,797 of CAZPTI010000159.1, read as the reverse complement.
CGGCTTCCTGGCCGGAGGGGGAGGGGATGCGGATGAGGTGTTGGGCGAAGGGGATGAGGTCGGGCATGGGTGGGCCTCCGGTGTGTGATGGGATACACCTGACGGGTTTCAAAAAACCGTCGGGTGTTGTTTTCTATTCCGTTGGTGTGGGTATGTTACAGCATGTGGCGCGGAAGTGGATAACGTGGGGGCTGGTTGTGGGGCGGGGGGCGCGCGGGGATGTGGGGGAGGGGTGCGCGGCCATCTCGAATAAGCGAATGCGTGACGCAGTCACACGTGACTGCGTCACGAAGCGAATAAACGAATTGCGCGGCGCGCGCTCATTCGCTTATTCGATGGGGGTTCGGTTATTCGAGATGGCCGCGACCACTCGCGCGCGGGCAGCCGGGGGAGACCGTGGGGGCGTGTGTGTGGGCGCGCGGGTGTGGGGTGGGGAGGGGCGCGCAGCCATCTCGAATAAGCGAATGCGTGACTGCGTCACGAAGCGAATAAACGAATGGGCGCGCGCGGCGCACGGTTATTCGAGATGGCCGCGCCGATTCGCGCAGGGTCGTGGGCGCGCAGCGGAATGGGACCTTAAATTTTGCGGAGACAGTTGCTGCGGGGGATTGTGTTTCGGGGGCGGTTGCGCGATACTTGCGCGCGTCTTGCCGGAAACGCGACCCCGATGCCGTTGCCGTTGCAGCTGCCGCCCGGCAACTTGCCCCCCTGCCGGAGGTCGCCCATGCCTGAGACGCGCAACGAGAGTGGTCGCGCTGGCCCTGCTGCCCCCGCGCAAGCGCGGATGAGCGCGCCGCCGGCTGCGGAGCCGCGCGGCGCATCACCCGGACCTTTCGCGGCGCCCGCGTCTTCCGGGGCGCCGACTCCCTTTGCGGCGCCGGCGATCTCCCTGCCGAAGGGGGGCGGCGCGCTGCGCGGGATCGGGGAGAAGTTCGCGGCGAACCCGGTGACGGGGACGGGCGCGATGACCGTGCCGATTGCGGCCGCGCCGGGGCGGGATGGCTTCGGGCCGGAACTGACGCTGTCGTATGACTCCGGCGCGGGCGCGGGCATTTTCGGCTTCGGGTGGTCGCTGGGCCTGCCGCAGGTGGCGCGCAAGACGGACAAGGGGCTGCCGCGCTACGACGACGCGGGGGAGTCCGACACGTTCATCCTGTTTCCGGTCGGGCGGGGCAGATAACCGAACTGCGACTCGACCTGGAGGGCTATCGGATGCGCGCGCTGGGC
>CAZPTI010000159.1:0-4470 GCA_964588925.1 uncultured Anaerolineales bacterium | reverse complement strand
CTCGCCGATGCGTTTGAACCCTTGAACTTCACGCGGGTCATCGAGGCGGCGACGCCCCTGCTGGCGCGCTATGATTCCGGCTTGCGAATCGCGCGGAGAATCAATATGGAGAATCTCGCCGAGTTCATCCTGGGCCTCTTGCAGGTCGGCACGGCCTGCATCTGGCCGCTGACCCTCCTGTTCATCCTGTTTCTCTTCCGCCGCCAGTTCGTCGCGCTGCTGCCGCGTCTGCTTAAGGCAGAGGTGGCGGGAGTTAAGCTGGAGTTCGGCACGGCCGTCGAGGCGCTGAAGGAGGCCATCCAAAAGGGCGCGCCGCAGCTCAAGGACGAGCCCGATAAACTGGTAGCGTTTGTGCTGGCGCAGCTGGAGAAACTGCCCGAACAGGAAAAGCCGACACCCGTCACTGCTGCTCCGCTGGCCGGCCGCGCGATCCTCTGGGTGGACGACAACCCCGAGTGGACTTACTACGAGTCCAACATCTTTAAGCGCATGGGGGCCAGGGTGGAGCGCGCGAGCTCCACGCAGGAAGCCCTTGCCTGGCTCGGCCGCGAACGTTTTAACCTCGTCATTTCCGACGTCAAGCGTTTCGAGGACGGGCGTGAAGACAAGTTGGCCGGCTATGAGTTGCTAACGGCGATCCGCGCCCGGCCTGCCGCCCCGCCTGTCATCTTCTATATGGGTAACGTCGCGTATCTCGATCAGAACCGCGCGGTGGGCGCTTACGGCGCAGCCGACAATCCAGATCAACTGCTGGCGCTGGTGATCCGCGCCCTCGGCGCGAACTCCTGATTGGGCGAGGAGACCCGACGGGGCGCCACTGCGTGGCGTTCGGAAACCCGTCGGGTCTTTTTTGTTAATTTACTGGCTCCACTGCGTTGGTTCGCGGTCCCAGCGGTGGGGGCGGAGCTGCTGCCAGACTGGTTCGGGGAGGGGGCCGGCGTTGGCGGCGGCGATGTTGGATTCGACGTGCTTGAGCTTGCGCATGCCGGGGATGATGGTGCTGACCGTGGGGTTGTTTAAGATGAAGCGGAGGGCCATTTCCGGCAGCGACATACCCGCGGCGGCGGCGATGGGCTTGAGCGCGTCGGCGCGGTCGACGGAGGGGATGAGGTTCTCCGGGACGAAGTAGGTGTTGCGCCAGTCGCCGGCGGGCCACTTGCTCTCTTTGGTGAGCGTTCCGGTGAGCGTGCCTTCGTCGAAGGGGACGCGGGCGATGACGGCGACGTCGTGTTGGGCGCAGGCGGGGAAGAGCGCGTCCTCCGGGTTCTGGTCGAAGATGTTGTAGATGACTTGCACCGCGTCGATGAGGCCGGTCTTGACGGCTTCGACGCCGTTCCACGGCTCCCAGCGGTTGATGCTGATGCCCCAGGCTTTGACAAGCCCCTGCGCTTTGAGGTCGTCCATTGCCTTGAGCACGCGGTCGTCGCGAATCCAGGCGTCTTCCCAGGTGTGGAATTGCATGAGGTCGAAGGCGGGGAGGCCGGCGTTTTCGAGCGAGGAATGGACGTATTTGTCGATGTGGTCGGGCGGGAAGCAGTCGTCGACGGTGTACTCGCGGCGGGAGGGCCACTTGAAGTTTTTGGGCGGGATTTTGGTGGCGGTGTAGAGGGTTTTGCCGGGGTTGGCGCGGACGAGCTGGCCGAGGAGGCCTTCGCTGTGGCCGGCGCCGTAGCCCCAGGCGGTGTCGAAGAAGTTGCAGCCGAGGTCGACGGCGCGCTGGAGGGCGGCGAGGGACTCGGCGTCGTCTGAGCCGGTCCAGCCGCCCATGCCCCACATGCCGTAGCCGATTTCGGAGACCTGCCAGTTGGTGCGGCCGAAGCGTCGATAGTTCATGAGGTGTGCCTCCTTTGTGTGTGTGGTTCGTAGTAGGCGCTTTAGCGCTCGTCGCGCGTCGCACAGAGACGAGCGCTGAAGCGCTTACTACGAACCTGACGAGCGCTGAAGCGCTTACTACGAACCTACATATCCCACTCGCCAACTTCCCGCAGCCGCGCGACTTCTTGTTTTGCCAGTTCGCTGAGCGTGACGTAGTCGGTTTTGCTGACGCGGTTGAGGGGGAGGGTCCCCGGCTCGAGGATGACGTAGTGGAGGGGGCGCATGTAGCTGGCGAGGCCCTGCGCGTGGCGCGTGAGGTCGGACGCGGTGAGCTCCGCGCCGGCGCGCTTTTCGACGAACGCGATGATGCCCTCGCTGAAGACGGCGTGCTCCGCGCCGACGACACCGGCCGCGGCGACCTGGTCGCGCAGCTCGCATAGATAATCCTCGACCTGGCCGGGGTAGACCTGGTAGCCCTTGGGCTTGATGATCCATTTGGCGCGGCCGGCGAAGTGGAGGCCGGCGTCGTCGACGAAGCCCATGTCGCCGGTGTAGAGGTAGCCGTCGGCGGAGATGGCGCGGGCGGTGGCGGCGGGGTCGTTGACGTAGCCGAGGAAGGTCTGCGGGCCGCGGAAGCAGACGTTGCCCACCTCGCCCGCGGGCAGCTCGTCGCCGGCCGCGCCGTCGTCGCGCATGGCGGCGCGGATGGTGAGGGGGTAGACGGGCATGTCGTAGCCGACGGAGGCGAGGATGTCGTCGACCGTGCCGCTGAGGGTGGAGTAGGTGCAGAAGCCGCCGCATTCGGTGAGGCCGAGGCCGGTGCCGAAGCGCGGGGCCATGCGGGAGAGCGCGTCGAGGAACTGGCGCGTGACCTGCTGCCCGCCGTAGAGGGCGAAGTCGAGCGTGGAGAGGTCGTAGGTGGCGTAGTCGGGGAGGCGCCACTGGAGGGCGAAGAGCGCGGGGATCTGGCCGAGCACGTTGACGGCGTATTTCTGGACCGCGGCGAGCGATTTGGCGGGGTCGTAGACGTGGAGGATGACCGCGAGGCCGCCGAGGAAGAAGGTGGTCATGAGCTGCTCGGTCTGGCCGCCGACGTGGGAGGGGGGGAGGTTGACGAGGAGGCGGGTGGCTTCGCCCTTGCCGAACCAGACGCCGAGGCACATGTTTTGGACGGTGATGTTTTTGTGGGAGAGGAGCGCGGGTTTGGGGTAGCCGGTGGAGCCGGTGGTGAAGATGACGAGCGCGCCGTGATCTTCGGTGACGCCGCGGGTGGCGGCCATGTATTGCGCGAGGAGGGGCGAGGCGGATGGATTCGCGAGGGCGGACTTGGCGAGGGCCTCGGCTTCGGCGGCGAGGGTGTAGGCGCTGAGCGCGGCGGGGATGGTCTCGGTGGGCGGGGCGAACTGGATGAGGTGCTGGACGAAGGGGCAATGGGCCTGGACGGCTTTGCCGAGCTCGCCGAAGTCGGCGTTGGGGGTCTTGCCGAGGAAGGCGTAGCCCTTCGCCTTAATTAAGGAGAGGGAGCGGATGACTTCGGGGGCTTTGAGGCGGAGGTCGAGGGGGGCGAAGATGACGCCGATCTTGAAGCAGGCGTATTGCAGGAAGATGTGCTCGGTGAGCATGGGGAGGGAGGTGGCGAGGTAGTCGCCGGGGCGGAAGCCGAGGTCGAGGAGCTTGAGGGCGAAGGCGGTGGCGGCCTGGTCGAAGCGCTGCCAGGTGACTTCGACGCCGGTGTCGGCGTTGATGATGGCGAGCGCGTCGGGCTTGCGCGCGGCCCAGTAGGCGATGACGCCGTGAAGCAGATGCATGTGGGCGTAGTCGGTGTCGTAGTGCGTGATGTCGCACTGGGGGACGCCGTGGCGGGTGGGGATGGGTGGCATGGCTGGATGCTCCTTGAATGGTGGGTTGGTAGTAGGCGCTTTAGCGCCGGTTGGTTGGTAGTAGGCGCTTTAGCGCCCCGGAGCGCTGAAGCGCTTACTACGAACCTCAGACGAGCCCCCAGACCCGCGATGGCCGGCGGGGGAAGAGGGCTTCGAGCAGCGGGCGGCCGAGGCGCTCGTCGAGGGTCACGTCGGTGAAGGCGTGGCGGAGGTCGTCGAGCGTCCGGTGGCCGAAGAGCAGGTGCGTGAAGGTGAGGTCGGGGAAGCCGGCGTGCGCGTCGTGGTCGTTGGGGGGCCAGTCGGCGATTTCGGTGATGCGGCCTTGCTCGAAGTGGAGGCGGAGGCCGGCGCGGTAGAAGGTGAGGCGGAGGTCGCCGGTGTAGTGGGCCGCGGCGGAGTCGGCGAGACGGGCTTCGAGCGCGGGCGCGATGAGGCGGAGGAATGCCTTGAGGTCGGGGACGCGGATGTACCAGGCCCACGGGCGGCGGGTGGGCATGAGGCGGCCGGCGTTGACGCGGTAAAAGGGATGATCCAGCCCGAGGCCGAACTGGAGCGCGTCGAGGCGGCGGCCGAGGAGGGCGGCGATCTTTTCGGTTTCGGCCCAACTGGCGCGGAGGAGGGTGTCGGCGGCGGCGAGCCAGGCGTGGCCGGGGAGGAGCTCCAGGAAGGGGAGGAAGCCGCGGTTGCCTTCCATTTCGAGGGTGGGGGCGAGCGCGCCGGCGGGCTGGCCGTCGGGGGTTTCGATGACGGCGCAGAGGAGGCGGTCGACGGCGTT
>CAZPTI010000158.1:7568-11416 GCA_964588925.1 uncultured Anaerolineales bacterium | reverse complement strand
GCGGTGGACCATCCCTGATGTACGGCGCGGAGACCTACGAGGCCATCGAGCAGTTTATGGGAAGCAAGGCTTAGCCCTCTACGAAGAGACCTGACAGGTGTTTGAACACCTGTCAGGTCTGCGCAATCTGGATCGGGAGAGCCTTACTTCCACGGCTCCACAACCGTCGTCCACCCATACGGATCGGGCGCGCGGCCGTACTGGAGGTCGGTCAGCGCCTGGTACAGATGCCGCGCCACCGGCCCCGACTCGTTGTTGTTGATCACCTCGACGCCGTTCTCGTCGCCCAGCCGGCCCACGGGCGCGATCACTGCGGCCGTGCCGATGCCGAACGCCTCGGTGATCTTGCCGGAGCGGATGTCGCGTAGCACCTCGTCGATGTCCAGCCGTTCCTCGCTCACCGTGTAGCCCAGGTCGGGCGCAAGGCGCAGCAGGGAGTCTCTTGTGATGCCGGGGAGGATGCTGCCGGAGAGCGCGGGCGTGGCGATATGCTTGCCCTCGTAGACGAAGCCGATGTTCATCGCGCCGACTTCCTCGACGTAGCGATGCTCAACTGCGTCCAGCCACAGCACCTGCTGGAACCCCATGCCCCGCACCCGCTCGGCCACGTAGAGGCTCGCCGCATAGTTGCCGCCGGTTTTGGCGTAGCCGGTGCCGCCCTTCACTGCGCGCACCAGCTCGCGCGACACGTACACCTGCACCGGCTTGAACCCATCGGAGAAATATGGCCCCACCGGCCCCGCAATGATGAAGTGCAGGTAGCTCTTGCTGGCATGGACGCCAAGCCCCACATCCGCCGCAATCATCGTCGGGCGGATGTAGAGCGAGGTTTCCGGCTGCGAAGGCGCCGACTCATGGACGACGCTGACCAGGGTCGCAATCGCCTCGAAGTGCTCTTCCGGGTCCGTCTGCGCCATCGCCATGCGCTCAGCCGAGCGGTTGAAGCGCAGGCAGTTGTCGTAAGCGCGAAACAGGTTGATTTTGCCGTCCGGCCGGCGGTACGCCTTCAGGCCCTCGAAGATTTCCTGGCCGTAATGGAAAACCATCGCGGCCGGGTCCATCGTGAACGGCTCATACGGGCCGATGCGCGCGTCGTGCCAGCCCTGTTCGGGCGTGTAGCGCTGGGTGTACATGCGGCTCGCGAAGTAGCGGCCAAACGGGAGCTGGGCCGGGTAGGTTCGTTCCTCGCCCGGCGCAAGGGGTGTGACCTGGATTTGCACGGTGCGGCCTCCGTCGCGTGATGAAACAGTAAGCGCATCATACACCTTCCCGCGCCGCGCAACAATTGCGCCGAAGGGAACGTTTGAATAGGCAGTGTTGGGGCAGGAGTAAGCGGGATGAGATTGACGATTGCGACGGCTGGCTCGCGCGGGGACGCGCAGCCGTATGTCGCGCTTGGGTTGGGCCTGCGCGCCGCAGGTCACGAAGTGTTGCTGGCCGGCGACCCCGAGTTCGAGGGGCTGGCGGCGAAACACGGGCTGGAGTTTGCCGCGCTGCCCATCAACGGCCGCGCGGCCTTTTCCGAATGTCCCGAACAACTTGATAACCCGGCCAGCATGCTGCGCTGGCTGAAGGCGCACTATACGCCTGATCGCGCTTACTTCGAGTCGTTGCAGGCCGCCATGCGCGGGAGCGACGCAGCGCTGATCGCCTTCCTCGCCTTTCCTGCCGCCCACGTCGCCGAGGCGCTCGACATCCCGTGGATCGGCGCGTTCCTCCAGCCGTGGACGCCGTCGCGCGCCTACAGTTGGGCGCTGCCCGGTCGATTGCCGCGCTGGATTCCCGACAACATCCGGGGCGAAATCAACTGGTGGAGCAGCCGCTCGGCGAGCGTGTTGACGCTCCGCGCCCTGCGCGATGCGGTGGACGATGGGCGACAGGCTGTGCTTGGGTTGCCGCCGGTGAAAGCCGACGAGTACGTCGCCTTCGCATCCGCCGACACGCCGGCCATCTACGGCTACAGCCCGCTTCTCGTGCCGGAGCAGCCCGCCTGGACGCCGAACCAGCGCGTGACCGGTTTCTGGTTTCTGCCTGAGAACGGTTGGAAGCCGCCCGCGCGCCTGACGCGCTTTCTCGAAGCGGGCGAGAAGCCGGTGGTGGTTGGCTTTGGCAGCATGGGCGATTGCGGCGCGCGTGAGATGACTGCCGTTGTGGTCGAGGCGCTCGAACAGACCGGGCAGCGGGGCATCCTGCTTGGCGGCTGGGCCGGGCTGGGCGAATCGGAGAAGCTGCCGAAGACGATCCTGCGGCTGGACGAGGCGCCGCACGACTGGCTGCTGCCGCGCGCAGCGGCGATCCTCCACCACGGCGGCGCAGGCACGACCGCTGCGGCGCTCAAGGCCGGCATCCCGTCGATCATCGCGCCGTTCTTCGGGGATCAGCCGTTCTGGGGCGAGCGCGTCCGTGCGCTGGGGGTGGGGCCTGCGCCGATCAAACGCAAGCGGCTGACCGTGGAGCGGCTGGTGCGGGCATTGGAAGAGGCGCTATCCGAGCAGACTCGCGCCTGCGCAGCGTCCGTCGGCGAAAAGGTTCGGGCAGAAGACGGCGTGGGACAGGCTGTGGCGGCAGTAGAGGAGCTCCTGCGCTAACCGCAACACGCTTCAATCGGCAAGTTAATTTTGCGACAACTGATCCACACGCAAAGCCGCCGTCGTACCCTTTCGCAGATGCCTGTCACCGCAACCTTTCCTATCTCGAAACCGGCCAGCAACCAATCTATCAGGGCGACAGGCAGACGGAGGGTGTGAGGTGGAAGCGATGCAGTCGCGCAAGTTAGTCGTCATGTCGGTTATCGCAATGGTGCTGCTCCTGCTGACGTTCGGCGTCGGCCTCGCGCAGGACACAACCGTCAATGTCACGCTCGGCATGTCCGAGTTCAAGTTTGACCCGGCGGAACTAAACGTGACGGCCGGCACGCCGGTGACGTTCAACGTAAGCAACACGGGGCAGTTCCCCCACAACGTCACTTTTGTCGCGCCGGATGGGACGGAAACAAACCTCTTTGCGGACAACCTTGCCGGCGGGCAGAGCGCCACCGGCACGTTCACCTTCAACACGGAAGGTGAGTGGCGCATGTATTGTCCGGTGGGCCAGCACGAAGAGCGTGGGATGGTCGGAGTTGTGCGCGTGGCTGCGGCGGGAAGCGCTGCGGGCAGCTCGACTTCGGGGCAGACGCAAGCCGCAACGGCTCAGAGTGGCGCGGCCACGCCGAGCACGCTCCCGACGACGGGCAGCGTCAACCTTGCCGGCTGGCTACTGGCCGGGGCTGCGCTCCTCTTTGGGGCGGGGTTGGGAATCCGGCGTCTGGCTCGAGGGTGATCGCCTCTGTCTGATGCAAGCTTCAGCCTGCGCGTCCAGTTGCGCACAGGCTGAAGCCTATGCTACAACTCCAGCGCGCGGCGCACCTGCTCCACCACGGCCATTTCCATCGGATCGACGCGCGTGCCGCCGAAGCCGAGCACTGTGCCCTCTTTGGCGCGCTGCGCTACGTGCTCGCACATGCTGACGATGGCAGCCTTGACCTCGGCCGCTTCCTCCGCTGACGCCTTCTTATTGAGCATCTCAGCCGCCTGCCCGCACCGGTTCAACGCAGCGAGCTTGAAGTCCTCGTAGGTCTTCTGCGTGGGATCGTCGCGAAACTGCGGATAAAGGCTGTCGGCCTCACGGCGCGTCTCGTCCGAGATCAGCGCAGTGACAAGCTCATTATCGGAGTAGCGGGCTGCCGCTTCCTCCAGGCCCTCGACGATGCCACGGAACTCGTCACGCGTGCCGCCTGCGCCGCTGTACTTTGTGATTGCCACCGCTGCGCCGGCCAGCACCGCCGCCTTGCGCAGCAAACTCAACTCGCT
>CAZPTI010000158.1:0-7468 GCA_964588925.1 uncultured Anaerolineales bacterium | reverse complement strand
GCGTTCTCGATGCGGATGATGGCCGTGTAGGTCATGTCGCCCAGCTTCTTCTCGCCCTTCGGCTGCACGCGCTCCACCACGCCCGTCAGCTCAAGACCGGGGATGGCGTCGAACATCAGCTTCACCGTCTCGCCCGGCTTCGCGCGCAGCACGTCCAGCTCGCTCAGGTCGTCGGTTTCCACCTGCCAGCCGCTCACGTCGCCGATCTCGGCCACAGGCGCGCCGGGCGTCACCTGCTCGCCCACGCGCAGCGGCATCACGGCCAGCAGCCCGTCGAAGGGCGCGCGCAGCTCCGTGTCAGCCAGCGCAGCCTGCGCCTGTCGCACGCCCGCTTCCGCCTGGGCGACGGCGGCCTCGGCGGCGGCGATTTCCTGCTGCCTCGCGCCGGCCTCGAGCAGGTCGACCTGCGCCTGCGCCTGCCGCACGGCCGCCTCGGCTTCGGCAAGGCTGGCGGCGGTCGTCGGGTCGAGCACGCGATCCAGCTCGGCCTGCGCCTGCTTCACCGCCGCATTCGCCTGCGCGACACGGTCGGCTTTCGGCCCGGCGTTCACCTCGTCCCAGCGCGCCTTCGCTGCGTTGTAGGCGTTGGTGGCCTGTTCGAGCGCGAGGCTCTGCGGGAGCATGGCGACGTTCGGCTGATCCTTCACCCGGTCGTAAGCGGCCTGCGCGTTGCGGAGCGCAGCTTCGGCATTAGCGAGGTCAGCCTGGGCCGCAATCTTCGTGTTCTCGTCGGCGCCCTGATAGAGACGGGCGAGGGCGGCCTGGGCAGCGGCGAGATTCGCGCGCGCTGCGGCCACGTCACCTTCGCGACCGCCTTCCTGCAGCCGGGCCACACGCGCCTGCGCCGCATCCAGCCCGGCCTGCGCCGCAGCGATTTCCTCCGCTCGCGCGCCCGCTTTAAGCGTCGCAAGTTGCGCCGTGGCTGCGTCAAGCCCGGCCTGCGCTTCGGCCAGTGCCGCCTGCTGCCGCTCGTTCCGCAGCCGCAGGATCAGGTCGCCCGTCTTGACCGGCTGTCCCTCGCGCACGGGCGTTTCGGCGACGATGCCGCCGGCTGCCATGCTCAACGTGGCGCGCTGAACCGGCATGACGACGCCCTTCGCGATAACTGCGCGCGCTCCGGTATCGGCTGCGACCGGCGCAGCGTCCTGCGCTGCCGCGCTCGCGCTTTCGCTCTGGCTCGCAACCTCGCTCTGCGTTGCGCCACTGCGCTCCTGCGCCAGCACAACCACCCCGCCGACGGCCAGGCCAGCGATAATCAGTACGGCGAGCGTAATCGCCATTGTCTTTCTGCGCATCAGCTTGCTCCTATCCCTGCGCGCGAGACTCGACGGGTTTTACCCCTTTTGCGCGCGACTCCGAATAATCTCGTCCACAATCAGGCCCTCGGCGAGCACCACAGTGCGGGGCGCGCGCTCGGCCAGCTCGTCGTCGTGCGTGACCATGACGATGGTCTTGCCCTCGCCGACGGATTTCTCAAACAGGGTGAAGATCGCCTCGGCCGCCTGCGTGTCGAGGTTGCCGGTGGGCTCGTCAGCAACGACGATAGCGGGATCGTTCGCCAGCGCGCGCGCGATGGCCGCGCGCTGCTGCTGCCCGCCGGAAACGGTGGCGGGGAACTTCTTTGCATCGTCCGCCAGCCCGACCTGCTCCAGCAGGTGACACGCGCGCTCGCGACGCTCCTTCGGCGTCCACAGTCGCGCCAGGTCCATCGGCAGCATCACGTTCTCAACGATCGTCAGCGTGGGCAGCAGTTGGAAGAACTGGAAGACGATGCCCATCGTCCGCCCGCGCCACTCGGCCATTTTGCCCTCGTCCAGCTCGCGCACGCGCGTCCCGGCGACGACGATCTCGCCGTCCGTCGGGTGGTCGATGCCGGTGAACATGTTGATGAGCGTCGACTTGCCGCTGCCCGACTTGCCGACCACGGCGATGAACTCGCCTGCACTGATCTGCAAGTCGATGCCGCGCAAGGCTGGAAACGGACCGACGGGGGTTTCGTAGACTTTGGTTAGCCCCCTCAAGTCAATCATGGGCGTCAGGGAGCCGTCGATCATGCTCGCGCCTCCTCCACGATGCGCCCGTCTGCGATGCGCACGCGCCGACCGGCCCGCTTCGCGAGGTCTCTGTCATGCGTCACCAGCAGCACGGTCTTCCCCTCGTCCACCAGCCCGGCAAAGAGGTCGAACATGGCGTTCGTCGTCTTCGAGTCGAGGTTGCCGGTCGGCTCGTCCGCTGCCAGCAACTGCGGATCGTTCGCCAGCGCGCGCGCAATCGCCACGCGCTGCCGCTGCCCGCCGGAGAGCGCCGAGGGGAGCTTGTCCGCATGCTCGGCAATCCCCACGCGCGCCAGCAATTGCAGCGCGCGTTCCCGCCGCTCCCGTGGCCCGCTGTACAGCCCGGCGAAGTCCATCGGCATCATCACGTTCTGCGCGCAGGTCAGCATGGGGAGCAGTTGGAAGAACTGGAACACCACACCGACGTTCTTCCCCCTCCATGCGGCGATCTGATCCTCGCTCATCCTGTCAATCGAACGCTCACCCACGAGGATTTCGCCCGCCGTGGGCCGGTCGATGCCCGTGATCATGTTGATGAGCGTCGACTTGCCCGCGCCCGACTTGCCGAGCACGGCCAGGAACTCCCCCTTGCGCACGCTCAGGTCGACCCCCTTGAGCGCGTAGAAGTCACCGGCCGGCGTGCGATACGCCTTCCGCAAATCCTTCACCCGAATCAGTTCTTCCGACTCACTCATACGCCAACACTTCCCGGACGGTCAGCCGCACCGCATTGCGCGCAGGCGCGAGGCTGGCAGCCGCCGCAATCGCCAGCAGGAGCGCGAACCACACTGCTGCGCCCCCCGGCGAGTAGTGGTATTGCAGCGGCGTCTTGATCAGCGCGAGGCCAAGCTGCGCGCTGAGGAACGGCGCAAGCGCCAGCGAGATGACCACGCCGATGATCCAACTGATGATCGCCATCGCGATCCCCTCGGCCAGCACGATGCGGCGCACCGATGCGTTCGACGCGCCGATCGCGCGCAGCACGCCCACCTCGCGCACCCGCTCCATCATGTTGATGCTCATGGTCGTGGTCAGGCCCAGCCCGCCGACCGCCGCCAGCAGCAGCGCCATGAGGATCAGGAACGCGACGACCACGGTGAAGAGCAGGTTGTTCTCCGTCTGCGTGACGGCGGCAGTGCGCGCCTCCTGCGCGTTCAGCCCGGCCGCATCGAGCGCCGCGCGCACGCGCAGGCCCATCTCCTCCTGCGTAATGCCGGCGTCGGGCGTCATGCGAATCTGAAGCTGGTTGCCCTGACCGGTCGCGCGCGACTCGTAGGCGAAGTCATCCAGCGCCGCATAGGCTGCCCGGCCGCGCGACTCGGTGCTGACGATGCCGACAATTCGCCACGTCGACTCGCGCCCGTTGATGTCGAGCGTCACGTCGCTGCCCACGCGCAGGTCGCGCTGGTCGTCGGCCAGGTCCGAGTTGATGACGAGCGCATTCGGTATGCGCGCCCCCGCCAGCCACTCCCCTTGCAGCATCTCAGGGTTCATCATGGTCGTGTCGCGTGGCGCTGCGACGACGCGAAACGCATTACTCTTGCTGTCGTCGGGCAGGACGCGCCGCGCGCCGCCCAGCGACCACACCTCGGCCGCCGCTACGCCGGGGACCTGCGCCGCAACCGATGCCATCCGGCTCGCCAGCTCGCTGCCCTGCATCTGCACCGACACGTCGTAGCGGTGGAAGCGCATGAACAGGTCGAGCGTGGCGTTCACGGACGAGCGCACGCTGAGCACCGAGACGAAGAGCGCCGTGCCGAAGATGAGCACGACGAGCGTCTGCGCGAGACGGCCCTTGTGGCGCAGGGTGTTGCGGATGGCGAGCAACACCGGGCGCTCGACCTGGCGGAGGCGTTGCAGGCCGTCCAGCAGGCGTTCCACAATGCTGCGCCCGTACGTCTCGCCGCCGATGCCCACGTCGTTGAGCGCCTGGTGCGTGGTGATGCGCGTGCCCCGGATGACCGGCGACAGCCCCGCCACGACGGGCAGCAGCAGCCCGACCGCCGCCTGCGCCAGCAGCAGACCGAAGGGGATGGCGTAGCTGGTCACGCGCACATTCAGCAGCGGCTCGACCACCTGCCCCATCAGCAGCCGGGCGGTGAGCGAGGCGAGGGGCAGCGCAATCGCCGCCGCAATGACGCCGTAGATGAGCACGGTGGCGAGGTAGAGCGCCATGATCTGGCCGCGCCGCGCGCCGATCAGCTTCATGACGCCGATCTGCGGCACCTGCTGCGTGATCAGGGCGGACATGGCGTTGACCACGAGGAAGCTGGACAGCGCAAGGATGACCAGCCCGAAGGCGGTCAGAATCAGCACGACGCTGCCGATGTAGGGGTCGGCCTGGCTCTCGGTGATGAACTGGCGGCTCAACACGGTGCGGCCGGAGTCGTTCAGTTGCGCCTCCACCTGGTCGAGCATCGCAAGGATATGCCCCCGGTCGCGCGCCGGTTCGGTCGCGCGCAGGCGGAGCTCGGTGTAATAGGCGGGATAGCCGAGGCTTTGCAGCGTTTCGGGCGTCACGTAGAGCGTGGCCGAGCCGGCGAGCGTGGGGCTGAACCGCTGCCCGTCGTGGACCGTGCCGACCACCCTGAGCGCGCGCGTGGCGTCGTTGCTGAGTTCGAGCGTGATGTCCTGCCCGATGGCCGTACGGAGGCTGTCAAATGAAGCGCCTTCGACCAGGACTTCCCGACGCCCCGGCGGATATGCGCCCGACACCGGCTGGATCGCATCGACGGTCAGCTTCTCGAAGTCGGGGATCGCGATAATTTCGACTTCCTGCGGCGCGCTGCCGGGCAGGAGGACGCGACCTGTGACCACGCTGCGCGCCTCGGCTGCCGCCACGAGGGGCAGCTTCGCGAGGCTGGCGGGCAGGTCGGTCTCGAACGGCTCGGTCCGCACCACGGCGGATGCCATGAGCGCTGCACTCTGATCCCGCGCGTACTCCCGCACGAGGATCTCGCGCGTGTTCAGCACCACGCCCACCGCATACACGCCCACCGCAATCGCCAGCGCGACCACCAGCGTCCGCCCACGATGCTCCCACAGGTCAATGAAAACCTTCAACCAGGGTGTTGTCACCGGAAACCAACTCAAAAGGAAGATTGCGCTGCGAGGCGCACGCGAAAAGAACGGCGCGCAGGCCCCGCAGGTTTCACGATACCCCGGCGGCTGTCACTTGCGGAAGTGACGCGTGTCATGGAGTTGTCACACGTGACGGCCCACGCGTGCTATACTTCCCCCATGCGCGACGCGACGCTCGAACCCGGCTTCATCCCGGCCTACCGCTTCTTCATGCTCATCCGCATCCTCTTCTGGCTGGCGGTCGGGCCAGTGTTGATCCTGCTGCAACTGGCGGGCGACCCGGCGGTGGCGAGCGACCCGGTCGCCGGGGAGCGGCTGATCCGCAACCTCACCCTGCCCAACGTCGCGCCGCTGCTGATCGTCGACGCGCTCGTGCTGGCGATGCTGACATGGCCGCTGGCGCAGCGGCTGGGGCGGTGGTTCGTGCCGCTGACGCTCGGACTGGGGCTGCTGCCGCTGCTGGCCGGATATTACCTCTGGCCTGCCGTGAATCCGCTCCAGTCGCCCTTCGTCATGTTCTTCTTCGTGAGCGCGATGCTGGTGGCGTGGGAGTACAAGTACCGCTACCTCTATGCGTACGTCCTCGCGCTGACCGTGTATCAGACCCTCGTCTCGCCGTGGCCGGAGGGCGTGCCGTGGACCGTGCCCGCCGGGTTCCTCGTGCTTCAGGCTGTCATGATGGTGCTGGCCGGTTCGGTGACGGCAACCCTGGCGACCGTGCAGGCGGCGCAGCGGGCGGCGCTCTCCGAGGCGTATCAGAAGCAGGCGGACGCCAACCTGCGGCTGCAACAGTATGCCTCCACGCTGGAGGAGCTGGCGATCAGCCGGGAGCGCAACCGGCTGGCGCGCGAGCTGCACGACACCCTCGCCCACTCCCTGAGCGCCGTCACCGTGCAACTGGAAGCGGTGCGCTCGCTGTGGGAGAAGCGGCCGGACAGGGCGCAGGAGATGCTCGAACGGGCGGATGAGACGGCGCGCACGGGGCTGGCCGAGGCAAGGCGCGCGTTGCAGGCGCTGCGCGCGTCGCCGCTGGAGGAGATGGGGCTGCCGGGGGCGATCCGAGAGCTGGCCGAGACCGCCGCCGCACGCACCGGCGCAAAGCTGGAGATGCGCGTGCCGGATGGGGTCAAGGGGTGTCTGCCGGGCGAGGTGGAGCAGGGCGTGTACCGCATCGCGCAGGAGAGCCTGGAGAACGTGGTGCGGCATGCGGGGGCGACTGCGCTGCTGGTGGAGCTGGCGGAGGGGCCGGAGGGGTTGCGGCTGACCGTGCAGGACGACGGGCAGGGGATGGAGCCTGACACGGCGGCGGGAGAAGAGGGGCTGGGCATCCGGGGCATGCAGGAGCGGGCGGCCCTGATCGGCGGCGAACTGGCGATCCGCAGCGAGGCCGGGGCGGGGACGCGCATCGCGCTGACCATCCCCCGTGAGAGGACTGGCGATGATCCGTGTCCTGATCTGTGACGACCAGACGGTCGTGCGCGACGGCCTCGCAGCGATCCTGAGCACGGACGACGAGATCGAGGTGGTCGGCGTGGCGCGCAACGGGCAGGAGGCGGTTGACCTGGCGGGCGAGCGGCAGCCGGACGTTGTGTTGATGGACCTCAAGATGCCCGTGCTGAACGGCGCGCAGGCGACCGAGCGCATCCGCAGGCGGTGGCCGAACGTGCGCGTGCTCGTGCTGACCACGTACGCCGATGACGCCTCCGTGCTGGATGCGGTGCGCGCCGGGGCATCGGGCTATCTGCTGAAGGACACGCGTCGCGAGCACCTTGTCGCAGCGATCAAGGGGACCGCCGAGGGGAAGACGTTCATCGACCCGTCGGTGGCGGGCAAGTTGCTGGCGCAGGTGGCCTCGCCCCCGCCGCCGCCGCTCCCGCCCGCCGAAGGATTAACCGAGCGCGAGCTGGCCGTGCTGCAACTCATCTGCCGGGGCTACAGCAACCCGGACATCGCCGAACGCCTCCACCTGGCGCAGGGCACGGTGCGCAACTACGTCAGCGCGCTCCTGCAAAAGCTCGGCGTGGAGGATCG
Source organism: uncultured Anaerolineales bacterium (assembly GCA_964588925.1). Taxonomy (GTDB): domain Bacteria; phylum Chloroflexota; class Anaerolineae; order CG2-30-64-16; family CG2-30-64-16; genus JALOOB01. The sequence continues at coordinate 302 of CAZPTI010000158.1, read as the reverse complement.
GACACAGGCGGCGGTGGTCGCGTACCAGCGGGGGTTGGTGAAGGGGACGGAGCAGCGGTGACACTGTGATGGTGACGAGGGTGACGAGGGTGACGGGGTTTAACACTGTTATGCTACGAAATGCGCTGTGACAAGGGTGACGGGGGTGACGGGGTTTAACACTGTTATGCTGCGAAAACGCTCGTTCAGAGATAAGGTGAGAGAGGGGTGTAAGTGATAAATATGCAGGTACAGTAGAAAACCCCGTCACCCCCGTCACCCCCGTCACGGTCAACAGCCTACACCTGCGCCAACTCCGGCAA
>CAZPTI010000157.1:1751-11482 GCA_964588925.1 uncultured Anaerolineales bacterium | reverse complement strand
AGGCGTCGAGCATGTCGCCGTAATAGGCGTTAGGCGCGTAGTTGAACTTGTAACTCGGCGCACTGCTGGCGCCAACCCAGCCATGCGAGTAAATGATAACGGGGTAACCGGCGGCCGGCATCGGCGTAGGGGGGACGTCGATGCGGCTATAGACGCGCAGCCCGTCCGAGCGGTACGAGGCCATGTACGTATTGTAGTACGGCGCGCCGTAGTACTGCGAGTAGGCCGAACTGCCTGCTGAATCACCCAACTGACTTTCGATCTGGAGGGCCGAGGAATAGTGTCGCCGCCGCAGACCCTCGATTGAGATCTGCTTCAGCGATGCAATGCCGGGCCAGACGTTTGACGCCCGCGCCACGGCAGCTTCTTGCGCCGCGTCTGCAACGAGAAGATCCGGACCTGGAGCCCCTGTGCCGGGTGTGCCCGGCCCGATGACTGGAGCAGCAAGAGCCGCAGCCGGCATCAGCAGAACAACGACTAGCAGCAGTACCCAGAGAATCTTCACGAGCTTCCTCCTGACTGAGATGCGCTTCCCTTCACCCCGTTTGCAGGTGCATTCGGTTAACTAACATCAGAGAAGCGCAGGTGACGTGGCTGCTTGCATACGTATGCAAAATCAGGTAGATCAAACCACTTCCGTGACTGCGATGATGACTAAGATGCAAGGCGTACGCTATCGCGCACAACGACAGAGGGAGACAGGAAACGCACAACGCGCTCTGTCTGAGGTTGGTGGATCGCTTGGAGCAACACTTCGATCGTCGCATCCACCATTCGGTCGACCGGTTGCCGGATCGTTGTCAGACTGTACTTAGGCCAGGAGGCCATATCAATGTCGTCGAAGCCGATGACGGACAGATCCTCGGGTACGCGTAGGCCATAATCCGAACGAGCGACATCGACGGCCGCCATGGCCATGAGATCGTTAGCGCAGAAGATTGCGTCCGGCTGTGGCTGACTGGCAAGTAACCGATGAGCGGCAGCATGGCCCGACTCGTACGAGTAGTCCCCACTCTCGCGCGCATAGACTGAGAGGCCACGTTCAGCAATTCGATCGGTGAAGCCTTGCTCGCGATCGCGGTTGGTTGAACTTCCTGGCTCGCCGCCAATGTATGCCGGACGGCAGCAGCCTGCGCTTGCGAGCGCGTCAGCGGCCATGCGCCCCCCTGCAAGATTGTCGCAGCAGACGGCGTTTACCTGGCTGTTCAGGCCATAGCGGTTGAAGAGCACCACAGGGGTGCCCACGCGCGCGCACTCTTCGGCCAGGCTTGACGACAGGGTGGCCGACGTGATGATCAGCCCGTCTATCTGGTACTGCAAGGCCGCGGGAACCGCCTGCTCCATTTCGGCATCGTCTGCCACATTGAGCAGCAAGACCCAATAACCACGTGCCTGCAGATCGCTTGTGAACTCTTCGATTAGCCGGGTATAAAAGGGGTTCCAGAAACGAATCATCACCAGGCCAATAATTCTGCTGGCCTGCTGGCTCAAGATACGACCGATGGCGTTGGGTCGATAGCCAAGCTGCCTGGCGGCCGCCATGACCTTGCGACGCATTTCCTCCGATACACTGGCGCCTGGTGTAAATACTCTGGAGACGGCTGCCTGAGACACCCCAGCAAGACGCGCCACCTCCTTTGAGGAGATCGCTGCGCGTCGGCCGTTGTCGGTGTGAGGCTTTGTCATATTTCATCAAACCGCAAAAAGGCGGGTATACGTTTTGAATACGTATGCAACTATATCACATCTCGGCGGCTTGTCAAGACCTGAAAAACGTCAGATCCTGCGAGCCTTTGGACGCAAAATGAAGTGGACCGTCTCTTTGTCTCGTTCCGCATGCCGGGTTTCCTTTCGGACACAATCATCCGGGCGGGTGCGGAAATGCGGACCCGCGGGTGACCGTTACTACCGTGTCGCCGCGCCGGCTATGCAGGCGTGATCTGCGCGAGTAGTGAAGGCGCGGATGGCGCTTCCTTTTCAAAGATTCGTCCAGTTCCACAGGCAGTCACTGCCAGCCTTGAACCGACGGTCCGGTGTATCACACTGTTGCAGCACAGAGGACCCGACCTAAGAGGCCGGCCGTTTCGCTGCAAACGGATCGAGCACCGCCGTGCGCTCGGTCAGCCTGGGCTGTTCGATAACCGCTGCCTTGCCCGCCCGCGACCGGTTGGGACAGCATCCTAGGTAGAGCAGCGTGCGCCTCGCGTTTGGAAAGCCGCTTGAGTTCCCTGAGTGAACAGCTTTTAAGGAAGTGTGGCATCGGAGTATGGGAGGACAGCGTTGTTGCTGACCTCTCATACTCCCTTCGTCACGACTGCGAGCCTTTTGGAAAGCATTGACTATCGGAATTCAACGTTGAATTCGATAATCAAAAACTGAGTTCCGATAACGAGAGGACGGCACGAACTGCTGGCTAACAAGAGGAAGCAAGGGGCAGCTACGACGCGAAGAATGGCCGGAGAACAGAGGAGCCTAGTGGTCTCACACCATCAGCGACACACCTCGTCGTCCGACCACACGGCTGCCACCTTGTCTAGCCTTGCGGTCTGACGCTTGCCCAGACTCCGCACCCTCGAGACCACGCGGCTGGTCATTTTGCAAAGCCGTGTGGTCAGTAGCCCTAACGAAAAAGACCACAAAGGTGGTCGCATCATCTACCCTTGTGATCTTAGCCAGGCAGAGAGGACTTGAACTTCCATCCCTCACGGACCCGAACCGCAAACCTCGATTTTGCGCCCCCGACCACACGCGGGACGGTTTCAGGTAGCCGTGTTGGTCTTCCACCCGAAAGCTACCGATGGTTGGGGGTGGTCCTCTGCGGGTCCGCACAGAGCGGACTATTGAATTCCGGTAACGAGAAGCGTATAGCAGGAAGCAGCAAGTTAATCCAAGCAGGTATGACACATATTTCCCACCGAAAACGTACACTATCGAATGACCGAGATTCAACACCTCGTCATGGCGAAACAAGGCAAGGGCGTCGTTTCACCGGCAGAACCTGCCTATGATCGCTTTGGCAGTTCCGCTAGAATCAGTTCATCGATATGACACCACTGCCGTCTGCCCCGCCTTCCCCGACTCCAACGCAGCCGTCAGGATCAGGTGATGTTGATGCGTCTCCTCCGGCGTGGCGCAGTAGAAGGGCTGGCGCATTCCCGCGCGGCCGTGGGCCAGCTCGTCGCAGAACGCCGCGTACATTTGCAGGATGCTGTCCGAGAAGCCGAACTCGAAGATGCCGCCGGTGATCGTCGGATAGGGTGACTGGTAGCCGATGTCCACCGTCTCCCATGCCTGCGGCTTTCCGCTCTGATAGCGCATCGTCCGCAGCGTCTTCGGCTGCTTAGTGCTGAATTCAGCGGAGAAGCGCGTGCCGTGAATCTTCAGAAACCAGGTGTTCCCCTCGCCGGGCGCGATGCGTTTCATGCTGATCAGCATCGGGAAATGCTGGTCGGTCGTCTGCACCTCGCACGCCAGCGTGGCGTTGTCCCACGTCTCGCACGGCGCCATCCCGCCCTTGCCATCGGGCCGCTCGGTCACGATCTTGGACAGCAACGCGCGTACGTTCAGGGGCAGCCACCCCAGGCGCAGCGGCACGTGCAGCGGGTGCAGCCCCAGGTCGCCCATGCAGCCGTACTCGCCGTTGAACTCGACCATACGCTTCCAGTTGATCGGCTTGTTCGGGTCGAGATCGCTGGAGTGCCACAGTCCCGCTTCGACCTCGATGATCTGCCCGAACCGCCCTTCCTGCGCGTGCTTGACAATCTGGTACGCGCCCGGAAAGAACGGGAACTCGGAGGAGCAGCGGGCGAACACCTGGGGATGCGCGGCCAGTTCCGTGAGGATCGCTTCGTTGGCCGCGCGGTCGATGCCGAACGGCTTTTCGCCCAGCAGATGCTTGCCCGCGCGGATGATGTCGCGGTAGATCTGCTCGTGCAGGTGATGCGGCACCGCGCAGTAGACCGCATCCACCCGTGGATCGGCGAGCAGGTCGCGGTAATCCGTGACTGCAGTGGCGATGTCGCACAGGTTGTCGGTGAACCAGTCGAGGCAGGACGGCTTCGCGTCCGCAATGGCGACGAGCCGCGGACGGACGTCCTGGCCGAGCAAGTGCCCCCAGCGTTGCGTCGCGCTGGCAAACTCGCGCGCCATCATGCCGCAGCCGATGACCCCGAAACGAATCTCCTGCGGCGTCATACGGCGTACCCCAGCTCGCGGGCGGTCTCCCAGATGCTCTCCTCGATGATGTCCATCGCCTTGAGCGCGAGGTCATCCTCCATAATCAGCGGCGGCGACATGCGCAGGATGTGTCCGGCCGGGATCCACGCCAGCCCCTTCTGAAACGCCTTTTGATAGACCATCTTGCCAGCCTGGTCAAACGGCTCCTTCGTCCGTTTATTCTTCACCAGTTCCAACCCGAGCAGGCAGCCGATCCCTCGCGCCTCGCCGACGATGGGCGAAGCCGTCTCGATCTGCTTCATACGCGCCAGCAGGATGTCGCCCAGGTGCGCGGCGCGCGCACACAGGTTCTCTTCCTCGATTACTTCCAGCGACGCCAGCGCAGCCGCGCACGCCATCGGGTTGCCGCCGTAGGACGTGCTGGCGCTGATCTTCTCGATCACGTGCTTGTATTTCTCGCTCACGAGCATGGCGGTCACCGGGAAGCCGTTGCCGAACCCTTTGCCCAGCGTCATCACGTCGGGCACAGTGTCCCAGTGTTGCATGGCGAACATCTTGCCCGTCCGCCCCATGCAAGTCAGCACCTCGTCGGCCATCATCAGGATGCCGAACTCGTCGCAAATCTCGCGCAACCGCTGCACCCAACCGCCGGGGGGGACGACGCTGCCGCCCCACCCCTGCACCGGCTCGAACACAATGCCCGCCACCCGGCCTGACGTCTCCTCCCGTATCACCGTCCGGATATAGTCCGCGCACAGCAGGTCGCATTCGGGGTACTTTTGGCGGAACTCGCAGCGGTAGCAGTTGCTGCGCGGGACGAGGAAGAAGCCCGGCGCGCGCAGCCCCTGCGAGGGGTCGAGCCGCGCGAGGCCAACCGCGCCCATCGTCTTGCCGTGAAAATCCTTGTGGAAGGAGATGAACTCGCTCTTGCCGGTCGCCGCGCGCATCACGCGCAGGCCCGCTTCCACCGCCGTGGTTCCGGAGTCGTAGAGCTGGAAGCCGCTCAGCTTGTGTTCGCCCTCGCCCATCGAAATCTCGGCCAGCTTCTCCATCAGGCGCATCTTGATCGGCGTAGTGAAGTCATGCGCGTTCATGAGCTGGCCGGCTGCGTGTTGCACCGCCTCCGTCACCTTCGGGTGGCAGTGGCCGAGGCCAGTGACATAGATGCCCGAGGAGAAGTCGATGTAAACGTTGCCGTCCACATCGGTCAGCGTGCAGCCGTGGCCCGACTCAAACGCCACGGGGAACAGCTGCACCTGCGACGACAGGCCCTTCATGTAGCGCGCGGTGCGGCCGTGCATCTCCTGCGAGCAGGGGCCGGGCGCGGGGGTGACCATGCGCGGGACACTGTTCACGTCGACATGCGACCAGTTGGGGTTGTGCATCATCTTCCTCACTCCTGAAGGCAGGATTGACGGCCGGCGATCAGGCTACAGCCAGCCCGAAGTGCTCTGCCGCCGCGGCCCCCGCGCTTGCCCCCGAGCGCACGACCGCGCCCAGGGCCTTCAGGAAGGCGAGCGGCTGGTCGGCTTCGAAGACGTTGCGCCCGAACACGACGCCGCGCGCGCCCGCGGCCATGCTGTCTGCGGCCTTGCGCAGCGCGGTCAGCTCGTCCTCTTTGCCCGCGCCTAGCACAATCACAGGTACGGGCGTCGTCTCGACGATTTCGCTGAAGCGCGGGCCCGTGTAGAACGTCTTCACGAAGGAAGCGCCCAACTCCGAAGCGATGCGGAGCACGCGCTGGATCATATCGTGGAAGCGGTCCGGCCCATAATAGCTCGGCTCGTAGGCGGGATAGAACTCCGCGCCGAGCGGCAGGCCGGCCACCCGCGCCTCTTCGGCCAGCCGCGCAAAGATTTCCACGTTCGCCGCGTCCCTGCTCGCCGAGCCTGTGCCGATGGCGAGGGAGGCCAGTGCTGCGTCCGCGCCCATCGCCAGTGCGGCGGCGGGCGAGAGCACGCGCGCCGTGCTGGAATCGTGATAGTCCCACTGGAAGCAATAGTCGGCGTTCCAGTTTAGACGGATAATGGCGGAGACGTGCCGGCGCGCGGCAAACAACTCCGCGCACTGGAGAAATGCGCCGGGCGACAACAGCACTGCGTCGTACCCGTCCAGCGCCGTCAGCGTATCAAGGGGCCGGATGAGGCCCTTGCGCGGTCCCTGAAACTCGCCATGATCGATCGGCAGGATGATGATATTATGTCCATCGGGGATGAGTCGCTTGAGGCGAAGTTCGCTGCCTTGCATTATGGTCCTTCCTTACTTCGAGGCGTGCGCGCCTATGCCGTTAGCGCGCGTTCCGCGGCTCGTAGGATATTGTCGATCTCACGCCGGCCGGCGGCGTCGATCTCGTAGGTCGCCCTGGTCATCAGCTTCTGATACCGCTCGTGGGCGCGAGCGATCATGTCGCGCTCGCGGTCCTTCGCCATGCCGGTCGACCGCGCGCGATCCATGAACTGCGGATACCACACTTCCTTCCGCATCTGGCGCACCGTGTGTTCCTCGCCCAGGTGGTTGCCGCCGATCCCCTGCTTGCGGATCAGGTCCAGGCAGAGCGTCTCGTCGTTCACTGCGATACCCTTGTGGAACTGGTGGATCCAGTGCGCAGCTTCGAGGTCAAGCAGCGCCTGCTCGGGCGAGAAGGCCTTGCCGTTGTTCACCAGGCCCACCGGGTAGTTGACGCGGCCGGAGCGATAGGTCGCCCAGTACTTTGCCAGCTTCTCCATGACCGACTGCGTGCCCGGATACTTGGCGTCCGTGTAACCCGTTCCGACGGCGAAGTCAAAACCGTACAGCCGCTCATACAACTCGGCAATCGCAAGGTCTTGCAGCACCGCTTCCGGTGAAGCGAAGCTGGCCGCGCCGGTCGCCATGTCCATCACGCCGCTGATGACGCCGCCGGCAACCCATGCCGTAGGCTCCGCGCACCGGATGGCCGTGGCGACGCCGAGCACTTCGGCGTTGCACAGGGCGACGTTCGAAGCCAGGGTCATTGGCGAAGAGCCGCCGGTGAGAGGCATCGGGATGATCGTCGTTGGCAGGCCGCGCTGCGCCAGCAGCAGGAGCACCTCGCCCGCGTCGCCTTCGAGCACCAGCGGGGAGATCGTCTCTTTGGCGGTGACAAAACACGGGTTGGCGAGGTACGCGTCGCGGCTGCCCCGCACAACCTGACCGATTTCCATCAGGAAGTCGAGCTCAGCTGCGTTCCAGACCTCGGTTGCGCCGGCCTTCGTGGTGTAACACGCGATGAGCGCGGCCGTCTTGACGCGCTGCATGCGCGGATCGACGCCCTCCCCGCCGTCCTCCCGCAGGTACACGACCGGATTGCCCACCGTCACCACCTCGGGCAATACCTCGCCGAGACGGACCAGGTCGATCAAATCCTGGCGCGTCGGCTCGCGCACATCTCCGCGCGGCCAATCGAACACCTCGACGCACGCGCCGCCAAACTTCGCCTGCACCTTGCCCGCCGATTTAGATGAGACGACGCCATTGAGCAGGAGCGGTTTGCGCCCCGCGGCGAGATCCGCCTGCATCGCGGCGATGGTTCCCTCCACCAGCGCGCGCGGAAAACGCACGCGTTCGTTCGCCTCGTCCACATCCGCGCCGTGAGCGGCCAGGGCCTGACGGAGCGCGGGCGTCATGATGCGCATGCCCGGGTCGGCCAGAATTTGCAGCGCGGCGTCATGCAGCCGGTGCAGTTCGTCTTCGCTGAAGATGCGCACACAATCGTCGAAAAAGTTCACGTCACACCTCTATGCGAGCAGGCGCGGGTTTGTTGCGCCTGCCGGATTCCGGGGCCAGGTCGTCACTGGCGGCTGTAGGATGGCGGCGCAAGGATGACACGCACGCCTTCTCGCTCCAGCGTATCGACAAACTCCTGGGGAGCAGCCGCGTCGGTGACAAAGATTTGGATTTTCGCCAGCGGGAGCACGGATTGCAGGCGAACCACGCCGATCTTGCTCGAATCGGCGACGACGACCAGGCGATCAGCCGCGCGCGCGATTCTGGCGAGCAGGCCCGCGTCGCGCAGGTTCTCGGTGGTCAGCCCGCGCAGCGCATCGATGCCGTCGGTCCCGATAACCGCAGTGGATACGTGGAGGTCGCTCAGCGCCGCCTCGACTTGCGGCCCGACGAAATCGTCAAAGTCGCGCTGGTAGATCCCCCCCAGCACGACCAGGCGGACGCCGCGCTGCTGCCGCAGCTCACCCGCCACAACCAGCGAGCGGGTGATCACGGTCAACCCGCCGGCATCCAGCAGGTCCGCGGGAAGCGCGCGGGCAACCTCAATCACCGTCGTGCCGGAGTCGAGCAGAACTGTTTCGCCCGGTCGGATCAACGCTGCGGCCGCCACGCCGATGGCTTCCTTCTCAGCGATCCGCCGGAAGAGGCGCGCGTGATACGAGCTGGGCTGCCCCGGCCGGGCCACCGCCTCGGCGCCGCCGTGCGTGCGCCGGATCAGGCCGGCGGACTCAAGTTGCTCCAGGTTTCGCCGGACGGAAACCTCCGACAGACCGAACTGCTCGGCAAGCGCAGCGACCGTCATCTGGCCCTGCTGCGTGATCGCATCGAACATGAGCGCGCGTCGGTCGGCAGTGGGACGAGGCATTAATTTCGTCCTTTCATTTGCAATATTAATCAGTAAATAACGAAAGCCAGTTGAGGATCAGCGCGTCAAGACCGATGCGCGCCTGAGCCGGGTCGCAAGGGCGGCCGTCAAACTCGAAAGAGTAAATTGACCAAACAAACGGTATCATAGTTTCGGAACGCTGTCAATACTCTAGTTTTGCCTTCGTTTGTTGAAAACTGCGTCAGTCCCGTCGTTTTGGGTCCTTTAACCCCTTGACAACGCCGCTGTTTGTGGTTTACAATTCTTAGCAATCCGTGATCACTCGAAAGTGGTTTATCCGCTGCAATCCCTTCACGCTGCTGAGGAGGCCGATGTGGGCCGCGTATCCGTCAGTGATGCGACGTTGAAGCGAAGAGAACAAATCCTCCAAGAGAGCTTGCTGGCAACGAGGCTCAACGTGCAGGAGCTCAGCAGCAAGCTCGGCGTATCGACTGTGACCATACGTCGCGATTTGCAAGAGCTCGACCGCGCCGGCCTGCTCCGGCGGGTTCACGGCGGCGCAACCGCCGCGTTTCTCGAGGTGGCCGCGTTCGATCCCTTCTCCACCCGCGCAACGGAGGCGCACCGCGAGAAGCAGGTCATCGGGTGGCTCGCCGCGCAACTCGCCCAGCCGGGCGACACGATCATGCTCGACACCGGGACGACCACGCTGCACGTGGCGCGGCACCTGGCGCAGAAGAACGGCTTAACCGTCATCACCAACACGCTGCCGATTGCGGAAGAGCTGGCCCGAAACACCCGCAACAAAACGATCCTGCTGGGCGGCGTGCTGCGGCCCACCGAAATGTCGTGCAGCGGCCCCACGGTCATCAGCCAGCTCGCGCGTCTTTCGGCCGACAAGTTCTTCCTGAGCGCAGCAGGCTTCACACTGCAAAAGGGCGCGATGGACCCCGACCTGATCGACGCCGAAATCAAGCAGGCGATG
>CAZPTI010000157.1:0-1651 GCA_964588925.1 uncultured Anaerolineales bacterium | reverse complement strand
AGGATGAAGATCGCCATCATCGGCGCGGGCAGCGGCGCGTTTTCGCTCTCGTTGATCCGCGACATCTGCCTGACGCCCAACCTCGCCGGCGCGACGGTCGCGTTTATGGACATCAACCCGGCGCGACTCCGCGCCGCCCACAGCGTCTGCCGCCGTTACGCAGCGGAATTGCGCGTCGACCTCCAACTTGAAGCCACCCTGGAGCGCGCCGCGGCGCTCGACGGCGCAGACTTCGTGATTAACACCGCGCTCGCCGCGCCGCACGAGCAGTTGCGCGCCGGCTGGGATATCGCTCGCCGGCACGGCTATGACTGGGGCGGCAGCTTTCATGTGATGTACGACGAGGCCTTCTGGATCAACTTCTACCAGTTGCGCCTCTTTGAGTCGATTGCAGAAGACGCCCTGCGCATCTGCCCGGACGCGTGGCACCTCCTTGTCGCCAATCCGGTGCTGGCCGGGATCACGCACCTGACGCGGCGCTATCCCGCGCTGAAGGTCGTCGGCCTCTGCCACGGGTTTAGCGGCGTCTACGACGTCGCGCGCACCCTGGGCGCGGACGCGGACGGGCTGACGTACGAGATCCCCGGCGTGAACCACTTCGTCTGGCTGACCCGGCTGTATCATAAGGGCGAGGATTTGTTCCCGCGGCTGGATGCCTGGATCGCCGGCGAGGCCCCGCGACTGTGGGCGGAAGGGAAAACCACTCCCGGCCTGTCGCCGAAGACTGTCGACCTCTACCGTCGTTTCGGCGCCGTGCCCATCGGCGACACGGCGCACTGGAGCGGCGCCTCCTGGCCGGTGTGGTATCACTCCGATCCCGCAACGGAAGCGCGCTGGGCCGAGCAGCCGGCTCACGGCTGGCAGGACTATTTCGACACGGTCTCGACGAATGCGCTGGAGTTTCAGCGGCTGGCGGAAGACGAATCCCTCCGCGTAACGGAAGTTTACCCGCCGCGTCTCTCGGGCGAACCGATGGCGCCATTGATCGAGGCGATTGCGTGCGACATCCCGCGCGTCATCATCGGCAACGTCGCGAACGATCACGAATATGTTGCGGGGGTTCCGGCTGATTTCGAAGTCGAGATTCCCCTGCTGGCGAGCCGGCGCGGCCTGCAAGGCATTCAGACGGGCGGCTTACCCGCGCCGTTGCTGGCCCACACCTTGCGCGAGCGCGTCGCGCCGGTCGAACTCGAGCTTGAAGCCTTCATGCGCGGCAGGAAAGACCTGCTGCTCCAGTTGATACTTACGGACCCGTGGTCGCGCTCCGAAGCGCAGGCCGGGGCATTGCTCAATGCAATCCTCGCCATGCCCAGTCATGACGAAATGCGCCGGCACTACTGTTAGAAGTCTAAGGAGGCGAACGCCGACTGCGCCTGCTCATCTCATTCCGCCATGTCATCTTTACCCAACTGGCAAGGAGATGCCCCCATGTCACCAAAGACGGTCTCCCGACGTGAATTTCTGCGCCTGAGCGCCGCAGCCGCGGGCGTGATGGGCCTGGCCGCCTGCGCCGCGCCTGCCACACCGGCGCCTGCCGCGCCAACCACCGCCCCGGCCGCGGCTGAGGCGACCAAGGCCCCGGCCGCCCCGACCAGCGCGCCCGCGCCGGCCGGCCCCGCGACCATCGAGTACTTCATGTACGACCTCGGTC
>CAZPTI010000156.1:7866-11515 GCA_964588925.1 uncultured Anaerolineales bacterium | reverse complement strand
GGGGTGTCAAGGGGATTTCCGAAGTTGCGCGTGCGAAATCGTGAACCGCACCCCTGCGATACGCATCGGTTGACGTGAGCCAGCCGTTACCCCTATACTGCGGAATGCCAATTGCCGGAAGGAGCAGTGCGCATGCCCACCACAGATATTATCGTCGCCGGCGCCGTCATATTGGCGCGTTTTGTCCTGCCCCTCTTCATCCCGAAATGGCCGCTCCCTGCCATCATCGCCTGCCTGATCGTCGACGGCGTCGATCAGACCGTCTTTCAGCGATTCACGACGATGAATCTCGACTGGTACCAGAGCTACGACAAGGCGCTCGACATCTACTATCTCGTCATCGCCTATCTGTCGACGCTCCGCAACTGGCGCAACCAGTGGGCGTTCAAGGTCAGCCGCTTCCTGATCTACTACCGGCTTATCGGCGTGGTGCTCTTCGAACTGCTTGACAACCGCGCGCTGCTACTGGTCTTTCCCAACACCTTCGAGTACTTCTTCATCTTCTACGAAGCCGTTCGCAGCCGGTGGAATCCCCTGCGCTTCCCGGATCGGCTCTGGACCCTTGCCGCGGCCGCCATCTGGATCTTCATCAAGCTGCCGCAAGAGTACTGGATTCACGTGGCGCAGCGCGACGTAACCGACACGATCAGGGCGCTAGCGCAGAATCAACCCTGGGCGCTTGTCCTGCTGGCGCTCATCCTGGTCGCGGCTGCGCTCGCGATATGGTTTCTGGTCATTCCGCGCCTGCCCAAACCGCACCATGCGGGGTGGCACTTCGCAGCCGAACCGCTGCCTCGACGCGCCGACACGCCGGAGGAGAAGCGCGAGCTGGTGGCGCTCGCGCGGCGTCCCTTCGATCGCGTCGTGCTGGAGAAGATCGCGCTTGTCGCCCTGGTCAGCATCATCTTCGCGCAGATCCTGCCCGGCTTCACCGGCTCCACTCTCCAGTTAGCCACAGGCGTCGCCATCATCGTGACGCTCAACTCGGCGATCAGCTACTGGTTCGCGACAAAGGGGTTCGGCTGGCAGTCCGCGGTCAAACAGTTTTTCGCCCTGTTGGCGGTCAACTGGCTCATCGCCGCGGCCGGCAGCCTGCTCACCGGCCAGTCGCTCCTCGGCAGCGGCGCGAGCGGTTTCCTGCTGCTCCTGCTGACGCTGTTGATCACGCTGTACGACTACTTCCGGCCGGTGTATACAGCGAGGTTTGAGTTGCCGGGGAAGGGCGGCAAGCCCCTTGCAGTCGGACGGTAGCTTCCGGTATTGCTACACCGGTCGCAGGATGAACATAATTGCCGCAGAAGCGCAGGTCCGTCAGAGCAGATCGCATAGAGGGGTCCACCCGCCTTGAGTTGAGCAAAACCGGGATCGAGGTTATCATCGCCAGTACGTAACGTTTTAACTGCTGGCGTTGTAGCGCAAGTTGCCAAACTTGCGGCTCGCTGCTGCAAGGAAAGCCTATGCCCATCTGTGACATCCCCGACACCATGCTCGCCTGGCCGCTCTACGGCGCGGGCCTCGAGAACTTCGGCGTCGACGGCCGGCCCGCGCGCTGGACTACGCCGCGCCCCGCGCCTGACCAGATCCTCGTCCGCTCCGACGCGGTAGGGCTGTGCTATTCCGACGTAAAGGTCATCCGGCAGGGATCGGGGCATCCGCGGCTCTACAACCGCGACCTGTCGTGCCATCCGGTCGTGCAGGGCCACGAGGTCACGATGACCGTAGCGGAGGTGGGCGAGGCGTGGCGAGACCGGTTTGAGCCGGGGCAGCGGCTGGTGTTGCAGGCTGACATCTACTATCGGGGCAAGAATCTGGCCTACGGCTATGTCTTTGTCGGCGGCCTTGCGCAGTACAACTTGCTCGGCCCGGCCGCACTCGACGGCGACGAGGGGTGCTATGCGATCCGCGTGCCGGAGGGGATGGGCTACGCGGAAGTTGCGCTCACCGAGCCGTGGGCGTGCGTCGAGGCAGCCTATGTGCCGCGGCGACGACTGCGCGTGAAAAAGGACGGCGTCCTGTGGCTTCTCGGTCATCCGGGGCTGGAGCGCGAATATCAGCTTGGCGACACGCTGTGCTGTGGGCTGCCGCGCAAGATCATAGGAACGAACATCCCGCAATCGCTTATCGATCAGCTCACGTGGCCGCCGGTCGAGGTGTTTGACAGTGTTGCGCCGGAAGCTTTTGCCGAATTCGCGGCGGCGCACGCGCCCGGCGGCTTCGATGATGTGATCGTCCTCGATCCTTCCGTCGATACGCTCGACGCGCTGCCCGCCGCGCTGGCGCCCGGCGCGGTCGTGAATCTCGTCGGCGAACGTCCGCTCGGCCGCCCCGTGCGCATGGACGCTGGCCGCGTCCACTACGATTACGTCGTCTACGTCGGCTCGCGCGGCCCGGACCTCTCGGCGTCCTACGGCGAGGCGCGCAACCGCGCGGAGATCAAGGCCGGCGGCAGCGCGTGGATCATCGGCGGCGGCGGGCCGATGGGCCGAATGCACCTGCAACGGCTGCTCGAAATGGACGGGGGGCCTCGCCGCGTCGTGGTGAGCGAATCGAACGCGATCCGCAACCCCGAGCTGCTGGCCGACTTTGGCCCGCTCGCCCGTGAACGCGGCATCGAGCTCACCGTGCTCAATCCGCGGCAGATGGGTGAGGAGGCGCACGCGGTTGCGGTCGAAGCGGCGCGCGGCAGCGAGGGCTTCGACGACATTATCGTCATCGTCGCCAGCGTGCCGGCCATCGAGCAGGCCATGCCCCACCTCGCGCCCGACGGCCTGCTGCAAATCTTCGGCGGCCTGGCGCGCGGGACTATCGCGCAACTTGATCTATCGAACATTTACCTCGGCGCGGCGCAAATCACCGGCTCGGCGGGCTCGACGATTCACGATCAGGCATCCGTGCTGAACAAGGTGCATGCGGGGCAATTATCGACGGCAGCCGCAGTCGCGGCCATTGGCGGCATCAACGCCGCGCGCGACGGCATGCAGGGGTTAATGGACGGCCGCTTCCCCGGCAAGATGGTCATCTTCCCGCAGGTCGAAGGGTTCCCGCTCACCGCGCTCGCCGACCTGAAGTCGACCGCGCCGCGCGTTTACGACCTCCTCGGCCCGCGCGGCGCATGGACGCGCGAGGCCGAAGCGGAATTCTTGCGAACCTACGCGGGGCATATTTACGAATGAAGCAGGCGATTATCTTCGGCGCGGGCAACATCGGCCGCGGGTTCATGGGGCAGCTTTTCAGCGAGTCGGGCTATCACGTCACCTTTGCCGACATTGACCGGACACTCCTCGACGCGCTGAACACGCGCGGCTGCTACACCATTCGGCTCGTCACAAATGAGCGCACTGAATCGGTGGAGGTCGGGCCGGTAAGCGCGCTCCACAGCGGAGACGCGGAAGCGGTTGCGGAAGTGGTCGCGCGCGCGGAGATCGGCGCGACGGCAGTGGGCGCGGGCGTGCTGAAGCATGTTGCGCCTGTCGTTGCGCGCGGTGTCGTGCGCCGCTCGGAGACCGGCAACCGCCGCCCCTTCAACCTGATCCTCTGCGAGAACCTGCACGGCGCAGCCGAGATTTTCCGCGGCATGGTCCTCGCGCAGCTGCCCGCCGGGCTTCACCCCTTCGTCGCGGAGCATATCGGCTTCATCGACACGGTCATC
>CAZPTI010000156.1:4066-7856 GCA_964588925.1 uncultured Anaerolineales bacterium | reverse complement strand
ATGGTGCCCCCGCTCACGCCCGAGCTGCGCGCCGAAGATCCGAGCCTGATTCTGGTCGAGCCGTACAAAGAATTACCCGTTGACAAAGACGCGTTCGTCGGGCCGATCCCACCGGTCGTCGGCATGATCCCCTACGCGCCCTTCGCGTTCTTCACCGAGCGCAAGTTATACATCCACAACGCGGGCCACGCGACGCTCGGCTATCTCGGCTATCCGAAGGGCTACGAGTATGGCTACGAGGCGCTGGCCGACGACGAGATTTACTTCCAGGCGCGCGGCGCGATGGAGGAATCCGCGCTCGCGCTCACGCGCAAATACCACCCATCGCAGGGCGCGCTGCTCGCCCACATCGACGACCTGCTCCACCGCTTCGGCAACCGCGCGCTGGGCGACACCATCCTGCGCCTCGGCCGCGATCCGCTGCGCAAGCTCGCTCCTGGCGACCGGCTCAGCGGCGCCGCGGTCAACTGCCTCGAACAGTCGGTCATGCCGGTTAACATCATTACCGGCCTCGCCGCCGGCCTGCGCTTCGACCACCCCGCCGACCCTGGCGCGCAGGAGTTGCAGGCGAAGATCAGAGCGAACGGAGTTGAGCGCGCGCTTGCCGAAGTGACCGGCATCGCGCCCGATAGTAAGTTAGGCAAAGCAATTTTGGAACGCTACGTCGCTCTCTCATGAAGGAACCCATGACCACACCACTCGATACGGAAGCCGGCGCCCGATTGACGGCTGCGCTCCGCGCCATTTACGACCGCCCGCAGCCCCCCGTCCCCTGGCGCGACGGCGGCAATCTGCCGTGGGACGAGCCGTCGTTCAGCGAACGGATGCTCCGAGAGCACCTTGACCAGAGCCACGGCGCAGCGTCGCGCCGTCTGCCGGAGATTCGCGCGATGGTTCAGATCATGAGCGGCTGGCTGGGCCTGCGAGAAGGCAGCCGCCTGCTCGATGTAACATGCGGGCCAGGACTGTACGCGGCTGAGTTTGCGAAGCGCGGCGTGGCGGTCACAGGCATCGACTTCGGCCCGGCATCCGTCCGCTATGCGCGCGAGCACTGCGCTAATTTGCCGGTGGAGATTCACCAGGGCGACGTGCGCGCAATGGACTTCGCAGGCGCGAATTTCGACGCGGCGATCTATCTCTACGGCCAGTTCACGGTGCTGAAGCCGGAAGAATCGCTAGACGTGTTGCGCCGCATCCGCTCATCCCTGCGCCCCGGCGCGCCGCTGCTGCTCGAAATCCTCGACGACGCCTGTATCGACAAGAAGAACAACACGTGGTGGTACACCGATCAGGGCGGGCTATGGGGTGACTTCCCCTACTTGCACCTGGGCGAGCGCACGTGGGACGCGGAGCGCCGGGCGATTATCGAGCGGTTCTACATCCTCAACCTTGACACGGGCCACCTCGACAGCTACGGCCTCTCCGATCAGGCATATACTGCGGACATGTTGCGCGAAATGCTGACCGAAGCCGGATTCAGCAACATGGCGACGCATCCTGCATGGGACAACCTGGCGTTGAACGACGCGCCGGAGTGGTGCGTCTACATCGCCGAGGCGTAATCAGCCAATGAACAAACCATCGCGGGACGGCGCGGTCCTCGAAACTGTTAACGTCGGCTACCGCTACGGGCAAAGCTGGGCGCTCACCGACATCACCTTCACCCTCCATCCGCGTTCGCTGACCGTGCTGGCCGGTCGCAACGGCGCGGGCAAGTCGACGCTGCTGCGCTGCCTGGCGGGCTGGGCGCGGCCCACGCGCGGGGAAGTCATTATCTCCGGCGTCCATATGTACTCGTCTGAACGGCTGGCGCGCGCCCGCGTCCTTCTCGTGCCTGACACGCCGCCCTTTTACGATGAGTTGACCGAGTGGGAGCACGTACAGTTCGTCGCGCAGGCAAACCGGCTGACCGGCTGGCGCGAGCCGGCGGAATCGTGGCTCAAGCAGTTTGGCCTGTGGCATGCGCGCGACGCCTACCCGTTCTCCCTCTCGCGCGGCATGAAGTACAAGCTGGCGCTCTGCCTCGCGCTCATGCTCCAGCCGCCCCTGCTCCTGCTCGATGAGCCGCTCGGCCCACTCGATCCGGTGTCGGCAAACCTGCTGTGGGACGAGTTGGAGCGCCGCCGCGACGCGGGCATGGCGATCCTCCTCAGCAGCCACCAGACCCCGCCGGTCGACCCCGACCGCTACCTGCTGATGGAAAACGGCCGGATCATCGGTGACGTGCCGGGCGCGGACGCGGCGGCGAAGGATCAGACCCTCGAAGAGTTGCTCGCCGATGCGTTGGAGTCCGCCGATGCGTGACTTTCGCCTGCTGGCGTGGCTGCGCTGGCGGCAGTGGCGCAGCAGCGCGCTCTACTGGCTGCGCACGCTCGGCTACGACCCGCAGCGGCAGAACTTCATCGACCGGTTGTACGCGCTGTACTTGATCTTATTCGGGGCTGCATGGGTGTCGGTCATTGCGCTGGCTGCGGTTGCTCATGCCGCGGAGCTCGGTCGCGGCTTGTCGCCCGCCGCGACGCAAAGGATCCTCGACGCGTTGCCGTGGTTGTTCATCGTCGTCGCGGTCTACCTGATCGCGCGCACCCTGCGAAAATCGCCGCTGCTGCTGTCGTTCCCCGATGTGGCCTACGTCGCCGCCTCTCCGGTCAGTCGCGTTGCCATCATCCTGGTCAACTTCATCCAGTCCTGCCTCCAGTACGCCGTCGTAGTCCTGCCCATCCTTGCATTGGTCACAGTCGTCATCGCGCAACCACTCGGTCAGCCTCTTGCGCAGACCGCGTCGTTGCGCGCGGCGGCAGTTGCGGCCCCGCTGATTCCCCTTCTGCTCGCCGTCAGTTGGATAGTGGGGCTTGCGCGGCTTGGTCGCCGCGAGAGCAGATGGAGCCGCTACTGGTGGCTTGCTGCGCTCCTGCTCGCGCCTCTGGCGTGGCTGTTTCCACCGTTGCGTTGGCCGGGCGCTGCTGTCAGCCTCGCAGTAGCGGCACCCCTTGCGCCGCTGCGCCTCGCGAGCCTTTGGATGGTTGCTCTCGTCGCGACGGTGCTGCTCGCGGTATCAGCGCGCCGCGTGAACATCACCGACGCAATCGAAGAGAGCCGGACGTATGCGAGTCTGAATGCTCTAGGCTTTATGACCGTGTTGGCGCCTGATCTAACGGCGCGCATTAAGCGCCGCGACACCCTGACGAACCGTAAACCGAAGTTCCGACTTGCGCCGGGAAGGGGCGCGAGCGCGCTCGTCGCGCGTTCTGCGCTGCTGACGTTACGCCATCCGACGATGCTGCTTCAGGTTTTGTTCTGGGGCTTCGGCGCGGCAGCAAGCGGCGCATGGTTGATTTTCAGCAAGCCGCCCCTTGACCTGTGGTTTTTCTGGGTGTCTTTCCTCGCTGTCGCGCCGCCGCGGCCCCTGGTGGAGACGTTCGAGGGCGATGTCAACGAGCCCTATCTGCGCCAACTGCTCCCCGTGTCGAACCTGCCGCTGGCGCTGCTGAGTTCCGTCGTTCCGTTCGGGGTCGCGTTGCTCGGCGTGTGGGGCGGTTGGAGCCTGAGCGCGTTTCAGTTTCGCGTTACAAAGGAGGAGTGGACGCTGGGGATGGGGCTGGGCGCCGCGCTCGTGTTAATCGTGCTGCTGGCGCAGGCCGCTGCTGCGGCGCGTGTCGGCATCTTCGGGTGGCGACCGCCCTATGCGGGTTGGTTCCTGCTGAGCGTTGCGCTCGTCGGCGCTTCAATCGCGTGGCTTCAGCCGTTCCCCGGCGCGCTGGTCGGCGTTGCAGCAGCCCTGGGCCTCCTC
>CAZPTI010000156.1:0-3966 GCA_964588925.1 uncultured Anaerolineales bacterium | reverse complement strand
GGCCTCTTCCCGTCCGACGGCGGCAGGTTGCGATAGGCCACGCGCAGCCCCGGCCGCCGCGCTCCGCCGAACGCTACAGTCCCCGCGCACACCTCGTCGATGTCCGTCGGCCGGAAGAAAGCGTACCACATGCCGAGCCGGTCGGGCGGCAGCGCGCCGAGCAGGAAGCGCGAGGGATCCTGCTTCGCCATGATCGCGTGCTCGCGCGAGCCGAACGTGCGCCAGTAGCCGGGCAAATCCGCCAGCGCGGCGCGCTTCTCCTGCACCTCGAACCGCCCCGTCGCGCGTACGGCCTCCTTGTCGTCCGGCGACATGGCGAGCGGCCGCGGTGGCGTCAGCGCGGCTTGCGGAGAGAAGCGCGCATAGCCCGCGCGCGCCGCCCAGTTGCTCAGGATGATGACGCCGAACGCGACAAACAGGATCGCGCCGAGAATGAGCCAGTGCCAGAGGGGCAGCGCGGGCTGTCCGCGCAGCAGCCACTGGATCACGATAATGACCGCGGCGAGGAAGGCCAGGTTGCGAGTTAGAACGTCAAGTTGGGTGTCGCCCAGCCGGTGCATCCGCATCCGATAAGCCAACGCAAACAGTCGAGCCATGCGCTTACTCTCTTTAGATTAGCATTCCATGATCCGCGCGACAGATTACTATCTTAGCGCCTGCGCGCTCCGCGGCGTGTAACAACCAACCCCGCCAGCACGATCAAGCCGCCGAGCAATTGGATCGGCGCAGGCGCGATGTTCAACGTCAGCCACGCAAAGAGGATCGCGATGACAGGGGTCAAATTGGAGTAAATCGCCGTGCGCGCGCTCCCTACGCGCTGCGCGCTCGCGAACCAGATAACATAACCCACGCCGACGGATAGCACCGCGGAGAAGAAGAACGAGGCCCACGCGATCGGCGGAACGACCGACCAGTCCTGCCGCGTGAGGTCGGGGATGGCGAACAGGATGAGCGGGATCGTCCCGGCGAGCATCGACCAGGATGTCATGGCGAGGGGCGAATAGCGCGCCAGCAGAGGCTTGCTGCCGACGGTGTAGCCAGCCCAGAGAACCGCGCAGCCGAGAATCATGAGGTCGCCGAGCGCATTCTCGTTGCTGATCGTGACGGTGCCGCCACCCGTGACCAGCAGGATGATCCCGGCAAACGAGAGCAGGATGCCCATCAGCATGAGCCGGTTAATGCGCTCGATCCGCAGCAGAACGCCGAGAACCGCCACCCAGATAGGCGCGGTCGCCATAATCAAGGAGGCATTGCCGGGCGAGGTTCGCACCATGCCATGCGCAAAGAGCACCTGATAGATGCTGTTGCCGAGGAAGCTGAGGAGAGCAATCTTGAAGAAATCGCTGCGCTGCGGAGGATGAAGCAGTTCCGGTTTGTGGGTTGAGCGCGCCTGCCACGCCAGCAGACTGAACATCACCCCGGTTGCCATTGCGAAGCGCAACGCGTTAAACGCCAGCGGCTCCATCGACGCCAGCGCAACCTTCACCGCAGTGAAATTGATACCCCAGAGCGTGACCGCCAGCAGCATCATCAAGTCAGTGCTGACGCCCCGCCGGGCCTCTATCGGCGCGGTTACGCGGTCGTCCACCCGTTCGCTCATCCCGTCCCCGCTAACTTCCTGCGACGAGAAGGGCAAAGTAAGTGACGACCGGGAAGGTGAAGAGCAGGCTATCCAGCCGGTCGAGGATGCCGCCGTGGCCGGGAATGAGCTGGCTCGAATCCTTCGCCTTCGCCATGCGCTTGACGAGCGACACCGCGAAATCGCCGAACGTGCCGAGCACCGCCACGAGGACGCCAATGAGGATGCCCTGCCACACGTTGATGCCGACCAGCCAGCCGCCCAGCAGCGGCCCCGCGATCGTGCACGCGACTACTTCGCCCGCCAGCCCTTCCCACGTCTTCTTCGGGCTGATGCGCGGCCACAGCTTCCGCTTGCCGATCGCGCTGCCGACGAAATACGCGGCCGTGTCGCCGATCCACGTCATGGCGAACGCGAAGATAACCCAGAGCATCCCGTTCGGCCGCTCGCGCAGCGTGACGAAGTGGCTCAACATGAAGCCGAGGTACAGCGCGCTCGCCACGTTGATTGCCCAGTTTTGCGTCGGGTGATCGGTCTTGTCGTACAGCGCGTAGATCAGCGAGGCCATAAGGAGGAGGGCCAGCAGCGGGCGCAGCAGGTCAACCTGGACGAGCCCCGCGCCCTGGAGATACGCAGCCGCAATCGAGAGGATGACGAACGCCATGCCGACGATGCGGTCGATCGCAAAGTCGCTGCGTTGGAGCAGCCGGCTCATTTCGCCCCAGGCGATGGCTCCCGCAAGGGTAATGGCGACGGCCCAGGGAATCCCGCCGACGTAGATCAGCGCAATGACGACGGGGATCATGACGATGGCGCTGAGCACACGCGCACGCAGCACGGCGGTCTCCGTTTCGAGGATGGCAGATAACGCAAAGATACAACGCCACAAAGACACAAGATCACTCTGGTGTCATTGTGTCTTTGTGTTGAAAACCTCGTTTACGCTTCCGGTTCGGGCACTTTGCCGAAGCGTCGCTCGCGCTGGCTGAACTCGATCAACGCCTTGGCGAGCTCCCCTTCGTCGAAATCAGGCCAGAAGGTGGGCGTGGCGTAGTACTCGGCGTACGCCGCCTGCCAGATGAGGAAGTTGCTCAGCCGCCATTCCCCGCCCGTGCGGATGATCAGGTCGGGATCAGGCAGGCCGGCATTGTACAGGTAATCCGAAATGACGCTCTCGGTCACATCCTCGGGCCTCAGCCCGTCGCGCAGGATGTGTTTGACCGCGTCGACGATCTCCGCGCGGCCCCCGTAGTTAAACGCCACATTCAGCGTGATGCGGGTGTTGTTGCTCGTGAGCGCCACCGCGTCCTGAATCTGTTGCGCCAGGTTCGGGGCAACACCCTCCAGCCGCCCGCTGTGCAGGATTCGCACGTTGTTCGCATGCAGGTCTTGCGTCTCGCGGCGGATGTACTGCCCGAGGATATTCATCAGCCCGGAGACTTCATCCGGCGGCCGGCCCCAGTTCTCCGTCGAAAACGCGTAGACGGTTAGCACTTTGATGCCGAAGTCCGCGCAGGCGCGCAGAACGGGCCGGAGATTGTCTGTCCCTGCCTTATGTCCCGCCACGCGGGGCAGTCCGCGCTTGCGCGCCCAACGCCCGTTCCCGTCCATGATAATGCCGACATGGTACGGGATGCGGGTGACCCCGGGGTGCCGTTCGGGCCGGCTCAGCTTGTCCGCAGGTTGAGGCGCCACATCAGCCTTCCAGGATTTCCGCTTCTTTAGCCTTGCCGACCTCGTCAATCTGCTTGATGTACTTGTCGGTCAATTCCTGGATTTGCTCCTGCCCCTTGTGGAGGTCATCCTCGTCGATCATCTTCTCTTTTTCCGCGTCGCGCAGCATCTCAATTGCGTCGCGGCGGATGTTCCGCGCGGAGACGCGCGCCTCTTCGACGCGTCGCGCCACCTGCTTGTTCAGGTCGCGGCGCCGCTCTTCGGTGAGCTGGGGCAGGATGAGGCGGATCGCCTGGCCGTCGTTGTTCGGCGTCAGGCCGAGGTCCGATTTGAGAATGGCCTTCTCGATAATGTTCAGGGTGTTCCGGTCCCAGGGCCGAATCATGAGCATGCGCGGCTCAGGCACCGTGATGCCGGCCAACTGGATCAACGGCGTCGGCGAACCGTAGTATTCGACGGTGAGCTTCTCGACCAGCGCGGGCGAGGCGCGGCCAGTCCGGATCGCGCGCAGGTCAGCCTGCAGCGCGTCGATGGTCTTCTCCATCCGCTCGCGGGCATCCGCCATGATTTCCTTAATCATGAGACCTCCTATGTCTCGTTCCGCGCCATAAACAAGGCGGGGATCAGGGCACGCAGGGGATTAGGTGATTTATACCACCCCATCCCTGCTTTCCCTAATCCCCGCATCCGTCACTATGTGACGGCGTCACATA
>CAZPTI010000155.1:0-11524 GCA_964588925.1 uncultured Anaerolineales bacterium | reverse complement strand
ACAAGATCATCGGCCTTGAGAGCGGCGCGGACGACTACATGACCAAGCCGTTTAGCCTCGGCGAGTTGCAAGCGCGGCTGCGCGCGCTCTTGCGCCGCGCGGGGCCGCGCCGCGTCAGCGACGAAATCCGCTCGGGTGACCTCACGCTCAACCTCGTCAGCCGCCGCGCGTTCGTGGGCGAGCGCGAACTGGTGCTCAGTCCGAAGGAGTTCAGCCTGCTCGCCGAGTTGATGCGGCACCAGGGCGCGGTGCTCTCGCGCGACCTGCTGCTGACACGCGTGTGGGGCTACGATTTCTTTGGCGACAGCCGCACGGTTGACGTGCACGTGCGCTGGCTGCGCGAGAAGATCGAGGAGAACCCGTCGCAGCCGTCTCGCATCACCACCGTCCGCGGCATCGGTTATCGCTTCGAGGGGTAGCCCCGCGTGTCCACGCTCGACATCCTGCTGCTCATCCTGATCGTCGCCCTGGTCGGCGTTATCGTCGCGCTCACCGACCGCCTGCGGAAGGCGCGCGATCAGGCGCTGGCCGCGTATGCCAGCCGCGCGGAGGCGCTGGCCGTGCGCGAGGCGCTTGAGGCGCGCATCGAGCGCGGGCGGGAGTTCCTCGACGCGCTCGGCCAGTCCACCTCGGACGCGCTCCTCCTGCTGGATGACAACCGGCAGGTGGCGTGGGCCAACCAGAACACGTGGGACATGTTCAACGGCGGGACGCCCGCGACCGGGCAATCGTTCATCGCGCTGGTGCGCGATTACGAGCTGAACCAGGCGCTGGCCGACGCGCTGGCAGGCAACCGCGCAATGGTGCGGCAATCGGTCGTGGCGGACCGCGTGCTGCGCATCTGGGCGACGCCGGTCGAAGGATTCAGCGGCGCGGCCATCGGCATGGAGGATGTGACCGAGTTGCAGCGGCTCGGCCGGGCGCGGCGCGATTTCGTCGCGAACATCTCGCACGAACTGCGCACGCCCCTCTCGAACATCGACCTTGCCGCGCAGACCCTGCGTCAGACCGGCGCGGACGGCGACATCGCGCGGCGCATGCTCGACCAGATCCACGCGCAGGTGCAGACGCTCAGCCAGCTTTCGCAGGAGATGATGGAGCTGGCGCAGATCGAGTCGGGGCAGGTGTTGCTCAAGCTGGAGCCGGCCGCATTGGAGCCGGTCATCCGCCGCTGCGCAACCAACCTCATGCCACAGGCCGCGGTCAAGAAGCAGCACCTCACCCTCGAAGTGCCGAGCGACCTGACCGCGCTGATCGACGAGGCAATGATCGGGCGGGTGATCAGCAACCTGGTGCACAATGCGGTGAAGTTCACGCCGGAGGGCGGGGTCATCACCGTGAGCGCGGAGCCTGTGGACGACGACATTCAGATTTCGGTGCGCGACAATGGGCCGGGCATCCCGCGCGAGGAGCAGAAGCGCGTCTTCGAGCGGTTCTACAAGGCGGACCGCGCGCGCAGCGGCGGCGGCACCGGCCTGGGCCTCGCCATCGCGCGCCACATCGTGGAGGGCCACGGCGGGCGCATCTGGGTGGAGAGCGCGCCGGGGCAGGGCGCGACGTTCCGGTTCACCGTGCCGAAGGCGTGAGGCGCGCCCCACTTCGTAACCCCCGCAACTGACCGACGCCCCCTCTGTCAGGCAAATTGTCTCTGTTGCCAGCGACCGCAACTCTGTGTCGTCTGAGGAGGCGCCTGATGCTCACCCGACTCTGGCTCGCGGCCGTGGTGGCCCTGTCGATCTTTCTGCCCGTCGTGACGTCCGGCTCGCGGCTCGATTCCGCGCCGATCCCCACGCAGGCGAAGCTGACGCAGGTCGCCTCTGGCCTGTCTGCGATCACCGACATTCAGCACGCGGGGGATGCGCGGCTGTTCATCGTCCAGCAGGGCGGGCAAATCCGCGTCCTCAAGAACGGTTCGCTGCTCGCCACGCCCTTCCTCGACATCGGCTCGCGGCTCATTAATAACGGCGAGCGCGGGCTGCTGGGCCTGGCCTTCCACCCTCAGTACGCCTCAAACGGCTACTTCTACGTCAACTACACGTACAACACCGCCAGCAACCAGCTCCGCACGCGCGTCTCGCGCTTCAGCGTCAGCGCAAACCCTGACGTGGCGGACGCCAACAGCGAGCAAATCCTGCTCGAATTCAACCAGACGGACGTCAACCACAACGGCGGCGCGATTCACTTCGGGCCGGACGGCTACCTTTATATTGCCTCGGGCGACGGCGGCGGGTCGTACGATCCGCCGGAGAACGCGCAAAACACGGGCAACCTGCTCGGCAAGGTGCTGCGCATCGACGTAAATTCCACGAGCGGCGGCGATTGCAACGTGGCCGCAAACGGCAACTACGGCATCCCCGTCGGCAATCCGCTCGCGAATGGCGCGGGCGGCGCGTGCGACGAAATCTGGGCGTATGGCCTGCGCAACCCGTGGCGCATCAGCTTTGACCGGCAGACGGGCGACCTGTGGATCGCGGACGTGGGGCAGGGCGCGCGCGAGGAGATCGACTTCCAGGCCGCGGGCAGCGCGGGCGGTCAGAACTACGGGTGGGACTGCTTCGAAGGGACGCTGACGAACAACACCGACCGCTCGCCCGCATGCAGCAGCAATCCGCCCCCTGTCACCGTGGGGCCGATCCACGAGTATGACCACTCCGGCGGGAAGTGCTCGATCACGGGCGGGTACGTGTACCGCGGGCCAGGCTATGCAGGGTATACGGGCGCGTACTTCTACGCCGACTACTGTAGCGCCGAAATGTGGACGCTGCGGCGGACGACCGGCGCGCCGATCGTGACGAAGCTGACGCTGACCCTGCCAAACGGCGTGACGTTCAGCAATCCGCGCACGTTCGGCCAGGATGCGAGCGGCGAGCTGTATGTCGCAACGCCATCAACGGTGTTCCGCATCGAGGACCCGAACGCGCCCGCGGTCGCGCCGGCGGTGTCCATCGTGGACGGGGCCGGGACGCAGGTGACGCTGAACTGGGGCGGCAACGCGGCCAACTGCAACTACGAGGTGCATCAGGGCGCCTCGCCCTACTTCGCGCCCGCGGGCGCGGCCACGGAGCAGGCGACCATCCCGTCGACCGCTCCGCTCACGTGGAACGATCCTGACGGCACGGGGAACGTGGACGCGACGAACTACTATCTCGTGCGCGCGTTCAACTGCTCGTCCGTCTCCGCGGCGGACTCGAACCGCACGGGGGAGTTTGAGTTCGCGCTGGTGAAGGGAGCTTAACGAGGCCGCCGCGAATTACGCGAATTGGACGAGTTGAACGAAAATTCGCCTGATCGTTCAATTCGCGTCATTCGTGGCGGAGACCGGCAATCATGGCAGCAGAGACTTCCTCACGCCCCAACACCTCCGGCGTGCAGCGCAGCCGCGCGGAGACCTACATCCTCATCACGCTCGTCGCGCTGGCGTTTTCTGTCATCGCCACGCGCGTTTTTCTCGAACTGACCGGCTATCCGCAACTGGGCAACAGTACGCTGCACATCGCGCATGCGATCTGGGGCGGGCTGCTGCTGTATGCCGCGGCGCTGCTGCCGCTGATCCTCGCCAACCGCTGGGCGCTCTACCTGAGCGCGGGGCTGAACGGGCTGGGCGCGGGGCTGTTCATTGACGAGGTGGGCAAGTTCATCACGCGCGACCTGAACTACTTCTACCCGCCCGCTGCGCCGCTGGTCTACGCGTTCTTCCTCCTCAGCGTGCTCCTCTACCAGTACGTCCGCCGGATGCGCCGCGAGGCCCCGCGCACACAGCTTTACCACGCGCTGGAAGAGCTGACCGAGGTTCTCGACGGCGACCTCGACCAGGGCGAGTACGAGCGGATCGTCGGATGGCTGCGGGGCGCGCGGCGCTCCGACTCGGAGAACCTGGCGCGGCTGGCCGACACGCTGGAAGCGTATATGCGCGACGAGCGGACGCGCATCCATCCGGTGAAGCCCACGCCGTGGAGCAAGGGGCTGCGATGGTTTGAGCAGACGGTGCGCCGCGTGCCCCCGCGCGTCCATCGCGGCGCGGTGCTGCTGATCCTGGCCGCGCTGGCGGTGTTCGCGGCGTCGGGCGCGGGGCTGCTCATCTGGACCGCGGCGCAGCCCGGCCCGTTCCGCCAGTCGTTCGAGGCGGTGCTCCAGGCGCAGGCGGGCATCGAGGAGATCACGAACGTGGGGTGGCGGCTGCTGCGGATCGGCCTCGAAGCCGCGGTCGGGCTGATCGCACTGGTGGCCTTCATCTACCTCGTGCTGCGCCGCGAGAACCTCGGCACGCGGCTCGGCGTATTCGCGCTCGTCCTCTCGCTGACCACGGTGAACCTGCTGAACTTCTACATCGACCAGTTCGCCGCAGTCGCAACCACGCTGCTAGAGTTTGCCGCGCTGCTGGTGGTTGTGAGTTATCGCGAGTGGCGGCTGCGCTAGGGGTGCTCCCACCCGCAATCCCCTCTTCTGTTGTCGGTCGTTAACAAACCCTTTACCTTCCGATAAACCTCTCTTCGCGCATCCATAACTTCATGACGCTACCATAACCTCCGGCAGCGCGGTCGCGCGCCGCCCATCACCGGCCGCATGCGGGCCGGTTGCAGATAGGATGGATCGCGCTCGGATGGCCGACTCGCTCTTGCTGGTTGAAGATGATGCCACACTGCGGGAGACGCTGGCGCTGAACCTGCGCAACAGCGGCTATGACGTGGTGACGGTGGGCGACGGCCTGGCCGCGCTCGAAGCCGCGCGCGCCCGCGAGCCCGACCTCGTGCTGCTGGACCTGATGCTGCCTGAGTTGGACGGGCTGACCGTTTGTCGCGCGATTCGGGAGTTTTCGCAGGCGCCCATCATCATCCTTACCGCGCGCACCGGGGAGCTGGACAAGGTGATCGGGCTGGAGAGCGGCGCGGACGACTACCTCACCAAGCCGTTCGGCATCAGCGAGCTGCAGGCGCGCATTCGCGCGCAACTGCGGCGCACGGGCGTCCAGCGGCCGGTGGAGGAACTGCGCGCGGGCGACCTCGCGCTCAACCTTGTCAACCGCCGCGCCACGCGCAACGGCGAAGACCTGCTGCTGAGCCCCAAGGAGTTCAACCTGCTGGCGGAGATGATGCGGCATCGCGGCTCCGTGCTGTCGCGTGACCTGCTGCTGACACGCGTGTGGGGCTATGACTTTCTGGGCGACAGCCGGACCGTGGACGTCCACGTCTGCTGGCTGCGCGACAAGATCGAGCCGGACCCGAACGCGCCGCGGCGCATCGTCACCGTGCGCGCGCTGGGTTATCGGTTTGAAGGGTAGGGTCGAGCGTTTGTTAAGAATCGCTCACATGACCTTCGCGGCCGGTTAACCGAATCTGCGCGAACTGTTAAAGTCGCTGTGTCATCCTGACACTGGATATACGACTATCACACTGCCCACGAAGGGGGAGAAATGCGTTTCAAGTTTGTCGTCGGTCTGTTTGTTCTTGCAACGATTGTGAGCGCGTGCGCGGCCCCGGCCGCAACGCCGGCGCCCACCGCGGCCCCCGCCGCAACCGAAGCGCCTGCGACGGCTGCGCCTGCGCCGACCACGGCCCCGGCCGCGACCGAAGCGCCTGCAACGGCTGCGCCGGAGGCCACTGCCGCGCCGACTGCGGCCCCGACCGAGGCGCCGGCCGCTTCCGGCGGAATGCTTCCCGAGGTCAACCCCCTCGAGGTGACGGGTGACATCATCACGGCGGGGTCGTCGACGGTGTTTCCGTTGAGCGAGGCGGTGGCGGAGAAGTTCCGCGAGGAAGGGTATGCGGGGAACATCACGATTGACTCAATCGGGACGGGTGCGGGGTTCGAGCGGTTCTGCAAGACGGGTGAGACGGACGTGGCGAACGCCAGCCGGCCGATCAAGGATTCGGAGCAGGAGAACTGCGGGGCGATCGGGCGCGCGGCGATAGAGTTCCGGGTGGGGACGGATGCGCTGGCGATCGTGGTGAATCCGGAGAACGACTGGCTGACGGACGGCGTGACGCTGGCGGAGCTGGCGAAGCTGTTCTCGAAGGATGCGACGAACTGGCGTGACGTGAACGCGGCGTGGCCGAACGAGCCGATCAAGCGGTTCAGCCCTGGGACGGACTCCGGGACGTTCGACTACTTCATCGAAGCGGTGATGGACCCGGCGTTCGAGAAGAAGGGCGAGGAAGCGCTGCTGGGTGCGGCGAACCTGCAACTGTCGGAGGACGACAACGTGCTGGTGCAGGGCGTGTCGGGCGACAAGTACGCCATCGGCTACTTCGGCTTCGCCTACTTCCTGGAGAACGAGGACAAGCTGCTGGACATTGCGGTGGACGGCGTGCAGCCGACCGAAGCGACAGTGAACGCGGGCGAGTATCCGCTGGCCCGGCCGCTGTTCATCTACTCGGACGCCAAAGTGATGCAGGAAAAGCCGCAGGTGGCTGCGTTCATCAACTTCTACCTGACCAACGTCAACGCTGTCATCGGCGGCGTCGGCTACTTCCCGGCCCCCGCGGATGCGCTCGAAGGTGCGCAGAAGGCGTGGCTGGAAGCGACCGGCGGCGAGGCAATGAGCGGCGGCGCAGACGCGGTTGCCGGCCTTCCCGAGGTCAACCCCCTCGAGGTGACGGGTGACATCATCACGGCGGGGTCGTCGACGGTGTTTCCGTTGAGCGAGGCGGTGGCGGAGAAGTTCCGCGAGGAAGGGTATGCGGGGAACATCACGATTGACTCAATCGGGACGGGTGCGGGGTTCGAGCGGTTCTGCAAGACGGGTGAGACGGACGTGGCGAACGCCAGCCGGCCGATCAAGGATTCGGAGCAGGAGAACTGCGGGGCGATCGGGCGCGCGGCGATAGAGTTCCGGGTGGGGACGGATGCGCTGGCGATCGTGGTGAATCCGGAGAACGACTGGCTGACGGACGGCGTGACGCTGGCGGAGCTGGCGAAGCTGTTCTCGAAGGATGCGACGAACTGGCGTGACGTGAACGCGGCGTGGCCGAACGAGCCGATCAAGCGGTTCAGCCCTGGGACGGACTCCGGGACGTTCGACTACTTCATCGAAGCGGTGATGGACCCGGCGTTCGAGAAGAAGGGCGAGGAAGCGCTGCTGGGTGCGGCGAACCTGCAACTGTCGGAGGACGACAACGTGCTGGTGCAGGGCGTGTCGGGCGACAAGTACGCCATCGGCTACTTCGGCTTCGCCTACTTCCTGGAGAACGAGGACAAGCTGCTGGACATTGCGGTGGACGGCGTGCAGCCGACCGAAGCGACAGTGAACGCGGGCGAGTATCCGCTGGCCCGGCCGCTGTTCATCTACTCGGACGCCAAAGTGATGCAGGAAAAGCCGCAGGTGGCTGCGTTCATCAACTTCTACCTGACCAACGTCAACGCTGTCATCGGCGGCGTCGGCTACTTCCCGGCCCCCGCGGATGCGCTGACGAAGTCAGTTGAAGCCTTCATGGCCGCCATGAAGTAGTTGAGGCCGTCCGGCGGCTGTAACGGGCTGCCGGCGTTGAAGTGAGGCTGCGTCGCCCGAACAGGATGGCGCAGCCTCATGGTGTGTCTCAAAGCAGTCTCGGTCTGAGACAGGGGCGACAGAAATGCTGACTCCGCGAGTGCTCTTCCTGTGTACGGCCAACTCGGCGCGCAGCCAGATGGCCGAGGCGCTGCTCCGCCGGCACGCGGGCGCGTATTTTGAGGTGTACAGCGCCGGCATCGAGCCGGGCGAGCTACACCCGCTCACGGTGCGCGTATTGGAGGAGGTCGGCATCGACGCGTCGGGCCACTGGGCCAAATCGGTCGACTTCTACCGCGGCGCGATGCAATTCGATTACGTGATTACGGTGTGCGCGAAAGCGGACGAACGCTGCCCGCTTTTTCCCGCGAGGACCGGCCGGGTGCGCTGGCAGTTTGACGATCCCGCCAGCATCACGGGTTCTGAAGAGGAACGACTGGCCGCCTTCCGGCAAGCGCGCGACCAGATTGAGAACAAGATACTGTACTGGATCGGCTCGTTTGGGTTGAATCGAAACGAAAGTCAGGCTCATGTCAACTAATACTACTTTGCGACCTGCGCCCCGCGCCGTTAGCGCGGCGCCGGCGGACGCGCAGCTTTCCCTCCGCAGGCGCCGCCGGCCCGGTGAGGCGCTCATCCAGGGCTTCTTGTTTTTCTGCGGGGCTGTCTCCATTCTCACAACGGTTGGCATCGTGTTCGTGCTGGTCGAGGAAGCCCTGATCTTCTTCCGTGATCCCGCCGTGAGCCTGGTTGAGTTCTTCACCAGGACCATGTGGCAGCCGAAGATCGGCGAGTTTGGCATCTTCCCGCTCCTGCTGGCGACGCTGCTGACGAGCATTATCGGGATGTTCGTGGCGCTGCCGCTTGGGCTTGCCATCGCCATTTACCTAAGCGAGTACGCCACCCCGCGTAACCGCAGTATCCTCAAGCCGGTGCTGGAGATCCTGGCGGGCGTGCCGACCGTTGTCTACGGCTTCTTCGCGCTCAACTTCGTCACGCCGATTCTCCGCAACGCGATCGGCAAGGACGTCGTCGATCTGTTCAACATGGCATCTGCGGGCCTGGTCATCGGCATCCTGATCCTGCCGCTCGTGGCGTCGATGAGCGAGGACGCGCTCAGCGCGGTGCCGCGCAGCCTGCGCGAGGCGGCCTACGGGCTGGGCGCGACCCGGCTGGAGACCGCGCTCAAGATCGTGGTGCCGGCTGCGCTGTCCGGGCTGGGCGCGGCGTTCATCGTGGCGGTTTCGCGCGCAGTAGGCGAGACGATGGTCGTGGCGATTGCGGCCGGCTCGGGTCCGCGGAACTTCAACTCGTGGGGCGAGGCATTCAAGGGGCTGGCCCTCTTCAACCCGTTCAAGTCGGGCGAAACGATGACGGGGCACATCGTCCGCATCAGCGGCGGCGACCTGAGCTATAACTCCATCGACTACACGAGCATCTTCGCCATCGCGCTGCTGCTGTTCGTGATTACCCTGGTGCTCAATATCTTCAGCCAACAGATCGTTCGGCGCTTCAGGATGCGATACTAGCCATGCAAGACCCTCGATACAACTCGGACGACCGCGGATACCCGGAGGGGCGCGAGCTTCAGACGTTCGTCGACCGGCGGCAGCGGACGGCCCAGATCTGGAAAACGGCCTTCCTCGGCGCTACGGTGGTCGGCATCATCGCGCTGCTGGCGCTGCTCTACAACGTCATCAACGAGTCGTTCGGCTACGTCGCGTGGCAGAATCAGATCGATCCGTCCGCGCTGACGCTGAACTTCTACCGCGAGCAGGTGCTGGGCTCGAAGCGGACTTCGACCAGCGAAGACGACGCGAAGCTGGTCCAGGGCATCCAGGATCGGGCTACAGCCATCGGCTTTTTCGGCTACTCGTACTACCAGGCCAACCAGGATGGGCTGAAGTTGCTGGCGGTGGATGGGGTGCGGCCGAGCGCGGAGACGGTGGCCTCGCAGCAGTATTCGCTGACGCGGCCGCTGTACGTGTATTCGGCCGAGAGCGTGCTGCTGGACAAGCCGCAGGTGGCTTCGTTCATTTCGCACTACTTGCGGCACGCGAACGACGATCCGGTCGCGATCGGGTTCTTCCCCGCGCCACAGCCGCTGGTGGACGAGAGTTACAAGACTCTGGAGGCCGCGGCAGGCCAGGGGATTCTTCCGCCGGCCGGGGCCACCGGCGACATCGCCGCGGCGGGGAGCTCCACCGTGGCGCCGCTGACCCAGTCGGCCGCCGACTCGTTCCGGGCCGCAGGCTTCGGCGGGAACGTCAGTGTGGACATTTCCGGCACCGCAGCGGGGTTCGCGG
Organism: uncultured Anaerolineales bacterium; assembly: GCA_964588925.1. Classification (GTDB taxonomy): domain Bacteria; phylum Chloroflexota; class Anaerolineae; order CG2-30-64-16; family CG2-30-64-16; genus JALOOB01. Next base: position 1,735 of record CAZPTI010000155.1, on the reverse strand, counting down.
CGTTTTGCGCGGGCGAGGTGGACATGGTCAACGCCAGCCGGCCGGCAAACCGCGAGGAAATCCTGAAGTGCCGGAAGGCGGGCCGCCCCCTGCTCGAGTTCCGTGTGGGCACGGATGGTCTGGCAGTCGTCACCAGCGCCCAGAACGATTTTCTCGACAACCTGACGAACGCGCAACTTCAGGAAATCTTCACGACCGGCGACCGGTGGTCGCAGGTTGACGCGGCGTGGGCCGACAAACCGATCCTGCACTATATTCCGGGCGCGGAGAGCGGCACGCTCGACTTCTTCGTGTCGACGGTGTTCCCGAGCAGCCTGGAGGAGATGCCGACCGCGGACAAGATCGCGCTGCTGAAGGCGAACATTTCGTCGGGGCGCGCCCGCGCGCTGGCCGCGGCGAAGGCGCTGGAAGAGCGGACGGACGCCGACCTGGTTCAGTTGCTGACAGACGAGGTCGTCAAACCGCGCATCGCGGCCACCTGGACGCTGGTCGAGTCGATTTTCGATAAGCCGGCCATCGAGGAAGCGGCGCTGCAAATCCCGAACTCGACGCTGGTTTTTCGCAACTGGGTAAATCCGACGTTCCTCACGTCGCCGCAGTCGTCCAAACCCGAATACGCGGGCGTGCGAACGGCCATCATCGGCTCGCTCTGGGTGACGCTGATCGCGTTCCTCTTCTCGGTGCCGCTGGGGGTGGGCGCGGCCATCTACCTGGAGGAGTACGGCGGCACGAGCCGGGTGGCGCAGATTATCGAGACGAACATCAACAACCTGGCGGGGGTGCCGTCGATCATCTACGGCATGCTCGGCCTGGCGGTGTTCGTGCGCGCGTTCGAGGCGCTGACGAGCGGCAGGGTGTTTGGCGTTGTCGATCCGACGACGGCGAACGGCCGCACGGTGCTCTCCGCGGGGCTGACGCTCGGCCTGTTGATCCTGCCGCTCATCATCATCAATGCGCGCGAGGCAATCCGCGCGGTGCCGAACGCGCTGCGCGAGGCCGGCTACGGGTTGGGCGCGACGAAGTGGCAGACGATCTGGGCGCACGTGCTGCCCAATGCGATTCCGGGCATCCTGACCGGGGTGATCCTCGCGGTGTCCCGCGCGCTGGGCGAGACCGCGCCCCTGGTGGTGATCGGCGCGTCGACGTTTATCGTGATCGACCCGAATAACCCGTTCTCGAAGTTCACAACGCTGCCGATTCAGATCTACCAGTGGACCTCGCGGCCGCAGCCGGAGTTCCAGCACCTGGCCGCGGCGGCGATCGTCGTGCTGCTGGCGCTCCTGCTGGCGATGAACGCGACGGCGATCTTGCTGCGCAACAAGTACGCGCGGAAGTATTAGGCGCTAAGCCTCAATCGTTTTGGACTGGATGGAGTTGAGACATGGTTAGCATCAGTCAAATTGTTTCCCCTGCAACCGTGGCGCGGCCGGCTGTTGCGACAGGCGAGAGCGCGTCGTTGGCGCTGCGCGTGGCGGATTTGAACGTCTTTTACGGCAGCTTTCAGGCGGTGCGCGGGGTAAACTTGAATATCGAGCCCCGCAAGATCACCGCGCTCATCGGGCCGTCGGGTTGCGGCAAGAGCACCGTGCTGCGCTGCTTTAACCGGATGAACGACCTGATCCCCACCGCGCGCGTGGCGGGCGCGGTGGAATTCCGCGGCAAGAACCTGTACGCGGCCGACGTGGACGCGGTCGAGGTGCGCCGGCGGATCGGCATGGTGTTCCAGAAGCCGAAC
>CAZPTI010000154.1:0-11666 GCA_964588925.1 uncultured Anaerolineales bacterium | reverse complement strand
TGACCATGCCGCTCTACTGCCGCCGCGCGACGCGCATTATCGCGGTGTCGGAGCAGACGAAGCGCGATGTGGTGGGGGCGTATGGCATTGCGCCCGAAAAGATAGCTGTCATCTACGAGGCCGCCGCGCAGGGATTCGCGCAGCAGAGCATAGCAGACGTAGCGCGCGTAAAGCAGCGATACGGCCTCCCTGAGCGGTATTTGCTGAGCGTGGGGACGATTGAGCCTCGCAAGAACCTTGGCCGCGTGCTCTCTGCATTTGAGCGCTTGCGCGGCGAGGGATTGATCGACGCGTTCGTCATCGTCGGCAAGCGCGGTTGGCTGTACGACGATTTCTTCGCGCAGTTGGAGCAGTCGCCGGCGAAAGAGGCAGTCATCTTCCCCGGTTGGGTGGAGGACGGGGATTTGCCCGCGATCTACGCGGGGGCAGCGGCGGTCGCGTTTCCGAGCGAGTTTGAGGGGTTCGGGTTGCCCGCGCTGGAGGGGATGGCATGCGGCGCGCCAGTTGTCTGCTCGAACACGTCGTCCTTGCCTGAGATTGCCGGTGATGCCGCGCTGCTGGTGGAGCCAACCAGCACGGATGAAATCACGGAGGCGCTACGGCGCGTGCTGCGCGAGCCGGAACTGGCGGAGGAGATGCGGCGGCGCGGGTATGCGCAGGCGGCGAAATTCTCATGGGCGCGCGCGGCGCGGGAAACCGCGCAGGTTTATGACGAAGCGCTTGCCGCAAAAGGCGCAACTTAATGCCGCACTATCTCCTCGACGCGCGCACTGCCACACCCCACTTCCCCGGCATCGGGCGCTATGCGCGCAGCCTGGCCGCCGCGATGCTGCCCCTGCTGGCCTCAGACGAGCGCCTGACCCTGCTGGTGGACCCGCAGCAGCCGTTTGAATTGGATGGCGCGACCTCGCTGCCGGTGGACGCCTCTCCATTCTCGCTTTCCCAGCAGTGGCGCGTGCCGCAAGCGGTCAAGGCGCAGCGCGCCGATCTCTACCACAGCCCCTACTACCTGATGCCCTGTCTCCCCGGCGCGGCGACCGTCCTGACCGTCTACGACGTAATCCCCTTGCGCTATCCGCACTTCAGCAGCGCGCGCTCGCGGCTGCTGTTCCGCCTGACCACGCGGCTGGCATTGCGAGCTGCAAAGCAGGTCATCGCGATTACGGAGAACGCGCGCGGAGATTTCATCCGAGAGTTCGGTGTGACACCCCACCAAATCACCGCGATTCCGTTGGGCGTTGAAGCATCCTTCCGGCCCGCAGCGCAAGCGGAGATCAGCGTGGCTCGCGCAAAGCATGGTTTGCCGGAGCGGTTTGCGCTGTATCTCGGCAGCAATAAGCCGCACAAGAACCTGCGCGGCTTGGTTGAAGCGTGGCTGAGTTTGCCGGAGAATAACGCGCATCTTGTGGTCGCCGGCGCGTGGGATGACCGCTATCCAGAGGCGCGGCAGTTGGCCGAGGCGCGCGGCGGCAAGGCTATTCGCTGGATTGGCCGCGTGGCAGAGAACGATTTGCCCGCGTTGTACAGCGCGGCGGACGCGTTCATTTTCCCCAGCCTGTTCGAGGGGTTCGGCCTGCCCGTCGTGGAAGCGATGGCGTGTGGCACACCAGTAGTCTGCTCGAACACAACTGCGCTGCCGGAAGTGGCCGGGGATGCCGCTATGCTGGTCGACCCGAACGATGCCAGCGCTATCGCTGGCGCGCTGGAACGCGTCCTGGGGGACGAACAGTTGCGGGCAGAGTTGCGCGCGAAAGGACTGGCGCGCGCTGCGCAATTCACATGGGAGCGGACGGCCGCGCGCACGCTGGAGATTTACCGGCAGGTTGTGGCGTGAAGATACTCCATATCTATAAGGACTATCACCCGATTCTCGGCGGCATCGAGAACCATCTGAAGCTGCTGGCCGAGGGGCAGGCTGCGCGCGGGCACGACGTAACTGCGCTGGTCACAAACCCGGACGGGCTGCGCTCGACCGTGACGGTGGAGAACGGCGTACGCGTGGTGCGTGCGGGGCGGCTGGCGACGGTTGCGTCCACCCCGTTGAGTGTGGCCCTGCCGTGGCGGCTTCTACGCCAGCGGCCCGATGTTGTCCACCTGCACTTCCCGTATCCGGTCGGCGAGACCGCGCAATGGCTGCTGCGCCGCGGTCGCGCGACGGTGCTGACATATCACAGTGACGTGGTGAAGCAGGCAACGATCTTAAAGTATTACCGGCCAGTGATGGAGCGCATGCTGCGGAGGGTAGATGCAATCATCATTGGCAGCCCGCCGATGCGAGGAAGCGCGTATCTCGCGCCACATCACGAAAAGCTTCGGCTGATCCCCTACGGGATTCCGCTCGCGCGGTTCAAGAAACCTAATTCCGTTCCCGCCCCGGATCGAGATTTTACGCTCCTTTTTGTCGGGCGGCTGCGGTATTACAAGGGGCTGGATTATCTCGTTCGCGCGCTGCCAAAGGTTCCGGCGCGGCTGCGTGTGGTGGGAATCGGGCCGATGGAGGCGGAGTGGCGCGCGCTGGCGCAGGAGGTCGGTGTCGCAGACCGCGTCGAGTGGCTGGGCGAGACGTCGGATGACGAGTTGCCCGCGATTTATCACGCGGCGGACCTCTTCGTTCTGCCGGCAAGCCATCCGAGCGAGGCGTTCGGCTTAGTGCAGGTGGAAGCGATGGCGGCCGGGCTGCCAGTCGTGTGCACGGAGCTTGGCACGGGGACGACCTACGTTAATCTGGACGGCGTAACCGGCCTGGTTGCCCCGCCGCGCGATTCGGAGGCGCTTGCCGCGGCGATCAATGCGCTCATCGACGATCCGGCGCGACGGGCCAAGATGGGCCGCGCGGCGCAGGATCGAGTCGCGCGCGAGTTCGACCTCGACGTGATGGTCGACCGCGTCCTCGCGCTTTATGGTGACCTGATTCGTTGACTTTCGCCCGCCCGTGGTAAAATCATCCGACGTTTGTTTATCGGGCAGCAGGGGCGGGGATGCAAACTAAGTTCAGTCGTATATGCGACGCCATCATCGAGGCGGGCTGGTTAGCTGCGCTGGTGGTGGCGCCTCTTTTCTTCAACACCTTCTCCAACCGCGTCTTTGAGCCGGACAAGATCCACCTGGTGCGGTCGATCGCGCTGCTGATCGCGGTCGCGTGGCTGGCGCAGCTTGTCGATGGCGGTATCCGGCGGCAGGAGGGCGCGCCCGACAGGCCGTGGGCGTGGATCAAGGGTACGCCGCTCGTTCTGCCCGCGCTGATTTTGCTTGCCTCCTACATCCTCAGCACTGCGACCTCGCTCGTCCCGCGCATCAGCTTTTTCGGGTCGTACGTCCGCCTGCAGGGCGCGCTCACCTTCGCCAGCTATCTGATCATCTTTGGCGCGGTGCTGACCCATCTGCGCGCACGGCGGCAGGTCGACCGGATGATCCACACGGTGGTGATTACCTCGCTGCCCATCGCCTTGTACGGCATCATTCAGCAGGCCGGGCTTGATCCGTTGCCGTGGGGCGGCGACGTGCAGGACCGCGTGGCCGGGAACATGGGCAACGCCATCTTCATCGGCGCGTACCTCATCATGGCCGTGTTCTTGACGCTGGAGCGACTCTTCACCAGCGTAGCCTCTTTGCTGCGGTCCGAGGACAGCAACCTCGGCGACGCCCTCCGCTCGGGCGCGTACCTGTTCGTCCTCGTCGTCCAGCTTGTGGCGATCATCTTCACCCAGAGCCGCGGGCCGCAGCTAGGCCTTGCGGCAGGGTTGTACGTTTTTGGGATGCTCGGCCTGCTGCTGCTGGCGCGGTGGGGCGCGGCGGAGGGCCGCGGCCGAGCGTTCACGCGCTGGCTGGCGAACAACGCGCGCGGCGCATGGTTCGGCCTGATCGGGCTGACCGTCGCCGGCATTGCGCTGCTGATCGTCCTGAACATTCCGAACGGGCCGCTCAAGCCAGTCTGCCAGGTGCGCTACATCAGCCGGACGTGCACGCTGTTCAGCCTGGATGAAGGCACCAACGCCGTGCGCGCGCTGATCTGGCAGGGCGTCGTCCGCCTGATGGGGCCGCACGAACCCCTGCGTTCGCCCGATGGCACGCCCGACGCGCTTAACATCGTCCGTCCGCTGATCGGCTACGGGCCGGAATCGCTGTGGGTGGCGTTCAACCAGTTCTATCCGCCGGAGTTGGGTCGGATCGAGTCGCGCACCGCGTCACCTGACCGCTCGCACAACGAGACGTTCGATGCCCTGGTGCGCGGTGGACTGGTGCAGCTTGCGGCCGAAATCTTCCTGTTCGTGAGCGTGTTCTACTATGCGCTCAAGTGGCTCGGTCTGATTCGCGGTCGCCGCGATCGAAATATCTTCCTCGGCTTCCTGGCAGGCGGCGGGCTGCTCGGCGTGCTCGTGCCGCTCATCTTCGATGGCAGCCTGCGTCTTGCGGGCATCGGCTGGCCGATTGGCTTGCTTGCCGGTCTCATCCTGTTCGTCACCGTTGACCTCGTTTTCAGTGGCCGCGCGCTGACGGGCGACGCGTCTGCGGTCGGTTCGGGCAGCCGTCAACTGCTGATCCTCGCGCTCTTTTCGGCCATCGTGGCGCATTTCCTCGAACTGCACGTCGGCATCGCAATCGTGTCGACTATGACGCACTTCTGGGCGCTGGCCGCGGCGCTGGTGGTGATCGGCATGGGGTGGGTGCGCGAGGAAGAGGCGGAGGCGCCTGTCCCGGCTCCCGCGCCGGCCGCGATCCCCGCTGCCGCGCCTGCCCGCGCTGCGCCGCGCAAGGATGCGGGCAAGGGCGGCAAGAAGTCGCCGGTCGTGACCGAGCGAAGGGCCGTCCACGCGCAGGAGCGAGCGGCGAGCGTCGCGCCGGTCATGCGGCGTCCGCTGCTGGCCTTGCTGCCCTACGCCCTGGTCATGGCGATCATCTCGGTCATCTTCGTCTGGAATTACACGGTCAACCAGAGCGGCGCGCAGGGCGCACTTGCCATCTTCTGGAACTCCTTCACCACGCGGACGCGCGACTTTCAGACCGTCTCTTCGCCCATGATCCTCGTGCTGGTGCTGTTTACGTGGTTCATCGGCGGCGCAACGGCAATTGTCGAGGCGCGCGACGGCGAACGCTTCCACTATTCCTCGCCCGCCGCAGCGGGACTCTACTTCGGCGTCGCGGTGCTGACCTTCCTGGTCTACGGCCTGATCCACGCCGGCCGGGTCGAGATTGCCGGGCTCTCCGGGCTGGACATTTTCCGACACATCGCAGCCCACATCGTCGTCTTTGACGTGGTCCTGTTCCTGCTGATCTTCTGCCTTGCCGCGGGGTTGGCTTTGGCAAGCGCGCGGACGTGGCCGGCGCGCTTCATGCGCCGCGGCGCGGCTTCGGCCGCCGTGACCGTCGGACTGACTGCGCTGGCGCTGTTCGTCATCACCTCCGTGAACATCCGCAGCGTGCAGGCGGACACGTACTACAAGCAGGGGCTTGGCTACGAGGGCGTGGGGCAGTGGGAAGGCTCGGTCGTGCTCTACCGCGAAGCCGCGAAACTTCAGCCGCAGGAAGACTACTACTATCTCTTCCTCGGTCGCGCCCTGTTGCAGTGGGCCGATGTGTTGCAGCCGGGGAACGCGGCGCTGCCCGAAGACCTGTCGAGCGTGCCGACGGACCAGTTGTTGAGCGTGATCGACCGGGGCATTCAGTCGCGCACGCGCGAGGACGCGCTGAGCGCAGCGAACGCGGCCCTCGTCGGCGCGCAGCGGCTCAATCCGCTGAACACCGATCATGCGGCGAACCTGGCGCGGCTGAATCGCGCGTGGGCGTTTAGCGATGCGGTCGCCGGGGGTGAGACCGGCGACGCGACGCGGTTGCGCGAGATTCTGGCGCAGCAGCCGGACAAGGTCAACCAGCAGCGTCTGCTGCGCGCCATCGACTATTACCGGCAGGCGGTAAGGCTCAGCCCCCAGAACGCGGGGCTTTGGAACGAGCTGGCGACCGCGCAGTATATCCAGGGCGACCTCGCGGGTGCGGCGGAGACGATCAACCAGTCGCTCCAGGTCGACGACCGCTTCTATCCGACCTACCTGCTGCTCGGCGACGTGCGCACCGCGCAGAACGACATGACGGGCGCGCTCGAAGCGTATCAGCGCGCAGCCGAAATTTCACCACGTAACATCAGCGTGTTGAGCGCGGTGGGCGTGACGGGCGCGGAGGCGGGCCAGCCGCAGGTGTCAGTCGACGCGTTCCGGCGCATCATCAGCCTCCAAACCGAGGCGCTGCAAAGCTCGCAGGCGCAACTGGCGCAGCTTAACCAGGAAGCGACGGCCGCGGGCGGGTACGAAAACCTGCAAGCGGGCGCGACGACCCGGCGCCAGCAGCTTGAGCAGCAGATCGCCGGGCAACAGCAGCAGTTGTTCCTCGCCAACCGCAACCTGGCCCTCGTGTTGCGCGACATGGGGCAGACGGGTGAGGCGCTCGCCGCGGCGCAGGCCGCGCTGCAATACGCGCCGGAAAACCAGCGCGCGGATGTCGAGTCGCTGATCGCGACGCTGCAAGGGCAGGCGAAACCATGACGACGTACATCCTTATCCTGGCGAGCGCGCTGATCGTCGCAGTGGGCGTCACGCCGCTGGTGCAGCGGCTCGCGCGACGGACGGGCATGGTCGACAAGCCGAGCGCGCGCAAGCAGCACACCGTGCCCACGCCGCTGTTGGGCGGGCTGGCAATCTACCTCGCGGTCATCGTCGCGCTGATCATTTTGGGCGACCGGTTCTACGTCAATCAGATCGTCGGCATCTTCATCGGCGCGACGCTCGTGTCGTTCCTCGGCCTGTGGGACGACCGCCGCGGGCTGTCTCCGTGGGTCAAGCTCGGCGGGCAGTTCCTCGCTGCGGGCATCGTCACGCTGACCGACGTGCGCATCGGCCTGTTCCCCATCGAGGCGCTGAACATCGCAGCGACCCTGCTGTGGGTTGTCGGCATCACCAACGCGATGAACCTGCTCGACAACATGGACGGGCTAAGCGGCGGGATCGCCGCGATTGCGTCGCTCTTCTTCCTGTTGTTCGCGGCGATGAGCCGGCAGTATCTTGTCGGCGCGCTCGCGGCCGCCTTGATCGGCGCGTGCATCGGCTTCCTGTTCTACAATCTCAACCCGGCCTCCATCTTCATGGGCGATACGGGCAGTCTGTTCCTGGGATTTACGCTGGCTTCGCTTGCGATTAAGCTGCGCTTCCCCGACAACTCGCCCTTCGTCACGTGGATGGTGCCGGTGTTCGTCCTCGCGGTGCCGATCTTCGACACCTCTTTAGTGATCATTTCCCGGCTGCGGCGCGGTCTGAATCCGCTGACGACGCCGGGCAAGGATCATCTGAGCCATCGCCTCGCCCGGCTGACCGGCAGCCCGCGTGAAGCGGTGCTGATCTGCTATCTCATTGCGTTCCTGGCCGGCATGGTTGCCACCTTCATTACTGAAGCGAACATCCTGGAAGGGTATGCTGTTGGGATTGCGGCCATTGCTGTCGGCATTGCCGGCATCTGGAAAATGGAGCAAATCTACGCGCGGGCGCAACTTGCCTGAGTGCGCCGCGCGATTGCCCTGGAAAAGAAGGAGAGTCTCTTGAACAAGCGCGTTTTGTTTGCATTCGTCCTGCTGGCGCTCGCGGTCCTCGCGGTCGCCGGCTGCACGTCCGTCCCGGCGTCGCCCACCGCGGCGCCGACGTCCGCCGCGGTGACAGAAACGCCCGCGCCGCCCACTGCGGAAGCCGTGCCGCTCACCGTCGAACCGGTTGCCGTCACGCCCGATGCGCGGCCGACCGTGCCCGCGCCCGTGGAGGGGCAGCGTCCGCTGGCTGATGTGGCCGCGGCAGAGCGCAACGACCGGTTCTCCGGCCCCGCCGCGCAGTACGTCGTGTCCGACACCATCTATATCGCCACCATTGTGACCGACAAAGGCAACATCGTTGCCGAACTCTACCAGGACACGCCTGAGAGTGCGAACAATTTCGTAACCCTCGCGCTGAACGGCTTCTACGATGGCCTGACCTTCCACCGGGTGGAGCCGGGCTTCGTGATTCAGGGCGGCGATCCGCTGGGCGAGGGCAACGGCGGGCCGGGCTACACCATTCCGGCCGAGATCAGGCACACCCACCCGCGCGGCGCGCTCGCATGGGCGCGCACCGGCGACGAAGTGAACCCGGAGCGCCGGTCGAGCGGCAGCCAGTTCTACATCACGCTGGATCAAACGCAGTTCCTCGACGGGGCGTACACCGTCTTCGGCTACGTCATCGAGGGCATGGACGTGGCGGACAAGATCGCCGTTGGCGACAAGATCACGCGCATCGACATCACGAAGGGCGAGAAGTCCATGCTGCCGACGCCCGCGCCCACGGCGACCCCGTTCGCCCCGACAAGTCAGGAAGGCCGGCCGCTGGCAACCGTCGCAGTGGCGGAGCGCGAGGGATACTTCAACGCCGCGCCCGCGATGGTCATTGACGCGACCAAGAAGTACGAGGCCGTGATCGAGACCGACAAGGGCAACATCGTCATGGAGTTAGACCCGGCCACCGCGCCGCAGACAGTCAACAACTTCTACGTGCTCGCCAACCTGGGCTTCTTCGACGGTATGCCGGTTGCTCATGTGCAGGCCGAAACGTACGTCGTCCTCGGTTCGCCCGCCGGCCAGCCTGGCAGCGACGTGGGCTACGCGCTCCCGATCGAAGGGCCGCAGCCGAGCGCGATCATTACGGGCACGGTCGCAATGTACCCCGTGCAGGGCGCGACCCCGGAAGAGTTCCTCGCCAGCGGCAGCCAGTTCTTCATCGCCTTCTCGTCCGTGCCGGAGAGCGCGACCCCGCTCAACATCTTCGGCAAGGTCACGGAGGGGCTGGAGATCGCCCAGACGCTGGTCGGGCTGTCCGCGCAGCCGACCCTCAACGCGCAGGGAACGCCAGAAGCTGCGCCGACCGCGGACGTGATCAAGAAGATCACTGTAACCGCAAAGTAGGAGAAGCGACACCCGTCAGGTCTCGACCGTCACGCAGTGACGCACCTGACGGGTGTTAACGTGAAGCAGGAGATAAGAGATGCCGAACCGATATTCCAAGCCGTTCGAGATGCAGATTGACCCGAGCAAGAAGTACACCGCGACCATCGAGACGAATCGCGGGATGGTTGTACTGGACCTGTTCGCGGCGCAAGCCCCCCGCACCGTCAACAACTTCGTCTCGCTCGCGCGCGACGGCTACTATGACGGCGTGACGTTCCATCGGGTCATCAAGGATTTCATGATCCAGGGCGGCGACCCGACCGGCACCGGCCGCGGCGGGCCGGGCTACACGTTCAAGGATGAGTTCGATCCGAAGCTCAAGCACGACAAGCCGGGCATTCTCTCGATGGCGAACGCGGGGCCGGGCACGAACGGCAGCCAGTTCTTCATCACCCACGTGCCGACCCCCTGGCTTGACGGCAAGCATACCGTCTTCGGCCAGGTCACGACCGGGCAGGACGTGGTGAACAAGATCGAGCAGGGCGACGTGATGCTGTCGGTGACGATCACCGAGGCGTAACTTCGTAACGCAGACCTGACGGGTCTCGAACGCCAGCGAAGTTGGCGCATCCGTCAGGTCTTATTTTCCCCCAAAGGCGCGAGAACGTGGAAGAACCGACCAACCCTGCGACCGGGGCGAAGCAAGGCTGGTCGTCGCGGCTGACGCCCGGACAAACTAAGCTGATCCGGGCTTTTGCGTTTCTGTCAGTTATTGCGCTATCGGTCCTGATCGTCCTTTACGGCAACCGGCTTACGGGTCTCGGCGCGTACGGCTATCCGGGCCTGTTCCTGCTCAATCTGCTCGCAAGCGCGACGCTGATCTTGCCCGCGCCGGGCCTCGCGCTGGCGTTCGCCGCAGGCGCCACGCTGAACCCCTACCTGGTGGGGCTGGCAGTGGGCACGGGGTCCGCGCTGGGCGAGTTGACCGGCTACGTCGCGGGCGCCAGCGGCCGGGGCATGGTGGAAGGCGACCCGAACTACCCGCGCGTGAGCCGGTGGATGGAGAAGAAGGGCCTCCTGGTCCTCTTCGTCCTCAGCATCGTGCCGAACCCGATTTTCGACGTGGCGGGCATTGTGGCGGGCGCGATGCGCATCCCGGTGTGGAAGTTTCTCGCCGTAACGTGGGCCGGCAAGGTGATTAAGTCGACGCTGGTGGCGCTGGCGGGCGCGGGCGCGATGCAGACGCTGGAGCCGGTGATCCGGCAGTGGTTGACGCGGTGATGCGGCGCAACTGGCAAACTTGCGCTACAGGAGAAGGATGAGCGGCACGGTTGATGCGGCGCTGATTTTCGGCTTTCTGAGCTTCTTCCATTTCTGGGGCGGGGCTGCGATCGGCGCGGGCACAGCCGGGCGCAAAGCGTTGCCCGTGGTTTGGGGGCTGTTGATCGGCGCGGCGCCGCTGGTTTTCGGCATAGAGCGCGGGCAGGCGCTTGGCGAATGGGGCTGGCTCGTCTGGCAACTGGTCGTCCTGCTCATCAGCGCGGCGCTGCTAATGACGCGGCTCCCGCGGTTGCGCGCCCTGTTTTTGACGCAGGGCATGAATACGCTGATAATCGGCACTTTCCTGATGGCCGTTGGCGGCGTGCTGGGCGCGTGGTTCTTCCGGCAGGGGTCGGAGTTCCTGTCGCTGCTCACCGGTGGCATCGCGTTTCTCTTTGGCGCAGTCTGGTTCGGCGCAGGCATCAAGCAATTGCGTGGCAGGTAAATGTTTGAACTGATCTTTCTCGGCACGTCGGCGTCCGCGCCGTCGTCGCATCGCGGGCTGTCGGCCGCAATGCTTTTGCATCGCGAGTATCGCTTCCTGATCGACTGCGGCGAGGGCACGCAGCGGCAAATCTTGCGCAGCGGGCTGGGATTCAAGCGGCTGGAGCGCGTTCTGCTCACGCACGGCCACCTCGATCACATCCTCGGCCTCGGCGGGCTGGCGTCCACCTTTGGCCGGTGGGAAGCCCTTGAAGAGATGGTCATCCACGGCGGACCGGCCGCGCTCGGCCGCGTGCGCGAGTTGATGCGCGTGGTGTTCGGGCCGGCCGAGTCGAAGGTGAACATCGGCTACCGCCCGGTTCAGCCGGGACTGCTGCTTGAAGACGAAATCCTGCGCGTCTCAGCTTTCCCCGTCGAGCACCGTCGCACCGAGGCGTTCGGCTACCTGTTCGAGGAGAAGGCGCGGCGGCCGTTCCTGCCGGAGAAGGCCGCGGCGCTCGGCGTGCCGTTCGGCCCGATCCGCCGCGACCTTGTCGCGGGGCAGCCGGTCGTCCTGCCCGACGGCCGGACGGTCGAGCCGGATGACGTGCTGGGCGAGGAAGCGCCGGGGATCAAGCTGGCGTTTGTGGGCGACGCAGGCCGGGTAGATAACCTGCTCCCCTACGTTGCGGGCGCGGATTTGCTGGCGATCGAGGCCACGTACCTGGAAGAGGAACGCGAGACGGCCGCGGACTTCGGCCACCTGACCGCGAAGCAATCCGCGTGGCTGGCGCGCGAGGCGGGCGTCAAGTATCTCGTCCTGCACCACATCTCGCGGCGCTACAGCGGCAAGCAGATTCAAGAGGAGGCCGCGACGGTTTTCCCCGAAACTTACTGCGCGCGGGACTTCGACCTGTTCCGGCTGGTGAAGCAAAAACCGCTGGAGCGCGAGGACGTACGCGGCCGCGGCGACGGT
>CAZPTI010000153.1:0-11676 GCA_964588925.1 uncultured Anaerolineales bacterium | reverse complement strand
CGGTTGGCGCTTCAGTCGGCGCCTCGGTAGGGGCCGTCGTCGCGGTCGGCGCCTCAGTGGCGGGCGCGGTTGTGGCCGTCGGCGCTTCCGTCGGAGCCTCGGTTGCCGCGGGCGCAGTGGTGGCGGCCGGCGCTTCAGTGGCGCTCGGTTGCGCAGGAGTCGCTATCGGCGCGCACGCGCTGAGCAGCGCGACGAAAACAAACATTACAACGGCAAAGCGCCATCGGTGGGCAGACGGACGAACACTCAATGCGGGCATTTCCACTCTCCTATCGTTATGGGCGTTACGTGAAACCATCGCGACCGTGCGGGAACGGGACACAATCGTCGCGCTACCGCGGATCGAGCGTCAGTAGCGCATGGTCCGGTTCGCCCGTTTTTGGCGCAGCGCGGCCTCATGTCCCAATCTACGATAGATCAGGCGGGTTTGGATCAGTGGGAACGCGGATTAATCTGCCACAACCAACGGCCGAGGAGCGATGAAGACATCGCTGCCGTCGTTTCGAGGCAAACGCGCGCCGGTCGCCTCGTCGTAAAGACCAACGGCAATCCGATATTCGCCAGGCGCCAGCGGTGCGGCGGGGCGAAGGACATGCGCATCGAGGATCACCTCGCCCGCGCGCCAGGTGTCCGTCGGGGCGCGCCCCCGGTCCGGCACGCTGTCGTCCTGCGCGACGCGGCCATCCCGCTCGTCAAGCAGGTGGACGAACACTTTCCAGCTTTTTGTGGGCGCGCCCTGCGGGGTCCAGACGAGAGTGACGGTGAGCGGATCGCCCGGCGCGATGCTCTCGGCGATGCTGTAGCGTGCGAGGCGAACGGCATCGGTCCAGTCTGCATCGGCCGGATTCATCACTTCGGGCGCAGCTTCGGGGTTCTTGCCGTACACCAGCACTTCGCGCGACTCCCACAGGTCGGCCGGGAGCGGCAGCGCAGCCAGCAGGCGGTAACGGTTCAGGAACCAACCGTTCACGTCAATGCTGCGGCTTGAAAAGGTCGGCATGGAGACGACGTAATCGGGCTGTGTAGATTCCACAAACGCCGCGCTGATCGATCCGGCAACACCGCTCGTTCGTTCCCGGAGCGGGACGGGCATGAACGGCAGGGCCTGCGGTGAGACCAACCCTGCGGCATCGTAAACGTGGCCGCGATAGTAGTAGCCCAGCGCGCCCACTTCCGGCCCTGCCACCGTGGCGCCCGGCCTCGCGCTCGCGTTCAGGTTCTCCGCGGCAGTCCGATAGGTCTCGATGCGCAAGCGATCGGGCGTCGCAATGTCCGGCCCGAGCCTCCCGCTGCGCCACAGCGACAGGCTCCCGGCCAGCGGATGCGCTGCGACGAGGACGACTGCCACGGCAGCCAGCGCCCCTGCGCCGTAGCGCGCAAACGGCGCGCCGCGCGCCGCGAACGCCTCTCCGCGGAAGTAGGAGAGCGGCCCGCCTGCCACGAGGATGAACCACAACGCGATGATGAGCGGATAATACCAGTCGAACATCAGCGTGTTTGACTGCGCGTAGAAGGCGAACAGGACCACGAAGCTCAACGGCAGCGACCAGCCTGGAATCTGGCGAAGCAGCGTCGGGCGCAGCAAGAATGCCGCGCCCACCGCGGCCGGCAGCAACCACAGAGCCGTGCGAGTATCCGGCAGCCCCCACACGCGCGCGCCTGACCAGGTTGCCAGTTGGCCCAGCATCTCGCGATAGGCGAACGCGGGCGGGAGAAGATAGAGCGGTCGGTTTTTCGCAAGGATGGAGTGCGGCACGGGGGTGCCGAAATAGGCAGTGGCGAAGATCAGCCACAGCAGGAAAGGCCCGAACGCCAGCGCGGGCAGCGCGAGATCGCGACGCCGATCCGCGATGAGCCAGTAAAGCGCAACGATGCCGACCGCGAGCAGACCTTCAGGCCGCGTCACCGCGGCCAGGCCGGCCAGACCCGCAGCCAACCGCAGTCTGCGCCCAAACAGCGCGGCCAGGCTGCCCAGCGCGAGGCTGGCAAAGAGAAACGACTCCATGCCGCCGCTGGAAATCGCCAGCATAAACGGATTGATCGTGAACAGCGCGGCCAGCATCAGCGCCGCCGCGTCACGGCGCAGGAGTTGTCGCAGAATCAGCAGCACGCAGAGCGCGGTCGCCACATAAAAGAGCGCGTTTCCGCGCACGGCCAGGACGGGCGCGTCGATCGCAGGCAGGATCAGCTTGAGCAGCGTCAGCCACGCAACGTAGCCGGGCGCGCTGCTGCCGAAAACGCGCTCACCCACGTTGTACACCGGGCCATTCCCCGCAGCCAGGTTCGCGACGTACCGGTAGGAGATGAACGCATCGTCGAACGGGAGCACGCGCACGCTGAGGTGGTAGGCCACCGCATATGCCACCGCCGCCGCGAAGATAAGCCCGCAGAGGACGAGCAGCCCGCGGCTCCATGCGGTGCGCTCGCTGGCGGCGCGCCC
Organism: uncultured Anaerolineales bacterium; assembly: GCA_964588925.1. Taxonomy (GTDB): domain Bacteria; phylum Chloroflexota; class Anaerolineae; order CG2-30-64-16; family CG2-30-64-16; genus JALOOB01. Next base: position 9,236 of record CAZPTI010000153.1, on the reverse strand, counting down.
GGCAGAAGGCTTTGAATCCAGCATCAACGATCTCCTTGACGAGTCTTGCGCCTGGAACAAGCTGCGCTTATGGCCCGATCGTCACTTCGCCCACCGTGATCGATTCCGCCGGCGCCCCGCCGTTCACTACAACAGGCTGGCGCGTCAACTCGGGACGGACGTAAAGACCCACCACGACACGATAGCGGCCCGGCGCCAGGTCCGCAGGCAAGGACACTTCCAGCCTGTCGCGGAAGTAAGCGCCCGGCTGCCAGCTCGACGTAGGCGAAGCGTCGCCCCCCGGCGGCCGGTCAAACTGGGCGACGAGCTTCCCTTCCTGGTTCAGCACGTGCGCGAACGCCGTGTAATCCTGGGGTGGCGGGGCCAGGACGTTCCAGAAAAACTCCACCGGCAGCGCGGTGTTCGGTTCGGCTTCCGTCGGAACAATCACAGTCTCGAGCCGCAATACGCCCGAAAAGACAGCGTTCAGGTCGCGGCGCGGCACGTCCGCAGCCGTGATCTCTTCTGCCTCGCCCGCAAACCGATGGTAGATCCACTCGGGCCGGTTGTTCGAGCCGGTGACTGGATAGAAAACAGCATCGTTGAAGAGCGGGATCGGCCAGCGATACTCCGGCGGGATGGTGTGCTTGAGCAAGTACTTGTTATCCATGACGAGCGCCTGGAAGCGGCCGGAATTGAGCGCCCTGTCGATGTTTTCCCGTAACCGCGCATCGGCCACGCCGCCGAACAGCCCCTCAAGCTCCCAGATCGCCATCACATGCGCGTAGGTCGGTTTGTTCAGGTAGATGTTCAGATAACTGGATGAGGGAATGTAGACCTCGCGGTTAACCTGCGCCAACTGGTCCAACAGTTGACGCCCTGCCTGTTCGTCCGCGGCAGTCGGAACCTGGCGCGGAACCGGGTAGCGCAGCATGGCAAATTGAACGGTCAGGAGCAAACAGGCCGTAACCGGCAGCAGGACGGCCGCGGGCGACCGATAGGCGGCTTCGGTCAGCGCCGCCAAACCCAGCGCCCCCGTCAGCGACAGGATCGCGTAGCCGGGAATCAACGCATTATCGTACGCTCCAGGGTTGATGAACGCGACCCACGACAGAACCAACATGCTTCCCAGGAGCAGGCCGAAGAACCAGAAGGCGTCGTACCGGCGGCGAAGCAGGCAGAGGGCCAGGTATACCGCGCTCAACGCCAGCATAGGCCAGACCGGGCGCATGGACGACAGCGCCACCTTCACGCTGTCAATTGAAACGGCGACATGATGCGCGGCCGGAACGGTGATCGTGTAGTAGCCGTACCACCCGCCGGTCAGCAGGTTGCCAAGCAGGGTGCCGCCGCCGATGAGGGCCAGCAGCAGAACGGCCAGTTGCGCTGCGCGCCGCCAGCCGCGCCGGAGCAGCATAAAGGTCAGGATGCCGACCAGACCCACGACAATGGTTTGCTTTGTGAAGTAAGCGAGGCTGAGCAACACCGCGGCCGCAACCAACGCCCCCGCGCCAGGCCGCCGCGCCAACCAGTAGCCGGCCAGGAACAGGGCAAAAAAGAGCATGTCCGAGCGGGCAATGTCAAACCACGCGCCGCCGACGCGGAACGTGGCCGCAAACAGGCCGGCTGCCAGCAACCCGACCCAGTGTTTGCGCGTTTCCTCGAATGCGAGCCGGTACAGGAGGCCGTAAATCGCCAGCGTGCTCGCAACGGACACCAGGCGCAGCGGCAGGAAGGAAAGCCCCAGAATTTTGGCCGCGGCGGCAGAGAGATAGAAATAGAAGGGGGTGTAGATGTAGGGGATGAAGTCAATGGACGGCGGGACGAAAAGCGGCTGTCCGTCAAGGATGCGTTTGACTGTGACCAGCGAGCCTCCCTCCATCCATTCCAGCTCAAAAGGATAATGCGCCCGCGCGGCGAAAAGATACAGCGTTACGGCAATGGCGAAGACACCGGCCAGCGCGAGGGCATACTTCCAGAGTTTGAGAAGAGACGTCATTACAAGCACCGTTTGGAATGGGAGAAGACTACCGCAGCATGTGAACAAGTATACTAGGGGTAGGAGCCGTCGGCCAAAATTGATGACTGGCTGGACGAAAACGAAATGATCGCGATCGAGGGAAGGGCTTGCTTCGGCAGTTGGGAAAGCATATACTGCGAGTGTCACAGGCAACGGTGGCTCATGCCAAGGAGGGCTGAACATGGCTATTGAACGCGTGGGTGTAGTGGGCTGCGGGTTGATGGGCGCGGGCATCGCGGAGGTCTGCGCGAAGTCCGGCTATCGCGTCGTCGTGCGCGAGGTGTCGGGCGAGTTGCTCGACGCCGGGATGAAGCGGCTGACCGGTTCTCTGGACCGGGCGGTCGCGAAGGGGAAGCTGTCTGCCGAGGACCGGGATGCCGCGCAGGCGCGCATTGTCGGCACGACAGACGTAACTGCCTTTTCGGATTGCGACCTCGTCATCGAGGCTGCGGTCGAGAAGCTGGACCTCAAGCGCAAAATCTTCGCTGAGCTCGATCAGGTGACGCCGCCTCACGCGATCCTTGCATCCAACACCTCATCGCTGGCGATCACCGACATGGCCGCCGCAACGAAGCGGCCCGACAAGGTGCTTGGCCTCCACTTCATGCAGCCGGTGCCGGTCATGCCGCTGCTCGAAATGGTGCGCACCGTGCTGACGAGCGAGGAGACCTTCCAGACCGCGCGGTCGTTCGGCGAAAGCCTCGGCAAGACCATCGTGGTCAGCAAGGACAATCCGGGCTTCATCGTCAACCTGCTGTTGATCCCCTACCTCCTCCAGGCCATCGCGGAGCTGGAGAAGGGCGTAGCAACGAAGGAGGACTTCGACACGGCGATTCGTCTCGGGCTGAACCATCCAATGGGACCGTTCACGCTGCTCGACTTCGTCGGCCTCGACACGACGCTCTTCATCGCAGACGCGGTGTTTGACGAGACGAAGGACCCGCGCTTCGCCGCGCCGCCGCTGCTCCGCCGCATGGTGAGCGCAGGGTGGCTGGGGCGGAAGAGCGGGCGCGGTTTTTACGATTACACACAGAAGTAGCCACAGAGGGCGCAGAGGAGATAGAGGATAAGCGATGATCAAGAAGGCGACGTTTGGGCGGACCGGGCATGAGAGCACGCGGGCGATTTTTGGCGCGGCGGCGTTATGGGACTGCTCGCAGGAGGTGGCGGACCGGACATTGGACGTGCTGTTCGAGTACGGCGTTAACCACATCGACACGGCCGCATCCTACGGTCAGTCGGAGGATCGCATCGGGCCGTGGATGAAACGCTATCGCGATCGGTTTTTCCTCGCGACCAAGACGGGCGAGCGGACCAAAGAGAAGGCATGGGACGAGTTCCGACGCTCGCTCGACCGGCTGCAAACCGATCACGTCGACCTGCTCCAACTGCACTTCCTGGTGGACGAGGGGGAGTGGCAGACCGCCATGGGGCCAGACGGCGCGCTGGAAGCTGTGCTGGAGGCGCAGGCGCAGGGGTTGACGCGCTTCGTTGGCGTAACGGGACATGAGCTGGCCGTAACGAGTATGCACATGCGTAGTCTCGCTCGCCACCCGTTTGACTCCGTGCTCCTGCCTTACAACTATCCCTTAAGCCAGGACCCGACGTATCGCTGGCAATTCGACACATTGCTTGAGACGTGCCGTGACAGAAGCGTCGCAGTGCAGATTATCAAGTCGGTGGCTGCGGGGCCGTGGGGCGAGAAGCCGAAGACGCGCAACACGTGGTACGAGACGCTGGAAGACCAGGCCGACCTCGACCGCGCCGTCTGGTTCGTGTTGGCGCAGGAAGGCGTGTTCCTCAACACCGCAGGCGACGTGAACCTGCTGCCGCGCGTGCTGGATGCGGCCAGCCGGTTTGAGGCCGCCCCGCCCGAAGAAGAGATGCGGCGCATGGTTGCCGAGCGCGAGATGACGCCTTTGTTTGTGTGAGGCCAGTGAAGACCCGTCGGGTTTCCAAAACCCCGACGGGTCTGTTACGGCCGGAGAATTTATGCGAGTCCCATTCTGGAAACTCACCAGCGTCATGCTGGCTGTCCTTCTGCTTAGCGCGTGTGTGGCGCAACCGCCCGCCGTCCATCCCGCGCCAAAAATCGTCGTCATCGGCAAGTCCATGAACCCCTACTGGACCAGCGTCGAAAAGGGCGTCGTCGCCGCGGGCAGGGACCTGGGCGTCGAGACTGCGCTCTTTGTCCCGCCGCAGGAGGATGTTGCGGCGCAAATTCAGATCATGGAGACGCAGATCGCCAGGCGCGTCACCGGCATTGCGGTCGCCCCGTCGAACCCGGAGGCGCTCGAGCCGGTGATGCGTCGGGCGGTCGCGGCCGGCATCATCGTCACCACGCTGGACACCCCGCCGGTCAAGGACAGCGTCTCGGCGGCCTACATCGGCACCGACAACCTTGCCGCGGGCCGCATCGCCGGCGAGACGATGGCGCGGCTGTTGCCCGCAGGCGGCAAGATCGGCATCGTGCGCGGCTCGGACACCGCACTCAACGCGCTGCAACGCACCGATGGCTTTAGAAGCGGGCTAGACTCACCGGCTTTTGAGGTGTTGCCCCCGCTTAACGACCGCGAGGATGCAGCCGTTGCGCTGCAACTCTCCACCTCGCTCCTGCTGACCCACCCCGACCTTGCGGGCGCGTACGGCGTGTACGCCTATAACGGCCCGGCCTGGGCGAAGGCGATCACGGAAGCCAGGGCTCCGCGCGAGATCAAGGTCGTCTGTTTCGACGCCACTTCCGACAGCATCAACGGCATCAAGACCGGCGCCATCAACGCGGTCATCGCGCAGCGCGAGTACGACATGGGCTACAAGTCAGTGCAGGTCATCGACGCGATCGAACGCCGGGGTGAGGAGCAGGCGCTTGCGGAGCTTGGCGCGCCGGACGGGATTATCAGCACCGGCGTCGATGTGGTCACTGCCGCCAATCTGAAGCAGTACGAGGCCGACCTCGACGCGCGCGGCATCCCCCATGAATGGACGGCCAACGGTTGGAACCCGATGTAACGCATTTCGGGGCTGGCTGCGTTGCCATAGGGGGATTTCCCCCAGGGGGCTAGTGGGGATTGCCGCACGCCGCGCGGCCCTGAACCCGTTGGCAGCCTCTTCGCGCGGCGTTATAATACGCGCATGGGAAAAGTCCGCGTCTTGCTCGCCGACGACCATGCGGTCGTCCGCTCCGGCATTCGCAACGCGCTGCATGAGTTGCCCGACCTCGAGGTCGTCGGCGAGGTCGGCGACGGCCCGACGCTGGTCCCCGCGCTCGAACGCCTCAAGCCCGACCTGCTCGTTATCGACGTAACCATGCCGCAGTTCGAGCCGATTGCGGCGATGCGCGACATCCGCCAGCGCTACCCGGGCCTTAAGATTCTCGTCGTTAGCGCTTACGACGATGACGCGTACGTTCAGGGTCTGTTGGGCGTGGGCGTAGACGGGTATCATCTCAAGGATCAGCCGCTCAGCGACCTGCGGTTGGCGGCCCAACGCGTGCTGGCTGGCGAGCGCTGGATCAGCAGCAATCTGATCAATAAGCTTCTCGGCTTCTCCGAGTTCAGCTCCCTGGCCGCGCTCCTTACCGACCGTCAGCGTGAAATCCTGGCCCTGCTGGCGCAGGGGCACGACAACCAGAGGCTTGCGCGCGAGACTGGCCTGAGCGTCAAAACCATCGAAAACCACCTGACCCGCATTTACCGCCAGCTCGGTGCGCAAAGCCGGTTGGAGGCGCTTCGTTACGTGACCGAGCACCCGGAAATACTGATTCAGAGCAGCGCGTCGGTCAGCGCAGCCGACCTGGCGCCGCGCGGCGATCTTGCCACCCTGCTCGTGGACGACAACGCGCGCTACCGCAACCAACTCCGCCGGATGCTCAGCCGCGCCTATCCGCAGGCGGTGGTTTATGAGGCGGCCAACACGAACGAGGCCGTGCGGCTTTCGTCCGAGATCATGCCGCGGCTTGTGCTCGTTGACGTGATCCTGGGCGAAGAGGATGGGATCCAGTGTGCGCGGCGCATCAAAACTGCGCATCCCCAGTCGCGGGTCATCCTCATCACGGCCTATCCTGACCGGGAGTTTCGCCGGCTTGGCATCGAGGCCGGGGCGTCTGCGCTGCTGGACAAGAAGGACCTGGACGCGGCCAGCCTGCGGCTCATGATCGACGACGCGCTTGTCTGATGCGCGACGCTCCCTGGAGCGCAGTCGTTCCGGTTGATGCTGGCAAGGGGATAAGCGTTCGTGTCGATTCCAAAGTCGTCCGCGACAAACAGCCCGGCCGCGCCGCGCTTCGCCGGGCAAGTCCGTCGCGCCTGGCGCTCGTTGCTGGCGCGGCAGGTCTTCGTCACCGCGGTTGTTTTCCTGCTCTTCTTCGCCTTCCTCAGCCTGCGCACTGACACCTTCCTCACCCCGCAGAACCAGTCCGCACTGATGCGCAACATCTCGTGGCTGACCATCGTCGCGCTCGGCCAGATGATGGTCATTGTCGTGGGCGGCATCGATCTTTCCGTGGGCGCGACAATGGCGCTCGCCGGGCTGATGGCCTCGCGCGCCATGCAGATGGGTGCGCCCATCAGCGTTGCCGTGCTCGTGGGCCTGAGCGTCGGCCTGGTGATCGGCGCAGTCAACGGCATGCTCACCGCGCACATCCGGCTGCCCGCGTTCGTCGTGACGCTCGCCACCATGAGCATCGCGCGTGGCTTTGCCTACAACCTGACGCGCGGTTGGCCTGTCACCAACCTGCCGCCGGAGTTTGTGGGGCTTGGACAGGCGGAAGTTGCGCTCGGCGCATGGATCGTGCCCGCGCCGTTCCTTCTGGCGCTGGCGATGACCGTCATAATCCGGTGGCTGCTCACGCGCACCGTGTTCGGCGGTGACGTGTACGCGGTCAGCAGCGGCGAGCGCGCGCTGATCGTCTCCGGCGTGAACGTCAAGCGCCTCAAGGTGGTGGTGTATTCGCTTTCCGGCCTGCTGGCCGCGCTCGGCGGCCTGGTGTTCGTGGCGCGGCTCGGTGTGGCGCAGCCGACCGCCGCCATTGGATATGAGATCGACGTGATCGCCGCAGCGGTCATCGGCGGCGCCAGTTTGTTTGGCGGCGTTGGATCGGCCACGGGCGTGTTGCTTGGCGCGGCGATCACGCAGATGGTGTATAACGGGCTGGTTTTGCTGGGCGGCCCTTCGGATTGGCAGATGACGATTATCGGCACGGCGATTCTGTTGGCGATTCTGTTGGATTACTGGCGGCGAAGGCGGCAGGGGTTACATTATGGCGCCACTTCTCAGGGCAGTTAACCTCTCCCAGTCGGTGGGTCGACTTTCGCGCGTCGAAGACCTCAGCTTCGAGATCGATTCGGGCGAGGTCGTCGGTATCGCGGGACAGAGCGGCGCGGGCAAAACTACCGTCGCGCTCGTCCTCTCCGGCGCGCAAATTCCCGACGCGGGCGAGTTGTTCTTCGACGGGCGCAGGCTCGGCTGGCCGTTTCAAGCGCGGCGTCTCGGCATCGAGGTGATCACCCAGCAGCCCGAGATGGTCGAGAACCTCGACATCACGCGCAACGTGTTCCTCGGCAACGAGCTTGGGCTGAGCGTCGTGGGCCGCTGGCTGCGCGTGCCGGACGTCAACGAAATGGACGCGCGCGCGTCGCAAATCTTGCAAGAACTCGGCATGCGCTACTCCTCGCTGCGCTCCGGCGTGGGCGACCTGTCGATCGAGCAGCGGCAACTCATCGCTATCGCGCGCGCCATGACGCATCCGCGCCGGCTGATCGTGGTCGACGATCCCGGTGTCGTGCTCAGTTACCCCTACCAGCAACGTCTCCTCGCGCTCGTGCGCGAATGGCGGCAGCAGGGCACGGCTGTGCTGTTCGCCAGCGACAACGTTGACCATCTGATGGCCGTCGCCGACCGCATCCTCGTGCTGCGTCGCGGACGGCTCGTCGGCGAGTATCGCACCAGCGAGGTGAGCCGCGAGGAAATCCTCGCCGCAATGCTCGGCGCGACGAACCAGCAGCAGCTTACCCCCATCATCTGGGCGTTGGACAGCTACTACCGCGCGCGCGAGCAGGCCGAAAAGCTGTATCACCGCCAGTCGCTCCTCGAACGCGAGCTGGAGACCCGCCACGGCATCGAGCAGCAGTTGATCGACCAACTGGCCGACCAGATCAACGCGCTCGACCGCGCGAACGTAGCGCTCCAGGACGCGCAGCGCCGCCTGCTCACCGAACTGGAGCAGGAGCGCAAGCGGCTGGCCCGCGAGATTCACGACCAGGTGATCCAGGACTTGCTCGGCGTCGGGTACCAGTTGGAGGAGCTGCAAGCCGACGCTGAGGCCGACGCAAACCTCTCGGCCGAGCTGCTCGCCGTCCGCAACGGCGTGCGCACCGCGATCACTGACCTGCGCCACATCTGCGGCACCCTGCGCCCGCCCACCATCGACAGCCTCGGCCTCGGCTCTGCGCTCCAGTCGTACGCATATGATTGGAGCAAGCGAACCGGCATCCAGGTCAGGCTGTCGATCGACCCCGCGCTCGGCCGCCTCGCCGAATCGAGCGAATTGTCCATCTTCCGCATCGTGCAGGAAGGACTCAACAACGTGCGCAAGCACGCGGACGCGAATTCGGTCGAGGTTCGTCTTGAGCTGACCTCCCCGCGGCGCATCATGCTCTCCATCGCGGACGACGGCCGCGGTCTGCCCGATAACTTCGACCTTGCGCAGCTTCCGCAGCAGGGTCACTATGGCGTGCTCGGCATCACTGAGCGCGTGGCGTTGCTCGGCGGGCAGTGGCGCTTTCAGAACGGGCCGGACGGTGGCGCGTTAATCCAGGTGGACTTGCCCTACAGGCGCGCGGAGCAGAAGGACGAGTAGGGGCTTAGGGGTTTTCCCCTAGTGGGTCTGTGGGGAATCCGGTACCGCCGCAAGGGGCGCGCCTGTATTCAGCCCCGCCTCTGCGTGCTATATTGGCTGTAACCGTGCCCTTAACCGACAAATCATCTACTCTCTACTCAGAAGGAGAAGAAAGCATGAAGCAGTCGAAGCGATGGATTTCCCTTGCGCTGGCCCTGATGGTCATTGCCAGCGTGCTGGTCGCGTGCGCGACCCCGGCCGCGCAGCCGACGACGGCCCCGGCCCAACCGACCGCGGCGCCCGCTCAGCCCACTGCGGAAGCCGCGCAGCCGACGGCGGCAGCGTCATTGGGTGGGTCGGTGGGCGTGATCCTGCCGACGAAGGACGAGCCGCGGTGGATTC
>CAZPTI010000152.1:0-11723 GCA_964588925.1 uncultured Anaerolineales bacterium | reverse complement strand
GGCCTACCTGACCGGCGGCGAGCCTGAGAAGACGACGACCTACAACAACGGCAAGATCGACGTGCCGGCCAAGCCGTCGGCCATCGTCACCGTGACGAAGGACAACGTCAAGGCCGCGATCATCGACTCCGGCTACTATCCGGCCTCCGACTTCACCGGCCTGCAGTAACCGACTCGACGGGACAGCGTCTTCTCTTACGGAGAAGACGCTGTTTCCCTATCAGGGAAGCAAGCAGTGATCCTCGCGAAGGCGGGTAGGCGCGGAGCGCCTGCGAGAGCCTTCGCGAGGACGCGTGATATACCGGGTGTTACGTCCCTGGAGGCAGTGAGCTATGGGCGCTCCCATCCTCGAGATGAAAAACATCACCAAGACTTTCCCCGGCGTCAAGGCCCTGAGCAACGTCAGTTTTCAGGTGGAACGAGGCGAGATCCACTGCCTCGTCGGCGAAAACGGCGCGGGAAAGTCGACCCTTATGAAGGTGCTAAGCGGGCTCTACCCGTATGGCAGCTACGAAGGCCAGATCCTCTTCGACGGCCAGGAACAGCGGTTCTCCAGTATCCGCGACAGCGAGCGGGCCGGTATCGCAATCATCTATCAGGAACTGGCCCTGGTCCCCGAGCTGACCGTCTACGAAAACATCTTCCTGGGCAATGAAATCAAGCGCGGGCTAACGATCGACTGGAATGAGACGATCAAACGCGCAACCGAGGCGCTCAGAAAGGTTAAGCTCGACCTCAACCCCGAGCTACAGGTCAAGACCCTCGGCGTCGGCAAGCAGCAGCTGGTCGAAATCGCGAAGGCGCTGAGCAAGGATGTCAAGCTGCTGATCCTCGATGAGCCGACTGCCGCGCTCAACGAAGATGACAGCGAGAATCTGCTTGAACTGATTCGCGGGCTTAAGGAGCACGGCGTCACCTGCGTGTTGATCTCGCACAAGCTGCGCGAAGTCATCGCGATTGCGGACAAGGTGACGGTCTTGCGCGACGGGCAAACCATCGTCACGCTGGACGCGCGGAAGGGTGAAGTGACCGAGGGCGCGCTGATCAAGCACATGGTCGGTCGCGAGATCACCAACATCTACCCGAAACGCGAGCGCACCGCGACTGGCGACGTGGTGCTCGAGGTGAAGAACTGGAGCGCGTATGACCCGGCGATCGGCCGCACCATCCTGCAAGACATCAATTTCCATGTTAACCGGGGTGAGATCGTCGGCTTTGCCGGCCTGATGGGCTCTGGCCGCACCGAGTTGGCGCTCAGCCTCTTCGGCAACCCGAAAGGCTACAAGGTGCGCGGCGAAGTCTACGTCAAGGGCAAGAAGGCGCACTTTGCGCAGCCCTCGGACGCGATTCAGTCGGGCATCGCTTATGCGACCGAGGATCGCAAGGTTGCCGGCCTCGTGCTCATCCAGGATGTCAAGCAGAACATCACGTTGGCGAACCTGCGCAAGATCGCCAGCGGCGCGGTGGTCAACAACAACGCGGAAATCCAGATTGCGGAGCAGTACCGCAAGTCGCTGAACATCAAGACGCCCAGCATCGAGCAGAAGGTGGTGAATCTGAGCGGCGGCAACCAGCAGAAGGTGTCGGTTGCCAAGTGGCTGTTTGTGAACCCTGACGTGTTAATCCTCGATGAGCCGACGCGCGGGATTGATGTGGGCGCGAAGTACGAGATTTATATGATCATGTCCGAACTGGTGAAACAGGGCATGAGCATTATTATGATCTCTTCCGAGCTGCCAGAGGTTCTTGGCATGAGCGACCGCGTCTACGTCGTCTCGGCAGGCCGGATTGCGGGCGAAGTGCCGATTGAAGACGCGACGCAGGAAAACATCATGCAACTGGCAACGACTTACTAAGGAGGCCCCAGGTGTCCGCTACGACTTCCACCGCTCCGGCGCAGTCGTCGACGATGGCGACGCTGCGCAAGGTGCTGAAACAGAATATCCGCGACTACAGCATGTATATCGCCTTGTTCGTAATCATGGTCGTCTTCCAGCTTGCCACAGGGGGGCTCAAGGACGGCCTCTTCCTCTCGTCGCGCAACATCAGCAACCTGCTGAACCAGACGGGCTACATCGCCGTGCTCGCCGTCGGCATGACACTGGTCATTGTCATCCGGCACATTGACCTGTCTGTCGGCTTCCTCGCCGGTTTGTGCGGCGCAATCGCGGCGATTATGCTGACCAAAATGGGCCTCCCGATCTGGCTGGTCATCCCCATCACGCTCGCCGTCGGCGTGGCGGCTGGCAGCATCACCGGTTTTCTGGTGGCCCAGCTAGGCATCCCCGCGTTCGTTGCCACGCTTGCCGGTTGGTTGGCGTATCGCGGTGTGCTGCTGTTGCTGCTCGCAGGCACGGGTACAGTCATCGTCGAGAACAACGTGTTTAATGCGATCGGCAACGGCTACATCCCGGACATCCCCGGCCTGGACAACTTTTTGCCGGGAGTTCACAAACTCACTCTCGTGCTGGGGTTGATCGCCATTGTGCTGTTTGTGATCAGCCGAATCAACAACCGCCGCACAAAGATGTCCTACGGCTTCGAGGTGCTGCCGACCAACCTCTTCGCGGTGCAACTGGTCTTCGTGTCGGTCCTGCTCGGCGCGGTGACGTGGGTGCTGGCGGGGTACAACGGTCTTTCCTGGACCGTCGTCATCATGCTCGTGGTGGTGGCGATCTACCACTTCATCACGACAAAGACCGTTCTTGGGCGTCACATCTACGCGCTCGGCGGCAACCCCGAAGCCGCGGCCTTGAGCGGCGTCAACGTGAAGCGCATCACGTACCTCGTCTTCATGTCGATGGGCCTCATGACCGCGCTGGCTGGCATCCTGTTCGCCTCCCGTCTGCGCTCCGCCACACCGCAGGCCGGTCAGTTGTTCGAGCTGGACGCTATTGCTGCGGCCTTTATCGGCGGCGCGTCGCCGGCCGGCGGCATCGGCACGATCCTCGGCTCCGTCATCGGCGCGCTCGTCTACATGTCGCTCACGTCCGGCATGAACCTGATGGGCACCGACATTGCCTTGCAGTACATCGTGCGCGGCCTCATCCTCGCCGCCGCTGTGATCTTCGACGTGACCACGCGCAAGACGGCGCGGTAACTCAATCTTCAGGCCCGACGGGTTGCTAAAAACCCGTCGGGCCTTTCTATTCCCCGCCGTACGCCAGGCCCGTGCCTGTCCTTCGGTAGCCCGACCGCTGATACACCCGGCTCGCATCATCATCTGCCGCCGTCAGGAAGGCGAGCGTCACGCCATTATCGAACGCATGACGCGTGATCTCCGCCGTCACCGCGGCCGCAATGCCGCGTCGCCGGTATTCGGGCAGCGTCGCGATCCCCACGACTTCCGTAATCCCATCGAGCGGGATCATATACGCGCCCACGCCGGCTGGTTCGCCGTCGATGAGCGCGAGGAAATACTCGTTTCCCGCGCCCAGCCGCCTTCGCAAGTCCGCGATGCGCTCCGGCGTCGCATCCCGCCCCACCTCCCCAAACCCACGGCTGCCCACGTTGATGTTAGCCGCGATATCCTCGTCAGGCGAGTCGTGCGTGAGTCGGCGGACTTCAAAGCCGGGCGGATGCGGGAGCGCCGTCCATGTTGCGGGCCGGCAGACAAGCAGCGGGTTTTCGCTTTCCAGGGGCACGGCGAACGCGTCAAGGATGCGGCGCAACCGCGGCGTGTATTCGTGGAGGAACTCAAAGCGGAGCATCCGGTCATGCGCCACGAACGCGCCTTCGAGCGCGTCCAGCTCCTCCTGCGACAACTCGTCGATAGGATGATCCGGGATGGCGAAATTGTAGAAGCGAAAGCTGTCGGAGGGGTGCAGGTAGAGATGAAACGGCGGGCAGGTGTAAACCTGTTTCGTGGCTGCTGCGGCGCGGCGCTGGTAGTCTTGCAGCGCGGATATAAGTTCGCTCATTGAGGCGCATTAAACCACAAAGACACGAAGGCGCGCAATAGTTTTGCGAACCTTCGTGTCTTTGCGGTGTCTTTGCTTACGCGGCCAGCTCGACTTCGGTATACGTCTCTTCCCGTCCGGGATATGTCCGATCTTCCAGGTCAGCCAGGTACTTCTCCACTTCCATCGCCGCGGCGACGCCCTGCCCGGCGGAAGTTGCCGCCTGCTTGAAGCGGTGATCCTGAATCTCGCCCGCCGCAAAGATGCCCGGAACGCTCGTCCGCATGAGCTTGTCCGTGACCAGGTAGCCTTCCTCGTCCATCGCCAGCTTGCCCAGGAAGAGCTGGTTGTTCGGCAGATGGCCGACGTAGACAAACAGCCCGTCCGTCTTGCTCACCGTCGCCTCGCCCGTCTCAAGGTTCCGCAGCGTGACGCTTTCCAGCTTCTGCTCGCCGTTGATGCTCTCCACGACCGTGTTCCAGACAAACTCGATCTTCGGATTCTCCTTCGCCCGGCGCTGGAGCACCGCGCCCGCGCGCAGCACGTCTCGCCGGTGAACAATCCGCACTTTCGACGCAAACTTGGTCAGGAAAAGCCCTTCCTGCAAGGCGCTGTCCCCGCCGCCGACCACCATCACGTCGCGGTTGCGGAAGAAAAAGCCGTCGCAGGTCGCGCAGTAGCTTACCCCGCGGCCGGTCAACCGCTCTTCGCCCGGCACGTTCAGCCGCCGCGGTGAAGCGCCCGTCGCCGCGATGATGCCCTTCGTCTTGAACTCCAGCCCGCTCGCGGTCCGCACGGTGAAGGGCGGCCCGTCCACGTCGATCTCGGTCACGTAGTCGATCAGCACCTCGGTTCCGAAGCGCTCGGCCTGCTTCTGCATCCGCTCGACCAGCTCCGGCCCCTGGATTTGCTCGAAGCCGGGGAAATTTTCGACCTCCGTCGTCAGTGCGATCTGCCCGCCCAGCTCGTTGCCGGTGATCAGCAGGGGGCGCAGGTTGGCGCGCGCGGTGTAGATGGCGGCCGACCAACCCGCCGGGCCGCTGCCAACAATGATGACGTTCTCGATCTCCGGCCGCGGCAGCTTCTCGGTTTCCGTTTCCTCCGGCAGCCGTTCTTCGCCGCCGCCCATGTTCAGGTTGAAGTTCAGTCCGTCCATCCTCTTGCCTTCCCTTATGAATGCAGACCCGCCGGGTTTTAGTAACCCGTCGGGTCTCAGCGTACCCTAAAATTCGCCCGCATGATAGTGGATTGCCGACGTTGCGACCAACCCGGCAGTCTCCGCGCGCAGGACTCGCGGCCCCAGCGTAACAGGCCTGACGCCGTGGCGTTGCGCCCAGTCGATCTCTGCGTCGGTGAAGCCCCCTTCGGGCCCTACGAACAGTTCGATGCGCGGCTCACCGGAGAAGTTACACGCGGCCAGCGCCTCGCGCAGCGTCAGGCTGCGCTCGCCCTCCCACGGGATCAGCCGCAGCGCCTCCTGTTCCACCGGTTGCGGCGGTCCTTTCACCGCGCCGCGCAACAGTTGGCCGGGCAACAGCAGGGGCACGCGCCCGCGGCCCGCTTGCTCCGCCGCCTCTCGAATGATCCGCTGCCACCGTTCGCGCTTGCCTTCGACCGCGTGCAGGTCGTCGATGATCGTCCGCTCGGTCACAAGCGGCACGAACGCGCTCACGCCGACCTCGGTGCCCTTCTGCAGCGCCCACTCGAACCGCTCGCCCTTTAAGACCGCCTGGTGCAACGTAACGCGCACGCGCGGCTCGCCCGCGGCTGCGAAACGCGAGAGGACGGTCAGCCGCGCGTCCTTGCTCGTGACTGCGTTGACCTCCGCCTCGTGCGCCCACCCCTCGCCATCGAGCAGGGTCACGCGGTCGCCGGGCGCCAGCCGCAGCACGCGGCGCATCTGGTGCGCGACGTCGCCTGTAAGGATGACGGGCTGCTGCGCCAGCAGCGCGCCGGAGACAAAGAAGCGATGCACGCGCTTACCCCAATTTTCGCCCGTGCGGTTTAATGACCGCGTGCGCAGACGGATTGAAATCGAGGATGGGATAGTCGGCCCTCATTCGACCACCAGCGACACCCAGTCGCCCTGCGACAGGCGGCGGCTTACTTTGAGGCCGTAGCGGTCGAGATGGTTGCGCAGATCAGGCTCGCGCTCCGCAATGATGCCCGCGAGAATCATCTTCCCGCCGGACGCCAGATGGCGCGCCAGGCCGAGATCCAGCAATGATGTGATGACATGGGGCAGGATGTTCACCAGGTGGACGTCCCACTGCCGCGGCGCGCCGCCCTGCTGCCAGAATGGCGCGCTGTCCGGTCCGCCGCTGGTGACGACGTTGATGGAGACGGGGAGATCGTTCAGCGCGGCGTTTTCCGCCGTCGCGCGCGACGCGATCGGGTCAATGTCGAATCCGTCGATCTGCTGCGCGCCCAGCCGCGCGGCAGCAATGCTCAGGATGCCCGACCCGCACCCTGCATCGAGCACGCGCGTCTCCGGCCCGACTACGCCGTCCATCGCCAGCATGCAAAGCTGCGTGCTTGGGTGCAACCCCGTGCCGAACGCCATGCCCGGATCGAGGATAACGGGCAGCTCGCCCTCTCCGGCGCGGACCGTCTCGCGCTCCCACGAGGGGATGATGAGGAAGCGCCCCACCTTGAGCGGCTTGTAGCTCGCCTTCCACGCGTTCGCCCAGTCTTCCTCTTTGAGCGGCCGGATTTGCGGCTCGCCGAGCGGGTAGACGCGGCCGAGGAACCACAGCCCCTCTTCGATTTGTCGCTGCGCCTCAGCCGTGGTCGGCTCACCCGCGGGCAGGTAGGTCTTGACGATGACGAACGTATGGTGGTCTTCCCCGACCGGGTCCCACCCACTCACCTCCGTGACCGCGCCGCCTTGCCCATCCGGCCGCGAATTGAGCCGGTTGAACAGCTCGCTGACCGCCTCAGCCGCCTCGCCGTCGGCCTTCACGCTGATCTCGATCCAGTCCATGCCTTACCCCAGCGCGTTCCCCACCGAATCCAGGAACTTCTCGAACAGGTTCCGGTTGTCCTTGCCCAGCGATTCCAGCCCCAGCGACTGCCCCAGTTCCATCAGCAGCTTCTTCTGCTTGTCGTTCAGTCGCTCCGGCACGACCACCTTGACGTGGACCAACTGATCCCCACGGCGGCCATTGGTGCGGAGGATGGGCACGCCCTTGCCGCGCAGCCGGATGACTTCGCCATGCTGCGTGCCGGGCTTGATGTTGATCTTTTCCTTACCCTCCAGCGTCGGCACCTCGACCTCGGCCCCCAGTGCAGCCTGCACGATGTTGACCGGCAGCTCGAGAACGACGTCGTTTTCCTGTCGCTGGAAGAGCGGGTGCGGCCTGACCGACAGCACGACGAAGAGACTGCCCGCAGGCCCGCCGCGCTCGCCCGGCTCACCCTCGTTGGCAAGGCGGATGCGCATGCCATCGTCCACGCCCGCGGGGATCGTGACCACAATCTTGCGCGTCACGCGTACGCGGCGCTGTCCGCTGCAGTTCGTACAGGGCGTCGGCGCAATCTCCCGTTCGCCGTTGCAGCGCGGGCAGGTCGTCACGCTGACGAACTGGCCGAGGATAGTCTGCTGCGCGCGACGCACTTCGCCCGTCCCGTTGCACTGCGGGCAGCGGATGGGCTTGGTGCCCGGCTCCGCGCCCGATCCGTTGCACACCGGGCACGACTCCCACCGCGGCACCTCGATTTCCTTCTCCGCACCGAACACGGCTTCCTGAAAGCTGATTTCGAGGTCGTAACGCAGGTCAGCCCCGCGCGCCGGCCCGCGAGCCGCGCCGCTCCGGCTGCCGAACCCGCCGAACCCGCTGAACAGGTCGCCGAAGATGTCGTTCAGGTCCTGGAATCCGCCCGCGCCAAACCCGCCCGCACCTGCGCCGGGGAAGCCCTGCGTCGCCGCGTGCCCATACCGGTCGTACGCGGCGCGGCGGTCCGGGTCGCTGAGGACTTCGTACGCCTCGTTGATCTCCTTGAAGCGTTCCTCGGCGTCCGGCTCTTTGTTGACGTCGGGATGATGCTGGCGCGCCAGGCGGCGGTAGGCGCCCTTAATCGCGCCCTCGTCCGCGTTCTTCGCCACGCCTAAGACTTCGTAATAATCGCGCTTGCTCATACATCACCGCTCGCCGCGCGCTCGGATGCGCCCGCGGCAGCGTCCTGCTCCTTGCCAGTGACGGTATCCGCGTCCGCATCATCTTCCCAGCTAATGATCCAGACGCACAGGCCGGCCAGCGCAACCGTGGCGGCAATCACCGCGGCCCACTGGCCCGGCTGAAACCCCACGTTGCGCGCCGCAATGACGACGATGACGACCATGCCAACCGCCAGCGCGGCCCACGAAACCAGATTCGGGTGGTTATTCCACAGTTTCCGCATCGTTCCCTCTCCGGGCGAGCGTTAATGCGCAGAGGGCTTCGTCGGCAGGGGCAGGCCTAACTCCACCCACAGCCGCAACACCTCGTCCGCAGTATCTTTGAGCGTGCCGTCCGTGCGGATAATTCGGTCCGCGCGCTCGGCCATCAGCTCCGGCGCCATCTGATTTGCGCGGCGCCGCCGCACTTCATCAGCGTTCATCCCGCGCGAGCGCGCCAGCCGCGCCAGTTGCTCCGCCTCGCTGCACACCACGACCCACACTTCGTCGCACAGCCCGACGCTGAACCCCGCTTCAAGCAGCTTAATCGCCTCGATCGCGACCGCGGGTGCGTTGCTCTGCTCGATGCGGCGCTTCGTCTCCGCGTATACAGCCGGGTGAACGATGGCCTCAAGCTGCGCCAGCGCGGCCGGGTCGCCAAACACGCGCGCGCCCAGCTTGGTCCGGTCAATCGCGCCATTCTCAGTCAGGATTTCGCGCCCAAACGCCTCGATAACCGGTTCATAAGCGGGCGCGCCCCGCGCCATCACCTCATGCGCCACCTTATCCGCGTCGATCCCCTCCGCGCCGAGCTTCACCAGCGTGTGGAGCACGTGGCTCTTCCCGCAGCCGATGCTACCTGTGAGGCCGATGACGAAGGGTTTCATGCGCGCTCCATCACTTCAAAGGCAAGTATTTGACTTGTCCCTGCAACTCATCATCGTTGCTGCATAAGCACAGGAGGAACAAATCCTCGATAACCTGCCCCAAACCGGCCTCAGCATCAACAAGGATAATTCCCGCAAATGGAGCTCCTGACACGATTACGTCGTAAGCGAATGACACCATCGTGTCTACATCGTGCGTTAACACAACTCGGCCCTCGCCAGAGGCAAAGTTCAACATTGTTCGGTCATCCGTGGCCTCCAGGCCGACATCCTGGACTCGAACAATGTTCACTTCTGGCAGGCGCCGTCTCACCCCTGAAACGATGTGACCGTTAAAGTTCTCGTCAGCGAGAAAACGAATCACGGCTGGCCCTCTAGCTGCGCCTTTCTTGCCAGCAAGCGCTCGCGCAACCCGTTGGACGGAAAACGGCGCTCCATTTCAGCGCGCAGAGCTTCGCTTTTTCGCTCGCGTTTCGCTAGATAGTCTTCAACCTCATCTCGCCTTTGCAGATAGAAGCTCAGGACGGAATAGACGTCAGCCAATTCCAGGGTGGGAAACATGTCGGCGATCGTTTCCGGTGAAGCGCCGTTGCGAAACACAGCGATGATGGTATCTATCGTAATCCGCGTGCCCTTTACTCGGATTGCTCCATGTTCGTCCATGATGAGCGGCGTTTCAATATTGAAGTTCATCTCTACCTCTTTGCCTGGTGGAGCCTACGCCAGCTCCGCCCACTCCGACATCACGCGGTGCAACTCCGCATCGGTCTGCTGGTATTCCACCCCCAGCCGGTGCACCTTCGCCACATCCCCGGTGATGCTGGCCGCCTCGAGCTGGTTGCTCAACTGCCCCAGCCGCGCCTCTAACTCGTGAATGCGCGTTTCCATCGCCGCAGCCTGTTCCGCGCGCTTCTCCGCGGCCTTGCGTTGCCGCCGTTCCTCGCGGGAGCGCTCGCGCTCGGCTTCCAGTTGCGCCCTCTGACGCGCGTCGTCGTCGCCGTTCGATCCCGGCAGCGCGCCCTCTGACTCCAAAGCGCGCAGTTTCAGATACTCCTCGTAGTTCCCCTTGTAGGCGCGCATCTCGTCGCCGTCCACGCGCCACACCTGCGTGGCAATGGATCGCGCCAGCCACCGGTCATGCGTGACCAGCAGCACCGTGCCGGGGAACTGCCTGAGCACCTGCTCCAGGATTTCCTGCGTGTCCAGGTCCAGATGGTTCGTCGGCTCGTCGAGCAGCAGGAAGTTCGCGCCTTGCAGCGTCAGCCGCGCGAGCGCGACGCGGCTCCGCTGCCCGCCGCTCAACGTGCCGATGGTGCGGAACACGTCGTCCCCGCGAAACAGGAACTGCCCCAGGAAATTCCGCGCCTGCGTCAGCGGCAGGTTGCGCACGTCGAGGATCGCGTCCAGCACCGTCTCGTCAGGGTCCAGCCCGGCCTGCGCCTGCGCGAGATAACCCACCTCGACGCTTGCGCCAAAGCGGATGCGCCCCTGCAGCGGCGGGATTTGGCCCAGAATCGTTTTCAGCAAGGTCGTCTTACCCGCGCCGTTCGGTCCGATCAGCGCAACGCGGTCCCCGCGGCGGATTTCCGCGTCCTCCGCGTAGAAGAGTGGCCGGTCATACCCGACGGCCAGGTCCTTTGTCGCCAGCACCAGGTCGCCCGACCGGATTTGCGTCGTCAGGCCGAGCCGGATTTGCTGCTGATCCTGCGGCCGGTCGATGGCCTCGTCGCGCAGGAACCGCTCCAGCCGCGTTCTTCGCCCCTGCGCTTCCTTTGTGCGCTGGCCCGCCAGGTTGCGGCGGATGAACTCCTCGGTCTTGGCGACGAACTCCTGCTGGCTCTCCCACTCCTGCCGCTGCCGGTCCAGCCGCATCTCCTTCTGCGTGCGGAAGGCGGAGTAGTTGCCGCGGTACGTTTCCAGCCGCCCGAAGTTCATGTCCCAGATGCGGTTCGCGACCTTGTCCAGGAAATAGCGGTCGTGCGCCACCACCACAAGCGCGCCCTTCCATCTGAGCAGCGCGTCCTCCAGCCACTCCACCGCTTCAAGGTCGAGATGGTTGGTCGGCTCGTCGAGCAGCAGCAGGTCGGGCTGCCGCAGCAGCAGCTCGGCCAGCGCCGCGCGCGTCCGCTCGCCGCCGCTCAGGTGCGCCAGTGGCTTGTCATGCTCATCTTCGTTGAACCCCAGCCCGCCGAGCACCTGCCGGATGCGCGTCTCGTAGTCATACCCGCCCGCGACCTCGAAGGCGGTTTGCGCGTGACCGTAGGCTTCCAGCAGCGACTCATAGTCGTCCGCGCCCGATGCAGCCGCGTCGGCCAGCCGGTGCTCCATCTCGCGCAGCGCGGCGCTCTGTTCCAACACCGGCGCGAACACTTCCAGCATCGCGGCATGCAGCGTCTGCTCGCGCGCGGGCGGCGGGTCCTGCGGCAGATAACCCACCGTCAGCCCGCGTTTGCGCGACACCTCGCCCGCGGTCTGCGCCTCCGTGCCCGCGATAATCCGCAGCAGCGTCGTCTTGCCCGCGCCGTTCGCGCCCACAAAGCCAATCCGGTCGCCTTCCTCAATCCGCAAGTCGATGCCGGAAAAGACATCGAGCGCGCCGAAGGCTTTGGCGAGGCCGGTTGCGATCAGTAACGACATGACTCCGATTTCTCCAACAATCGGCCATTATACCACGTCTCCTCCTAACTTTCAGGTTTAGAGCGGTTTGTTAATTACGCAGGCGTCATTTATAATAACGCGACTGTTTACTTTCGGTCAGGCAATGGCAACCGACATCCTAAC
>CAZPTI010000151.1:1653-11730 GCA_964588925.1 uncultured Anaerolineales bacterium | reverse complement strand
GTCGCGCTCAGGAAGGGAACCACCGTCGGGCTGTCCCAGTCCGCGGGCGCGGCCGCGCCTTCGTAGTAGCGCTTATGATGCACCGCCAGCACGTCCACGTGCAGGCCCCGATGGTCAAACCCCGATCCGGGCACGTACAGCGCGTCGAAGAAGGTCACGTAGCCCGCGCCCATGAAGTTGGCCGGATCGTCGGGCGGACGTTCCTGCCCCGTCTCGCGGCCCGTCGGCGCAAGGCCGAACACGATCTTGAACGCGTCCGACCCCGCGCCCCACAGCGTCTCGTCGAGCCGATGGAGCGCGTAAGAGCGCGCCAGCCCCTTCAACGCGCTGCCCGGAATAACAGGCACGCCGTACGTCCGGTGCAGGTGGATGGCGGTCTCCAGCACGCTCTCCGCGCCCAGCCCGACCACCATCCGCGTCCGCACGCGCGCGTTCGCCAGCAGGAGCTGTTCGCCAGCGCGGCCGGCCGGCCATGCGGCGAGCGCGGCCTTCCACAGGGCGAAGAAGTCCGCATAATCCGCCGCTTCGGCGATCTCCGCGACCTGGCGGACGAGGTTGCGGCGGGTGTCCTTCGTGTCGTCGGCCTTCTGCTGCCTGCCGATGTATTTATCAAGCCACAGCCCCGCGTTGGCCGTCTTCGGCGGTTGGGGCCATTCGGCAGGTTTCACGCGGGGGGTCATCGGTCGCGCTCCGCATCGTCCGGCTTCACGTGCAGGATCGACTGCGCGAAGCGTTTGTGCCACACCAGCGCGGCCATCACCTCGCGCGTCAGCCACATGTAGCCTTCCAGGTCGTCCGTGCGACTGCGGTTCAGCAGCTCCGCGCGCCCCCGCACGCCCACCGCCGCAGCGAGATGATCGAGCAGCAGGTTCAGGTAGGCTTTGTCGCGCGACTCCACAAATTCAAGCGCCTGGCACAGCCCCGCGGTCCGCACGAGGATTGGAAGCTGGTGGGCCATCGCGCCGTAATGCTTGCGGTCGGCCTCGGCCATCGGCAGCACCTGCGTCTTCACCTGCTCGTAGATGGTCGCAGCGCGCTGTTGCTCACGAGTACGCATGGCAGCCTCCTTAACTGACCTGAAAGCGGCAGAGCCCGCGGCCCACGGTCGCCTTGCCGCCAACCTGCAACACTGTGCCCGCCAGCCCGGTCAGCAGCCGGTCGACCTCGTCCACCGTGGCCTCGACCTTGCGGGCGAGTACGAGCGCGGCCAGCACGGTCTCGACCGGCAGCGCCTCCTCGTACCACAGCCCGCCGTCGGCCACGGTCTTCTTATCGTCGTCGATGCGGATGCGCGCGGTGATCTCGGTGGCCGTGTCGAGCAGGAACGCGAAGCGGTCATCGTGGATCAGGCAGAGGCGGTTGGTGAGCCGCGTCTGCCAGCCGGGTTCGTTCGGGAAGAGCTTGCCCGCGATCCACGCAGCCCACGTCCCCAGCGGCTGGCTGATGGCCGCGGTAAAGTCGAGGTCTTCGAGGAAGACTTTCGCGGGCTGCCCGGCCGGCGGCGCAATGACCGCGTCCTTCGAGGTGACGAGGCACGTATCCTTGCTCTGCGGCTCAGGCGCGTCCGCGGCCGGCCCCGTCAGCCCTGCATCCTTCAAATCGCGCGCCAGCCGCGCGAGGATGTAAGGACACGTGACCCACGCGAACGTCCCGTACAGGCTGCGGACCGGCATGAGCAGCAGCCGCGCGTCCGAGAACTGCGCCGACCCCGCGTAGAAGTCCTGGGGGTCGGAGGGCTTGAGCTTGCCGAAAACGCGGTCGCGCAGGTCATCGTCCGGGCAGTTATCGCGCAGGATGCCTTTGAGGGTCGAGCCGGGCACGTGAGGCAGGTTCGTGGCCTTCTCGCGCGCGATCGGCAGGTCGATGACGCCGATGCCCTGACCGGTTCCGGCGTGGAGGGGCGAAACGGCATGGAGAAGCATGAGTTTGGCGGTCATGATGCGGCTCCTGTTATAGCCAGGTGAGAAATGCGGCGAGAACATCGGTTGCGTCGAGGCGCGGGTCGTTCTGCTTCGCCTCGCGCAGCGGCGGCACGCGGTCAGCCTCCCGCGCGGTGAGGCGCGTGTCCGCGCGCGGATCGCCGGGCGAACCCTTAAGCTGCGCGCCGAGCGGGGGCAGTTCGGGGCCATCGAGGACCGCGGCGAGGGCGAACGCGCCCCCCTGACAGACCAGCGGGCGCAGGATCAGCCGCGAGGCGAGCCGGTCGAAGCGGAGCTTGCGTTCATCGTCGGGACGGCCTTCGAGGGTGAGCTCGTCGCTGATGCGCCGGTCGTGCGGCATGTGAAACACGATGGGCAGGCCGAACGCCGCGCGCGGGAACTTGCGGATCGGCTCCGTGGGCGGCGAGGTGGGGGGCATCTTTGCGCCGAGGCCGTAGCGCCGTCGAATCTCGTCCGCCTCCGGCCACTTGCTGGGGCCGTACTTGCTGCCGTGGCGCGCCTGGCGGAACGCGTTCAGTCCGGCCAGCGCGTCCTGCCACGCGGCAACCGGGTCGCGGAACGGCTTGTTGACGTTGTCGAACGGGCCGAGCACGCGAAACTTGAGGCCGGGCGTCAGCAGCGGCACGTCGGCGACGGCGCCGCGGCCGTGGGACGACTGACGGAGACGGTCGCGAATCAGGCGCTCCGCGCGGCCGGCCTCACCAGGGTAGGGGTCGCCGCCCGTGTGGTGGAGCGCGCCGAAGCCGCGGCGCGTCCGCGCGCCAATGCCCCCGAACGTCTCCCACGCCCACAGCGCCGCGGCCAGGTCGCCGGCATAATCGACGTTGCAGGTCAACTCCAGGGCAAACGCAACGTCAACGCGCACCGGCTCCGACTCCCAGCCGGCCTGCTTCTGCTCGTTTTTGTCGGGCAGCAGCGGGAAGGCCGCGTACGGCGCGATCTTCGGGGACGCGGCGACCTTGAGCTTGTTGCCGTCGCGGATGACGCGGAAGGCGACCTCTGGTGCGCCGGCAACCAACTGGTCGTCCAGCACGCGCACCTGAATCTCCGACGGGGCCTCGGTGCTGCCCCATATCTCGGCCTCGCGGCGGCGCAGGTCATCGAGGGTGGCGAAGCTGCCACCCATCATGGCCCGCCACCAGAACCGCAGATGCCCGCGCACCTCCGTCGCGCGCACCACGCTAATCGGGTCCGCGACCCCCGGCTCCACCCCGCCGCCGAACAGCGGCGTAATCACCTTGTACCGCCGCACCTCTGTCACGTACCCGGTCAGCGGTCGCGCCGTCACGGGAGGTGCTTGAATCACAGGCGGCTTTCTCATGCTCGCGCCTCCACCTTCATCAGTTCACCCGACCACGCGCCGACCGCGGCCAGGCCGAAGCCGTCGAGACGATCCTGCTCGGCCTCGCTCACGCAGCGCATCCAGACCGCATCGAGCCACGCGCGCACCGCATCTTCCGTCGGTTTGCCATCCGGCCCGTCGCCGGCCAGTCGCAGGAAATACACGCTGCCCGCGGGGGCCAGGCGGCGGGTCGGCTTGGGAACGCGCTTCGGCTGCGCGGCGTAGTCCCAGCCCGACACGACCGCGGGGCGGCCTACGGCTGCGGCGACCAGCTCGGGGCGGACGCCCGGAACGCGTTCCGACAGCCAGTCCGTCGCGGGGCGGTAGCCCTCCGCAAAGCAGGCGGGCGTCAGCAGGATGACGCGGCACGCGCGCGCCGCCAGCACCGCGTCCACCACCCCTTGCGGGCAGCGCGGGAAGGGATCGGCGCTCGCGCGCCACGCGGCCAACCGGCTCTCGCCGCCGACCGCACCCAGCCCCGCCGCGATCTGCCCCTCGCTCGCCACGGCCAGGGCCAGCCGCCGAAACGCGCGCGCCGCTTCGTCCTCCTCCGCCTTGCGCACCGCGGTAAACTCCAGCCCGGCCGTCTGAAACAGCAGCCCCTCGGCCGCGGCCTGGCGCGCGGGGTCGATGCTCACGTGCGTGCGCCAGTTCTCCTCCAGCCGCCGAAGGCCGAGCGAGTCCGCGGGAATGCCGTCGGCGGGGTCGGCCTGCGCGGCGATCAACCACGGCTCGAACGCGGCCTTGTGGCTCCAGAAGCGCGGCGCGCCGGCGTAGGGCTTGCGAAGGTCGATGCCGCTCGGCCCGACCGGCGCGAGTCCCTCGGACAGCAGGTCGCTCAGGCAGCCCGGCGGCAGCGCCAGCGGCGCAAGGGGCACGCGGCGCAGGCGGCCCTCCTGCGCAGGCTGTAGCTCCGTGGGGAGCGCATCCGCGGGCGCGGGCAGCAGCCAGTCGATGATGCTGCCCGCGGCGTCCAGCTCGACCAGCAGCGGCCCGGCCACCGCCACCTTACGCAGGTTGGCGAGCGCGTCCCCCTGCGCCACAAAGACCCCGGCCGCGTCCTGGCCCAGCCGCGTGCGAAACGCGCCGGTAGTCGTGGAGGGGAAGGGGAAGCCGAGCGAACGGGCGCGCGCGCCGGGCGTCGCGCCGAACGGCCGGCCGTCGCGCGCAATCAACGGGTCGCGCGGCTCGATGATCCAGGTGGTCATGCGACGACCTCCTTCGCTTCGGGCAAGGCGGGCTGCGCGAGGCTCACCGCGCGGGCGAACTCGCGCGCGACGATCAGCTCGTCCGCAAGCTGGCCGATCGACACGTCGCCCGCCTCAGTTAGCGCCTTGAGTTCTTCCAGATTTTTTCTGGCGATCTGCTTCTGCCGGCCGCCCTCGGGCTGTTTGCGTTCGAGGATGCGGACGGCCTCCGCGCCCATCGCCGCAGTCAGCGACTTGTGCGCGGGGTCCTTCGGGTCGACTGTGAGCCGGCGCGCGAGGGTCGCCAGCTCGAACGCCGCGCCATCGGGCACCGCGTCCGCAAGGTGGAGGCCGATGAACTTCTCCAGCCGCGTATCGAGCTTACCCCACGCGCCGCTCACCGTGCGGTCCACGCCGCTGCGCTTGCTCACCGTGACCGCAACCGCGTTACGCGTGCGCTTGGCCGCGCGCTCGGCTTCGGCGGCCAGCTCGAGCGCGTCGCTCAACGGATCGAGATGGTGCGCGACCGCGATGCCCACGGAGAGGGTCGGGTGAACGCCGGGCGTATCGGTGTCGAAGGCGGACATAGGGCCGCGGAAGGCGCGGGCCAGCTTTGCGGCGCACGGGAGGGCTTGATGCAGGGGCAGGAAGGCGAGCGCATCGTCGCCGCCGGAGTAGATGAGCCAGCCGTCGTAGTCTTCCACAAGCCTCTTCGCCTCGCCCGCAAATTCGGCCAGCCGCGCGGAAAGCTCCTGATGGCGCTTCATGTCGTCAATGCGCTCGATGGCCTGCCCCATGCGGTCGCCGTCCGCGCGGAGCAGCGCGTAGTAGGGGCGGGGGCGCTTGCCCTGCAACTGCGTTTCGAGAAAATCGCGCAGCAACCGCCGCGCGTCGGCCAGCGCCGCGCCTTCGAGCTGCTCGGCCAGCCGCTCCTCAAAGAGCAGATGGCCGTCGTGGGTCCCGAACGCGGAGTGGCCCTTCCCCGGCACTTGGTTCGGCTTGTCCATGCCGAGGTCGCGCAGCGCGGCGACGTACGCGTCCACCGCCGGCTTTGCGGAGGCCGGCAGCCGCGCGAGCAGCGGCAGCGCAGCCACGTGCGACGTGCTGAAGAAGCGCGGGTCGCCGCGGCGCTCGCCGTGCCGCTTGAGCAGCCCCACGCCGTCCAGCCGCTCGCCGGGGCGCACGCCGTACTGCTCGAACAACTCGCGGCGCGTCAGCCGGTCGTACTGGTCTTCCGGGATGACCGACTCGCGCTGCCCGTCGAGGGAGGACTTCGGCTGCGAAGAGCCCCACGTGACTTTGCCGAAGTTGCGCGTGGCCTTGCG
This sequence comes from uncultured Anaerolineales bacterium, assembly GCA_964588925.1. Classification (GTDB taxonomy): domain Bacteria; phylum Chloroflexota; class Anaerolineae; order CG2-30-64-16; family CG2-30-64-16; genus JALOOB01. Next base: position 5,936 of record CAZPTI010000151.1, on the reverse strand, counting down.
CGCGGCCATAACCGCCTCAAGCTGCTCGCGCGCCGCGCGGTAGTCGGCGGGCGGGTCGAACGGGACCGCGGCCCAGTAGAATTCGAGGAGGTCGTCGACCTGTTTGCGGGCGATGTCCTCGTTGAACGGACCGTGGATGCTGGCGTAGGCGACCTTGCGAATGGCGCGCAGCCGGTCGAGCGTTGCGGCGCGCACCGCGTCACCCAGCGCGACCGGGTCGCCCTCAATCAAGGCGAGGACCTTGTTGGCGACGTTGAAGTCGCTGTTTGGCTCGAGCTCGGGAATGTTCGGTCTGGTGAGGGACGGCCCCCGCGCGTTTTCAGAAGGCGGGGGCGGAGAGGGGAAGATCAGGCTGCCGGAGCCGCTCGCAGCGATGGCAGCCGCGGCGGCTTTCGACAGCTCGCTCAGCAGCCACGACCCAAACCACAGGTCGCGGCTGCGCCGGGCGCTGGCAATGAAATCTTGCACCGGCCCGATGTGCGCCAGGAAGAGGTAAGGCATCGTTGGACCTCCTGCAGGAGACGTGAGACGCGGGACGGAAATCAAGGAAGGCGGTCAGATTTTGGACGGCGGCAACACTCCGGGGTAGTTGAACAACAGCGCGGCGGGATGACAATGACCGGTAGCATAGCACAAGTGAGAGACGCCGCAAATTGCGCTGCGAAAGTGGCGCGGCAGCGCGGGGCGCCAGAAACAATGGCTGCATCTCCGGTCATCCAGATGAACGCCGCGGCAAGGCTTTTTCCGGCTTATCGATTACAATACCCCGCGAATCTTTTCACCCACCCGAGGAATCATCATGGCAACACTCTACGGAGGCATCGAGGCCGGCGGCACCAAGTTCGTCTGCGCGGTCGCGTCCGGGCCAGACGACGTGCGCGCGGAGACCACCTTCCCCACCACCACCCCCGCGGAGACCTTCGGCCGCGCGATCCGCTTCTTTAAAGAAGCGGCGGGCGGCGAGCCGCTCGCCGGCCTCGGCATCGCCTCGTTCGGCCCGGTCGACCTTGACCCGGCCTCGCCCACCTACGGCTACATCACCACGACCCCCAAGCCGGGCTGGGGCAACACCGATTTCGTCGGCGCGCTGCGCGCTGCGCTTGGCCTGCCCGTCTTCTTCGACACCGACGTCAACGCCGCCGCGCTCGGCGAGCAGACGTGGGGCGCCGGGCAGGGCCGCGATCCGTTGGTGTACCTGACCGTGGGGACCGGAGTCGGCGGGGGGCTGCTGGTGGCCGGCCGGCCGGTGCATGGCCTCCTGCACCCCGAGATGGGGCACATGCGCCTCCCGCGCGACCCGCAGGAAGTGGCGCTCTTCGGCGGCGCGTGCCCCTATCACGGCGACTGCCTCGAAGGGCTGGCGTCCGGCCCGGCCATCGCCAGGCGGTGGGGCCAGCCCGCGCAGACGCTGCCCCCCGAACACCCCGCCTGGGACCTGGAGGCGGGCTACCTCGCCCACGCGCTGACGAACATGATCGTGACCGTCGCGCCCCGGATGATCATCCTCGGCGGCGGGGTGGCCGAGCAGGAGCACCTGCTGGGCAAGGTGCGCCGCGCGGTGGAACGGCTGCTGAACGGGTATATCCGGTCGCCGTGGCTGAAGCCGGGGCTCGCGGAGTACATCGTGCGGCCGGGGCTGGGAAGGCGCGCGGGGGTGCTCGGCGCGGTGGCGCTGGCGCGCGCCGGTTGGTAGTAAGCGCTTTAGCGCTCGTCGGGATGCGCGCGGAATGGGCGTTAAAGCGCCGGCTACCAACCCATCTTGCGCAACTCCCCATCTTCCGCTATTCTTATGCGCAGCCAATCTTCGGAGCGCGCTATGCCCACGTCCCGCCGCCGTCGCGGGCTGACCTGCGATGTGGTCAGTCTTCCCTCCGCGCGGCTGGCCCACATCGGCGAGCTGCTGGATTTCGTCGACGCATTCTGCCAGCAGGCCGGCATCGGCGAACGCGATCAGTTTGACCTGCGCCTCGCGGTCGAGGAAGTCTGCGCGAACGTGATGATGCACGGCTACGCCGGTCGCTCGCCGGGGCCGCTCGAAATCTCCTTCTGCGCAGATCAGGAGATGATCAGCGTCACGATCTCCGACCGCGCCGCGCCGTTCGATCCCGGCCTCGCGCCGCCGCCCGACCTCGACGCGCCCGCCGAACAGCGGCGCATCGGCGGGCTCGGCTGGCACCTTGTGCGCCAGGTCATGGACGACGTGCGCTACCGCTATGACCCCACGTACGGGAACACGGTCATCCTCACAAAGCGGCTCACCATTGATGCAGAGACTCGTCCGGCCGAGGCGCCCGAATCGCGCCTTCCCGACTCCTGATGCGTCTTCCGTAATGTAACGACGCAATATCGCGCGGGCGCCAGTGGCAGCAGCGCCCGCGGCTGAGGCATTATTATGGAACTGAAGGACTACCTCCGGCCGCTGCGCAAGTGGTGGTGGCTGATCATCCTCGCAACGCTGGTGGCGGCGGTGTCGGCGTATTTCGCCACGCGGCAGCAGCCCCCGATCTACCGCACGCGCACCACACTCATGGTCGGCACGGCCATCGAGAACCCGAATCCCAACGGCAACGAGTTCTGGCTGACGCAGCAGCTTGCCAACACGTACGCGGACATCGTCAAGCGGGACAACGTGCGCGCGGCCGTCATGCAGCGCCTCAACCTGACCTTCCTCCCCGACTACACCGCGCGCGTCGTGCCGAACACGCAGTTAATCGAGCTCATCGTCACCGACATTCACCCGTTGCGCGCGCAGCAGGTGGCGCAGGCGCTGGCTGAGCAGCTCATCAACATCAGCCCCGCGGGGCCGGGCGGCGAGGATCAGCAGCGACAGGCGTTCATCAACGGGCAGCTCAACGACCTCGAAGTCAAAATCCAGGAGACGCAGGCCGAGATCGACAGGAAGCAGGCCGAACTGGCGAACCTGTTCAGCGCGCGGCAGATCGCGGACGCGCAGACGCAGTTGGCCGCGCTGCAAAACAAGAAGTTGACGCTCCAGGCAAACTACGCCGCGCTCCTCAGCAACACGCAGCGCGGCGCGCTCAACAGCATCAGCATCATCGAGCCGGCCGCCCTCAACCCCGTCCCGGTCGGCCCGAACCGCCGCGCATCCATCCTGCTCGCCGCGGCCATCGGCGCGCTGCTCGCGACCGCGGCCGCGTTCCTGCTTGACTACCTCGACGACACGCTCAAGAACCCGGACGACATCCAGAAGACCCTCGGCCTGACCACCCTGGGCGCGGCCCCGCGGCTCGACGGCAAAAGCGGCGAACTGGTCGCGCTCTCCAGCAGCCACTCGGCCGCAACTGAGGCGTACCGCGTGCTGCGCACCAACCTCCAGTTCGCCGCAGTCGAAAGCCCGCTGCGCACCCTGCTCATCACCAGCCCCTCGCCGGGCGAAGGCAAGTCGCTCACCGCGGCCAACCTCGCGGTGGCGCTGGCCCAGGCGGGCCGCCGCGTCGTGCTGGTCGACGCGGACCTCCACAAGCCGCGCATTCACCGGCTGCTCGGGCTGAAGAACAACACGGGCCTGACCACCGCGCTGATCCAGGAACAGCCGGAGTTCGAGGACTTGTTGCAGCCGGGGCCGGAGCCAGGGCTGTCGGTGCTGACATCCGGGCCGCTGCCGCCCAACCCGGCGGAGCTGCTCGGTTCGGGCCGCGCGCGCGATTTCTTCGGCCACCTCGCGCAGCAGGCCGACATCGTCCTGTTCGACAGCCCGCCCGCAGTCGCGCTCTCGGACGCGGTGATCCTCGGCGCGCAACTGGACGGCGTGCTGCTGGTCGTGGAGGCGGGACGGACGCGGCGCGAGGTGGCGCGGCGCGCGCTCGAGGCGCTGCGCAAGGTGCACGCGCGCGTCATCGGCGTCGCGCTCAACCGCATGCCCGTCAACAAAGAGGGCTACTACTACTATTATTATTACCAGCACTACGACGGGTATGCGTACGGGTCGGACGAGAAGCCGAACGGCAACGGGAACGGCCGCGAGCGGCGGCGGAAGTCGCGGGACGCGGCGCGGGCGTCGTGAGGCGCATGAGCAGCGAGTAGTGCGCCCGCGGCAGGAGGGGAATGCGCGCGTGAGGGGGTGCGCGTGTGAGAGAATGCGCGGCCATCTCGAATAAGCGAATGCGGGTCGAATAAGCGAATTGCGGCGAGACCTCCTGGACACCCATGAGGCTCTGTTGCGGTGAATTCGTTTATTCGACCCGCATTCGCTTATTCGAGATGGCCGCGCGCCGCATACCCGGGGGCGCGCCGGCCCGGGGGGCGGGCGCCCGCCCGCGCGC
>CAZPTI010000151.1:0-1643 GCA_964588925.1 uncultured Anaerolineales bacterium | reverse complement strand
TCCGATTACTCCAGCGGCCCCCGCGCCCCCCTCCCGCACACCCTCCCCACCGCGCCACCACCAACCCACCGCCCCACCGCGCCAGCTCCGCCAACTTGCGTTACAATACCCCCCATGTTCGCCTACTTCCGCACGCGTCCCGATCTCACCCTGCCCGCAAACTGGCTGGCCTGGCTGAGCCGCGCGTTGCAACCCGCCCCCGGCCCCCTGCCCGCGGTCCCGCCCGTATTTGACCGCGTCCACCTCACCCTGGCGCGGCACGGACTGCTCCCCCTCCTCTCTGCCGCGCTGCGCGATGACCCGCAGTGGCCGCTGCTGGCCGTGGAGACCGGCGTCGCGTTGAGCGGCGCGTTCCAGCGCAACGCCACGCGCACCTTCATCCTCCAGCGCGAGCTCGACCGCATCGGCGAGGCGTTCCCGTGGCTCGGCCTGCTCAAGGGCGCGGCGCTCGGCCCCACCGTCTACCGCGACCCCGCGCTCCGCCCCCTGAGCGACCTCGACCTGCTCGTCCGCCCGGAGGACGCCCGCGCGGCCGTGGAGCGGCTCGGCGCGCTCGGTTATCGCGGCATCGGCGCGGCGGCCAGCCCCACGTTCGGCGGCTTCGCGCGGCGCTTCCGCTGCCAGCTTCCCCTCACCCGCAGCCTCCCCGGCATCCCCCACCTCCTCGTCGAGCTGCACTGGTCGCTCATCGAGCATCCGTACTATGTGCATCTCATTGATCCTGACGAGTTGTGGGCCGGCGCCGACACGACAACCTTGCGCCCGTACGCCATCGCGCGGCCGGCCGTGCTGCTGTGCCATGCGGCCGCGCACCTCGCGATGCACCACAGCCGCGACCTGCGCCTGATCTGGCTCGTCGACGTCGACCGCCTCGCCCGCTCGCCCGCGCTCGACTGGGACGACGTTTTGCGGCTGGCGGAGGCGTGGAAGCTCGGGCTGGCCCTCTATGCGACGCTGGCGGATGCGGCAAAGTGGCTGCGGACGCCCGCGCCGAAGCCGGTCATGCTCGCCCTCGCGCGGCTGGCGAACGACCCGATTGCGCGGCAGGCGTGGGGCGTGGGCGACGAGGCCGGGGGACGCGCGTGGAAGCGCGCCTGGGCAACGCTCCGCGCGCTGCCCGCGCGCGACGCGCTGCGGTACGCGGGGTGGCTGGCCGGGCGCGCGGCGCTGCGGCCGGTCGAGTGGTGGTCGATCCAGGCCGGAAGGCGGGCGAAGTGACGCGCGCGGCCAGCGAGTTTCTGCCGCTGCTGCGCGAGGCGCTGGAACGCGAGGGGCGCTTCCGCCTGCCCCTGCGCGGCAACAGCATGTTGCCAACCCTGCCCGCCGCGTGCGAGATCGAGGTCGTCCCGGCGGGCGAACCGCGCGTGGGGGAACTGCTGGTCTTTGCCCTGGGAGATGCGCTGGTGGCGCACCGGCTGGTGCGGCGCAGGGGGGAGTGGCTGGTCTGCCAGGGAGACAACCGCCGCGCGGCCGATCCGCCCCTGCGGCGCGGGCAGGTGCTGGGGCGCATGGCCGGCGCGTGGGTGGAGGGGCAGCGGGTGTGGCCGGGGAGATGGGAACGCGTCGCGGTGGCGTGGTGGGTGGCGCGCGGGTGGGGGGGGGGGGGGGCGCGGAGGGTCGCGCGGAGGTAGTTTTCCTTCTAT
>CAZPTI010000150.1:10834-12002 GCA_964588925.1 uncultured Anaerolineales bacterium | reverse complement strand
GTCCGGCGACCGGTGATAATACACCTTCGACACCACCAGCCGCGGCTCCACCGTAAACGCCACCCCCTCCGGGATGCCCAGCGCGCTCCGCCCCGGCTCGCTCGCGCAGAATGTCGCCGCCACCGCGTCATCCTCCACCAGCGCGTTCAGATTCACCGTCTGAAGCGCCGCGGTCGCGGCAGCCAGGTCGACCTCCGGCCGCAGCGCCGCGCGCTCCTCCACAATCTCCCGCCGGACAAACTCCTCCACGATCCACTCGCGCTCCTGCGGATCATCCGGGTGCGAGGCCATATCCGCCGCCAGCACCGCGCGGCCGTAATCCGCAAACGAAACCTCCCCCGGCGGCAGATAATCCAGCCCCCGCAACGCCATCCGCTTCAGATGCTCCGCCGCGGTCCACAGCGCATACCCCGACGCCGAATACATTGTCGAGTTCTTCGCCGCCGCGCGCGCCGCCATCCGCTGCGCGTGCATCTTCACCAGCACGCTGTACAGCGCGCCGCTCAGCACCTCGCCAAGCCGATACACGTCCCCGCGCGGGACCCCGCTCATCCGCGCTTCGTTCTTCAGGTCGCGCAGCGCGCCCGTCCCCCGCGCCACGCCGAACTCCTCGCCCACCGCGCTGAACTGCGACGAGTGCTCCAGCGACCCCCCGTTGCGCCGCAGCACCTCGCTCCGCAGCTTGTGGCTCCGAATCGACACCAGCAGCGCGGTCAGGTCCGCCATCGCCTCATGCAGCGCCAGCGATTGCGGCGTCACCGCGTGCCACAGGTGCGGCGCGATCCCATCCAGCACCGCATGCGCGGTCTCATGCGCCACGATGTCCCGCGCCAGGCTCGTGTAGACGATCTCGCGCGGATCGAGCCGGCTGTGAAAATAGTAAAACTCCAGCCGCCCCAGCTCGCGGCGGTACACCGCGTTCTCGCCCCACCCCGCGCGCGGCAGCACGACCAACTGCGCCGCCGGAAACGCCCACCGCACCCGCCGCCCCAGCGTGTCCCGCTCCTCGAACAGCTTAATCGTCTTCATCACCGTCGCAAACGCGCTGACCTGGTTGAAAAGCCGCGAGTGGACGTGATACGGCTCCGGGATGTCGAATCGCCCCAGCACCCGGTACCGCGCCGGCGCGATGTACCGCGCCGGCGGATGCAGCGCGCCCGTCATCACG
>CAZPTI010000150.1:9044-10734 GCA_964588925.1 uncultured Anaerolineales bacterium | reverse complement strand
GTACCGCGCCGGCGCGATGTACCGCGCCGGCGGATGCAGCGCGCCCGTCATCACGTCCAGATCCACCACCGCCACCCGATCCGTCGCCGGCCCATCCCCGAACCACGCCTCCTCCAGGTCGACCCCCTCGATCGCCTCCGGTCGCCCCAGCGGCGCAAACCGCGCATCGTCCACCATCATCGGAATACGGACCTTGACCATCTACGCTCCCATTTCGACGCAACTTTCCCGGCCTCGCGCGTCGTTTAATCAACGACTGGATAGACAAAAACGTAACGCTTTAGATCGTATTGGTGGCGGGAGCGAGGAACAAGGAATGAAGGGGATCAAGCGGACCAAACTGCTCGCGGGGATCAGCGTCTTCTGGCTGGCGCTGGCCCTGCTGATCGACGGGTTGAACAGCCTGGTGCTGCCGGTGCAGCTATTTCATCTTCGGGGCGAGGCCGCCAGCGCAACCACGCTCGGCCTCCTGACCTTCGCGGGCATCCTGGCCGCCGTCGTCATCCAACCGTTCGCCGGCGAGCTCAGCGACCGGCTGCGCGCGTCCTACGGCCGGACCGGCGTCATCGCGGCCAGCCTGTTCGCCATCCTCGCCGGCCTGTTCGCGCTCGGCGTCGCGCGCAACCTGCTCGCCCTCTTCGTCGCTTATCTGGCGATCCAGGTGGCCGCGGCCTTTGCCCGCGCCGCGCAGGGCGCCTTCATCGGCGACCTCCTGCCCTACGACAAGACCAACGCGGCCGCCCGGTGGCGCCAGACCATGCAGGTCATCGGCTCCAGCCTCGGCTTCCTGCTGCTCGGCAACCTGCTCGCCGCGGCCTCAGTCGGCCCCGCGCTCATGCTCATCGGCGCGGCGCTCACCGCCGCGTTCCTCGCCACCGTCCTGCTCATCGGCGAGCGCCCGCGGCCTCACGGCTACCGCCACAGCAGCCCGACCTGGGACGACCTCTACCGCTTCGACTACCGCGGCCACCGCCGGTTCGTCTGGCTGGCCGTCTCGCGCTCGCTCTTCCTGCTCGGCGCGTTCGGCGTCGCCCGGTTCCTGGTCTTCTTCCTCGCGGGCCGCTTCCACCTGGACACGATTGAGGCCGCGGGGCAGGCCGGCCTGCTGCTCGGCGGGCTGGCGCTCGTCACCGCGCTGGTCGCGCCGCTCGCCGCGCAGTTCGCCGAGAAATGGGGCCACGGCTTCACAATGGCCGGCGGCGCGCTGATCGCGGTCGGCGGCTTGCTGGCGCTCGCCCTGGCAAGCGCCGTCTCGCACGTGCTCCTGGGCGTCCTGCTCATCGGCTTCGGCGGCGGCGCCTTCCTCAGCGCCAACACCACGCTGGCCGACGAGTTAGTCCCGGCCGTCCACGCCTCCAAATTCCACGGCCTGACGCACCTCGGCGGCCTCGCCGCCGCCGCGTTCGCCGGCCTCTTCGGCCCGCTCGCCGACTGGATGACGCGCCTCACCGCCGGCAACGGCTACACCGCGCTCTTCGCCGCCGCCTTCATCACCTTCGCCCTCGCCGCCCTCGCCGCGCGCCCCGGCCTCGCCGTCGCGCCCCGTCTGGGCGAACCGGTGGCGGAAAGTGTGGGAGACCGGTAGTCACCGGAAAGCGCGCGGCGGGGAGGGGCCGCGCACCCCTCCATCCCTCATCATCACTCCGCCCGCCGCGCCTCCCGACCCCGCCCCCAGGTGCCCCGGCGGGCG
>CAZPTI010000150.1:3517-9034 GCA_964588925.1 uncultured Anaerolineales bacterium | reverse complement strand
CATCTCCCCCACCAGACTAAACGCCCCCCAGTACTACTGATGCCTCCGCCGCGCATCCACCAACAACGCCCGCTGCTCCGTCTGCAACGCCTCCGCCTTCGTCTCCCCCGCCGCCAGCGCCGCGTAAAAATGCGCCATAAACGCCGCGGTCGACTCGTCCTCCACCGCCCACAACGACAGCAGCAAGGAGGACGCGCCCGCGGCGAAGAACGCCCGCGCCAGGCCCAGCAGCTCCTCCCCGCCGCCGATCACGTTGCGCCCCGTGTGGCACCCGCTCAGCGTCACCAGCGACGCCTGCAACTCCAGCCCGAAGATGTCCAGCGTCGTCAGCCACGCGTCCGACAGCGCCAGCCCGGAGAAAAGCGGGTTGTCCTGTCGGAACTCCGCGTGCGTCGCCAGGTGCAGCAGCGGCGCGCTCCGTCCCCGGCAGCGCAGCGCCTCAACCGTGGCCGCCTCTTCCAGCAACGGCTCCGCGCCGAGCAGCGCGGCCACCGCGCGCGCCTCGTCCACCGCATGCGGCAGCCCGCCCCCGGCCGACAGGCCCAGCACGAACGGCGCTCCACCGCCACGCGGCGCGCGCCTGACGCGCGACAGCAAATTCGCGCTCGGCAGATACCCCACGTGATACCGCGCCGCGAGATGCTGTTCGCCGTCGCGCAGCGCGTGGAACGGCAGGTAGTGCAGCGCGCCGCACGGCACGATAATCAACTCGCGCGCCCCGTCCAGCGGCCTCCCCGGCAACTCGGCCACCGGCTCCAGCAGCCCGCGATACAGCGCGCGCGTAATGTTGTTCGCCACAGCCTCCAGGCGCTCCGCCGCGGCCTCCCCCTGCGACGCCACCGTGTGCAGGTTGAGTTGCAGCAGCCGCATCAGCCGCTCGACCTCCGCCCACGGCATCGCCAGCCGCACCGCCGACACCGCACCGCCCACCACCGCAAAGGCCACCAGCCCCCCGCGCGCGGAGAAATACTCCACCAGCACCGTCCCCTCGGGCAGCACCGGCATCTCGAACGCCTGCGTCGCATCCCACAGGTCCGCGTCGCGCGTGTAGTCCGCGTTGCGCACCAGCAACTGCCGCCACAGGGCGGTGATCCGCCGCTCGATCGCGATCACCTGCGCCTGCACCTCGCGCTGATCCCCCGCGGGCGACGTCCACCCGCGCACCGCCACCTCGCGATGCCCCAACCACTTGCGATACAGCGCATCCCGCTCTTCGCGCAGCCGCACCAGCTCGGCCACCAGCGGCGCATCCGCCGCCGCGCGCTCCTGGATCCCGATCCGCAGCCGGTAGTCGAGCAGCTCCACCAGCGCGCGCGAGCGCGCCCGCTCCGCCACCGCCAGCGCCAGGTCCGGCCGCCCCAGTTCGAGCGCCAGGTGCGCCGCGTCCTCGTACACCGCGCCCTTATCTTCGAGGAACTCCGCCCGATGCTCGATCATCAGTTGCCGCCGCAGCCGCTCGAGCTGCGTCATGGCCTGCTCCGCGTATTCCAGCGCCTCCGCACCGTCCCCGCGGCGCTCGGCCAGCAGCGAGAGCAGATGATACGCAGGATAGAGCAAGGACGGCAGGTCCGCCGCCTCCCCCTCGCGCAGCGCGACCGAGGCCAGCCGCGCGGCCTCGTCATCCCGCCCCAGCGCCAGCGCAGCGCGCGCAGCCGCCAGGCTCGCCTGCGCCTGCTCCACCGGCAGCCCGCCGCTCCAGAACGCGCCGCTGCAACTCAGCGCCAGATCGAGGCTCTCCTCATGCCGCCCCAGCCGCGCCAGCACCGCCGCGCCTTCGAGATCGGTCAGGGCCGCCCACAACGCGTTGTTCTCCGCCCGGAAATACCCGCGCGCCTCGTCCAGCGCGGCCAGCGCCTCCGCGTGCCGCCCCAGCCCCGCATGCGCGGTCGCCTCATTCAGCCGCGCCTGCCCCACATAAAACTTCTCGCCGCACGCCGCAAACAGGTCGACCGCGCGCGCCGACAATTCGAGCACGTCGCTGAACCGCCGCAGTTGCAGCAGGCACTGCCCCGTGTAGATGCTGACGAGGATCGCATCGCGCTGCCGCCCGTCCGCCAGAAAAACACCCTGCGCGGTGTCCAGCAGCGCGAGCGCGTCGTTATGTCGCCCCATGATGAAGTAGCAAATGGCGAGGTTTTGCTGGCAGCGCGCCACTTCCGCCGGCTGGTGCGTCTCGTTGAGGATGTCGAGCGCGCGGTTGGCCGTCGCAATGGCTTCGTCGAAGCGCCCCAGATCGCGCAACGCCGCCGACCGGTTATGCTCCAGCCGCCCCAGCGCCGCGCGCGCCGCGGGATCGCCCGGCAGCTTCCCGTACGTGTCGCGCGCCCGCTCCCACATCGCCAGCGCCTGCGACTCCTCCCCCCGCCGGAAGTGCAGGTTGCCCAGGTTCGCCGTCAGCTTGCCCAGCTTGAGCCACTCGCCGTGCGACTCCAGCACCGGCGCCGCCCACCGTCCCGCCGCAAATGCCTCCTGGTGCCGCCCCAGGTTGGTCAGCGCCAAAATCTTGGCAATCTGCGCGTTCGCCTCGTCCACCGGCCGCCGCAGCTTGCGGTAAATCGCCGCCGCCTCGTCGTACAGCGGAATCGCCTCCGCGTCGCGCCCCACCCCGCCGAGCGAGTACGCGTTCGCCACGGTAATCAGCCCGAGCGCGCGGTGCTCCGGCCTGCCGGTCCGCTCCGCGGCATACAGGATCAGCTCGCCCAGCGCCAGCGCGCGCGGCCGGTCCGCCCGCAGCCGGAGCGCGGCGTCAGACTTAATCTCGGCGAGCAAATCCTCGTCAAGGAGCTGATGATTCTCGTCAATCAGCCGCCGCTGCGTTGCGACGTCCGGTGCCGACAGGAGTTCACTGAGGAAACGGGACATAGGCGCCCCCCGGCGCAAGATTACGGATTATCATACAACAGCTATGCGAATTGAACGAAATAGTGTCAGGCCGTATAATATAGCATCCGCGACCATTGTCGCGCTGAATTCAGACCGGTTTGCTGCGTGTTGTCACCTCGACGAGCTGACCGCCTTCCGCCGCTCGCTCGGCGCATGCTCGTCACGCGCGACTTATTTCCCTTTGCCGCCGCAGTTCGTTGTATCGAAAAGCAACATGCGGCGTTTATCAAATCGCGCGCAGAGAAACCGCGCACCGTCACCTGTGGCTAAACCGAAGGCGCCGTCGGAAGCCGCAGGTTCGTAGTAGGCGCTTTAGCGCCCCCGTCATCCTCTCCCCCCGGAGGACACCTGTGCAAACCCGACACGACTGGCTCTCCCGTGAAGCCACCCGCCCCTTCATCGCGCTCACGCGCATCGCCATCGGCATCCTGTGGCTCTTCTCGCTCCGCTGGAAGCTCCCCCCCGACTTCGCCCCCGCCACCGGCAAGGGCCTGCTCGACTGGATGCAGCTCATGGTCCAGCACCCCTCCTTCGACTTCTACGCGGCCTTCGTCCAGAACGTCGTCATCCCCAACTTCACGTTCTTCGCCTGGATCATCTTCCTCGCCGAGCTCCTCGTCGGCCTCGGCCTGCTGACCGGAACCTTCACCCGCATCGCGGCCGTCGTCGGCCTGCTCATGTCGCTCAACCTCGGCATCGGCCTGCTCGAAGTCCCCGGCGAATGGCCCTGGTCCTACATCATGCTCGCCATGTGGCACGCGCTCTTCTTCGTCGCCAACGCAGGCATGGTGCTCGGCATCGACGGGCTCCTCGCCGCCCGCCGCCCGCGCAGCGCCCTGCTCCTCCCCGACGAATCGTGACCGCAGCCACGGCCACCCCCGTCAGCGTCATCGTCCCCGCGCTCAACGAAGCCGGCAACATCGCCGCGCTCGTCGCCGACACCCTCGCGCAGGGCGTCGCCGAGGTCATCGTCGTCGACAACGGCTCCACCGACGCCACCGCGCAGCTCGCCGCGTCCGCCGGCGCGCGCGTCATCAGCGAACCGCGCCGCGGCTACGGCTACGCATCCGCGGCCGGCTCCGCCGCGGCCACTTCCCCCATCCTCGCCTACCTCGACGCCGATTTCAGCTTCCTCCCCTCCGAGCTCCCCCGCCTGGCCGACCCCATCGCCGCCGACCGCGCCGACCTCGTCCTCGGCTCCCGGCCCCTCGGCGGCATCGACCCCGGCGCCATGCCCCCCCATCAGCGCTTCGGCAACTGGCTCACCGCCGCGCTCATGCGCCGCCTCTACGCGCTCCCCGTCACCGACCTCGGCCCCTACCGCGCCATCCGCGCCGACCTCCTCGCCTCCCTCCGCATGTCCGAGATGACCTACGGCTGGCCCACCGAGATGATGGTCAAGGCCGCCCGTGCCCGCGCCCGCGTCCTCGAAGTCCCTGTCTCCTACCACCCTCGCCGCGCCGGCCGCAGCAAAGTCAGCGGCACCCTCAAAGGCTCCGCCCTCGCCGCCTACCACATCCTCCGCGTCACCCTCCAAACAAAAACCCGACGGGTCTCGCACGACCCGTCGGGTTTAGGCTAACCCCAACCCGACGGGTCTCGCTCGCCACGAAGTGGCGCACCCGTCGGGTTTCGTCGGGTTTCGCGCTCACCTGAATTCTTCCTTCAACTCCCACATCGCGTTCACAATCCGCCACTCCCCGTTCACCCGCGCCAGGTGCAAATAATCCACAAACCGGTGGCTCACCACCTTCGCCGTCGCGATCGTGTCGAACACATCCAGCACCGTCACCTCGCGCAGCCGCAACGCCTCCGGCAGCTCCTTATCGCGCCCCAGCCGCGTCACCTCGGCCAGCAGCTCCGCGCTCATGTGCTCCACAATCTCCCGCCCCGACGGCAGCCCGCGCACCTTCCGCTTCGCCAGGTCGGGATGCAGACACCCCCGCATCCGCTCCGCGTCCCCGTCGTACCACCCCTCGATGTAATCCAGGCACGCCCGCGCAATCGCCTCGCGCGCCTCGTCATTCGCCGCCATGCCACGCTCCTTTGCGCTAAGCTCAAATCCGACGGGTCTCGCTCGCCACGAAGTGGCGCGCCCGTCGGGTTTCCCGTCACGCGCGACACCCCACGCGCGTTACAACCCCATCACCACCCGCAGCCGCGCCACCGTAAACCGCGCCCGCGTATACATCCCATACCGCGCCGCGATCCCCACCTCCTCCTCCGACAACCCCAGCTCCGCGCCCGAAGTCGGCCCCCCCGCCGTCCGCAGCCCCTCCGCGATCTGCTCCGGCCGCGGAATCCGCCCCGCAACCGCCCGAATCTCCTCCCACGCATCCAAAATCCGCGCCTTCAACGCCCCGAACTGCTCATTTGTCAGAAACAAAAACGCCCTTTGCGCCTCAATAATCTGCTCCGCCACCGGCCCGTACACCCGCCGGATCGCCGTCATCTCCCCCTCTGCGTCCGGCCACCGCGCCTCAGCCAGCCGGTTCGCCGCCTCCCGCTGCGTCATCTCGCGGATCTCCGCATACCACCCCGCCGCCCTAACCGTCCCCCCCCCCACCGTCGCGCCGGGCAGGCGCGCCGGACGGCGGCGCGCCGACGCCTGTCCGGGCGCGAAGAGACATGGCT
>CAZPTI010000150.1:0-3507 GCA_964588925.1 uncultured Anaerolineales bacterium | reverse complement strand
GCTGCGACATCTCGGGGAGCACCGCAACCCCCCCCGCCCCAAAACCCGCCCCCCCCCCCCCCTGCGCGCCGGGCTGGCGCGCCGGCTCCCCCCGCCATTGCAGCCGCATCTCCCAGCAGTGCGAAATATGGTGCTCGCTCCCCGCGCCCGGCGCCGAGCTCCCGAAATCCCCCATCGCCAGCCCCGAATCCAGCAGCGCCCGCATCAGCGCCGCAATCGCGTCCTCATCCCCCCGCGCAATATCCCCCGCCCGCCGCAGCCCCACCTGCCCCAACGCCTCCATCCGCGCCCCGATCTCCCCGTCCCACCGCTCGCCCCACAGCAAATGCCCCAGCCGCAGGTCGTTCACCGACGTGAACCGCGCCAGGTTATCCCCCAGCCCCGCCGCCGTCATCGCCCGCGGCGCCGCCGCAATCGTCGCCGTATCGCAGAAAATCGCCTCCGGCGTCACCCCTGGCACGCTCACCTTCAGCCCGTTCAGCGTCAGCGTGTTATTGCTCGTCGCGTACCCGTCCATCGACGCCGCAGTCGGCACGGCAATAAACCGGTTCCGCGTCCGGCACGCCAGGAAGCGCGTAACATCCGTGATCGTCCCCGCCCCCACCGCCACATACGCCTGCTCCCCCGCCGCCGTCGCGGTCAACGCCCGCGCCAGTGTCACATCATCCGCCACCAGCTCGCGCCCGCCCGCGCCCTCCAAAATCACCGGCGTGACGTCCAGCCCCTCTCCGCGCAGCAACCCTTCCACGCGCGCGCCGAGCGCCGCATACGTATTCGCGTCCGCCACCAGCGTCCACCGCGCCGCCGGCCGCGCCACCGCATACCGCGCCAGCTCGTCCAGCGCCCCCCGCCCAATCACAATGCGCGGTCTAGCCATAAACCCCCCAGGTCCGGTTCGTAGTAGGCGCTTCAGCGCCCCGTCTCGCCCATTACAACCTTCCCCAACACCGCATACAACCGCGCCACCCCCGGAAACCGAAACCCCCGCAGCAGCGGCCCCCACCCCCGCCGCAAATACATCTCATACGCCACCGTCGGCGCATCCAGCGTCGACAGCACCGCGCGGCTCGCCGTCACCCCCTCCAGCAGCGCATCATGCAGCCCCTTCCCCAGCCCCCGACCGTGATACGCCGGCCGCACCGCAATCTCGGTCAACTGAAACGCATCCCCCAGCCACTCCCGCGCCCCCTCGCGCCCCAGCGCCGCGGCCACATTGTCATGCCACCACTGCCCCGGCAGGCTCAAATACCCGTACGCGAACCCGGCGGCCCGGCCATCCTCCCCCCGCGCCACCGCCGCCCGAAACCCCGCCCGCGTCAGATGCAGCGGCAGCGCCCGCGCAAACTCCTCCACCTCGCGCCCGGTCCGCTCATACGGCGGCCCGCTAAACGCCTCGCGATACACATCCGCAAACGCGTCCACCCACCGCCCCGCCGCGTCATTCGTCAGCAATTCCACACTCATGCGCCCATTTTATCCCACTATCCGCTACCCCACTATCCGCTCACCACACCTTCTTCCACACCACCTGTCGATACGCCTCCGTAAACCCCATGCTGTCATACAACCCG
Source organism: uncultured Anaerolineales bacterium (assembly GCA_964588925.1). Classification (GTDB taxonomy): domain Bacteria; phylum Chloroflexota; class Anaerolineae; order CG2-30-64-16; family CG2-30-64-16; genus JALOOB01. Next base: position 1,936 of record CAZPTI010000150.1, on the reverse strand, counting down.
TTCGCCGCCACCGCATCCCCCGTCCCCACCAGCGCATCCGTCGCGCCCAGCTCCCGCGCCCGCGCCAGCGCCTCAAACATCAGCGCGCTCGCCAGCCCGCGCCGCAGATGGTCAGGGTGGGTGCAGACCGGCTCAAAAATCCCCAGCCGGTTCGCCCCGTCATACGGCATCCCCACATACGCCGCAAACGACCCGTCCCGCGCCACCGCCACCAGGTCCAGCGCCTTCACGTAGCACGGCGCCAGCGACGCGAACATCTTGAACTCCGCCGCGTTATGAAAAGTCCGCCCGAACGCCGCGTTCAGCAGATCCGCGATCCGCTGGCAGTCCGCGTCATCCGCCGCATCCACCTCGCGCAACACGTACGGCGCGGGCAACCCCGGCCGCGGCAGCGGCAGCGCCAGCGCCGGCATCCGCAGATGTCGCACCATCCCCCCGTGCCCCGTCCGCTCGTATCCCCGTTCGGCCAGCAGCCCCTGCCGTCGCGCATCATACTCGAAAACCATCACCTCCAGGCTGCGCCGCCCGTCCGCCAGCGTCTCCGCCAGCGCCCCCTCCGCCCAGTCCAGCATCTCCCCTTCGAGGAACCGATACGCCGGGTGGATCTGGAAATACGCATCCCCCCGATGCTCCCAGTTCGCGCACGCCACGACCTGGCCGCCATCCTCCCACACCCGCACCCCCTGCTCCCAGCCCCCCTCCCACTTGCCCGTCGGCCCGTAAAAATGCTCCCCATCCCACCACCGCGCGTCCCAGTTATGCGCCGGCGGCGCAATCGGTGCGGTCCTCACCAGAAACTCGCGCACGCGCCAAAAATCCGCCTCCGTCACCGGGCGGGCATGAATCACCGGCTGCTTCATCGTCGTGCCTCCTGACCTTGCTACCCTCCCATACGCACCCGCCACTCCCGCGGTCGCGCCCCACCCACCGACCTGACAGGTTTCGCCTCGTCACCCCGCGCGCGGTTGCCCCCGCCCTCATCCTGCATTACAATCCTCCCCCAGGCACGTCAATCTCAACCCACAGGGACACACCATGCAACCACCGCGCCACGGCGACCCCGTCGCCACCCAAACCGCTGACCTCGCGGCCGAACGCCGGCAGGCCCTCCGTGACCTCTTCCCCGAAGCGTTCAGCGAAGGCCGGCTCGACCCCGCGCGGCTGCTCGCGGCGATAGGAGAGGCGACCGGCGAAGCCGCACCGGCCCCCGCCGAGCGCTACGCCTTCACCTGGGCCGGCAAGCAGCAGGCCATCCAGCTCCTCCAGGCCCCCTGCGCCTACACTCTCGCGCCGCGGCCCGACCAGTCCGTCAACTTCGACGGGACGCAGCACATCTTCATCGAAGGCGACAACCTCGACGCGCTCAAGCTGCTCAAAGGCCCCTACGCCGGCCGCGTCAAGATGATCTACATCGACCCGCCCTACAACACCGGCAACGACTTCATCTACGAGGACAACTACAGCAGCCCCGAGGACGGCTACCTCAAGTTCACCGGCCAGCGCGACGCGGACGGCAACGACCTCACCAACAAGGTGGATCGCGCGGGGCGATACCATTCCGCCTGGCTCTCCATGATGTACCCGCGGCTCTTCCTCGCGCGGCAGTTGCTTCGCGACGACGGCTTTATCGTCATTAGTATTGACGACGCTGAGATTAGTAATTTGCAGCTAATTCTGAATGAGATTTTTGGGGAAGAGAATCACGTCGCGGTTCTGGTTTGGGACCGCAACAGGAAGAATGACGCCAAGTTTTTCTCGGTGGGCCATGAGTATATGCTGGTGTACGCGCTAAATGTCCAGTACCTGAAAGAAAACGATGTTGTCTTGCGCACGCCAAAGGAAGGTATCGAGGAACTGCGCGCAGAGTACAGCAGACTCAGGCGCGAGTTTGGGAACGACGATGCGGCGGTCGCAAAAGGACTTAAGGCATGGTTTG
>CAZPTI010000149.1:0-12027 GCA_964588925.1 uncultured Anaerolineales bacterium | reverse complement strand
GTCTTTGGGGATGATGTAGTCAAACGGTTGCAACGTTGCTCACCTCGATGAGTGGGTATCAGCGCCGTGGACTGGCGATGTTACCTGGGCGCTAATACGCGAATGCCTGGCAGGCGCGAGTAGTGACGCCGGTCGAAGGTATATGCGTCAGCGAGACCTTGCCTCGTCAGCCATGCCCCGTTATAAGCATCTATAAACGAAACGTTCTTCTGCGCAAAGGCACTGATAGCTTCTAACAGCAAATCGGCTTCGGCAACTTCGAGACCGGGCAAGTTGAGCAGACTAATGACTGCATCGTGGATGACTTCTCTCGGTTGTTTGTAGAACCTTGTGAGCGTCCAGACGATTTCCGCGATGACCACAGTGTTCGTCACCAATACAACTTCGCCCGCTGCTGCTCGTCTGAACAAGCGCTCCACTGCATCCGCCTGCTCCACGACGTCATTGGTCAGAAACCTTAGAAGCACATTGGTGTCGACGAATGCGCGCTGTCGCGCCTCTTCAGGCTTCGTCGCCATCTGTTGCCACTTCGGTTGCATACCAGTCCAGCACCTGTTCGCGGATCAACTCGAAGTCCTGCGGGCCATCTACATGAATACTCCCGCGCCATTCCAGGAAAGGTTTGGGCGCAGGGCGCAGGGTAACCTCTGCCCCTTCCACGCGGAACAGCACCTTATCGCCTTCTCGCAGCTTGAGTTGCTCGCGAACGATGCGCGGCAGTGTAATCTGTCCACGCCGTCCAACGGTGCCTGCTACTAACATGCAAACCTCCTTCTGCCTGCCAAATGCTTATTTGACAGGCAGAAGGCATTTTAGCTGTCGCGCGACTTGGTGTCAAGCGTTCGCTAGATATCCAGGTTGCTCCGTTCCTTCACACCGAACTTCGACGGTGGGAGGATCACGAACAACAGGTTGAGCAGGATGCCGACCAGCGCGGCGAAGACGATCGCGGGGATGCCGCTTGGGAACAGCACCGGAATCCTGAACGGATAGAGCCCATCGGGTACACCCGTAACTGCTTCCTTGAGACCCATCGCGCCGCCTATGCCCAGAACCAAGATTGTCGCGCCAATCGCGAGATTCTTTGGGTCAAACAGGTTCACCCGCTCACTCTGAATCAGCGCGATACCTTGTTTGCCTATGACGCCGAACAGATAGATAGCAAGACCGCCAGTTACTGCCACAGGGATTGTGTTGACGAGCGCGGCCAGCTTTCCGACGAAACCGAGTATAACTGCGATGGCAGCGGCCGCGAAGAGCACTGGCACGGAGTAGTTGCGCGTGATGGCCATCAACGAGTTGTTTTCGCCATAGTTGGTGCCCGCGCAGCCTCCCAGCATGCCAACCACGACATCGTCTGCGCCGTCGGCCACGAGATTCAAGCCGATGAGATTCTTAATCGAGGTAGGCGCGCGTTTCAGGTCTTTCGCCAGTTGGTCGATGTAGAGGCTCATCTGGTACAGGTGCGCTGTCGACTCAGGGATGGTCGCAATGGCAATCAGAGCCACACTAACCACCACTGACCAGGCGCGAGGGTCGGTGAACGCAGGGAAGGTAATATTTGGGACGCGCAACCAAGCCGCTTCGTTGACGCCGCCAAACTGCACTAGGCCGAAGGGGATCGATACCAAATAACCGACTATCGCGCCGAGCAGAATCGGAAGCATGCCCAGAAGGCCCTTACCTTGCAGATAGACTGAGAAGACAATCGTGACTACGAGCGTGACGAACGCGACGAGCCAGTTAGCGCCCGCCATGCCAAGCGCAGCACCCGCAAGCGCGATACCGATCACAATCGCAACGCTGCCGGTGACGATTGGCGGGAGGAAGCGATCCAGCGCCGACTTCCCGACTCGTTGAATCACAAGTCCGGCCAGGATGTTGAGGAGACCAGTTGCGACGATGCCAACTTGCGCCAGACGAACACCATCTGGACAATAGACTGTGGTCGGATCGTTGAAGCAGGTGGGCGCATACAGCGCCATTACCGTGATGATCACGGTTATGTACGAAAAGCTCGAGCCATAGTAAAGAGGGATGCGCCGCTTAGAAACCAGAAGGGCAACGATTGTGCCTAAACCGCTGGCTAGCAGCGTGACGCCGACATCGAACTTCGTCAGGATGGCTACGAGGACCGTCGCGGGGAACATGGTAAGGACTTGCTGAAAGCCGAGGCTCACCATGGCGCCAACTGGGGGGCTGTCCTGCGGCATGTAGCCCAGGACTTTCCCTGTTTCTTCGGTGGGGACTGCTTTTACGGCCATGAGAACGTTCTCCTTTGGGTTGTGGTGGATAACTGAAAAAGGAAACGATGGACCGTTGGCGGGGATTGCCCATGTCCCGCAAAATGGGCCGGCTCCTCCTTCTCGCGCCAGATGCTAACACACGGTTGGCGTGTCTGCTCGACGCCCACTATACGAATCCTTAACGGATTCACGCGCACGCCTCATCCGACGGGTTTTGAAAACCCGTCGGGTCTCACCCGCGCGGCGCCCGCTTTGCCGGCTTGAACCGGCTGCGTCCCGGTTGCAGGATGTCGCGGTAGGCACCCAGGTTCCGGTCCTCCAAATGATCGAAAATCATTGGCGAGGCCGAGCCGTACGTGATTCGTTTGATCGGGTCGGGGTCCAGCTCGGCGAAGATGACCTCTTCGGTTCCCCGCGCCTGCGCCAGCTTGTGGCTGATCGGGTTGACGATCATGCTGTGGCCGAAGTAGTAATTATTGCCAGCGTCAGGCCCGACTGCATTGCACGCCACGATATAGACGTGGTTGTCATACGCGCGCGCCCGGTTGGTCAGCTCCCAGATCTCGAACGAACGCAGCAGCGCGCTTGGCCGCAGGATCACCTCGGCGCCCAGCAGCGCCTCCGCGCGGTACAACTCCGGGAAGTCGCCGTCATAGCAGATAGTCATGCCGATGCTGGCGAGCGGCGTGTGGACCACGCACGGCTGCGCGCCCGGCGTAGACCAGCCCGCGTTCGCGCGGCGCTCCGTCGGGAACAGATGCGTTTTTCGATACACGCCGAGGATGTCGCCGTTCGGCCCCAGCAACGCGGCCGAGTTGTAGACGGTCCCGCGCGGCTCGCCCGGCGCGCGTTCATACGCGCCGTAGCATACAAACACGCCAAGTTCATGGCTGACGCGCTGAAGTGGCTCGGAGTGCGCGCCGGGCAGCTCGCTGACCGAGTCCCACAGCCCCTCCGGCCCCACGTTCGGCGTGAAGCCGGTCGTCGCGGTCTCCGGCAGCACGATCAACTGCGCGCCCGACTCGTCGTGCGCCCGCCGCACCCACCTGACTGCGCGGCGCAGGTTTTCCTCGACATCCATCGGCGCGACGGCGTACTGCGCGCACGCGGCGGTGAATCGTTGCATACTAGCCCTCATTACGCACGGCGCTGAAGCGCCCACTACAAACGGTTGGTAGTAGGCGCTTTAGCGCCACGTCTTACCCGCGCGAATTCGCCTGAATCCGCTCCACGTGCGACGGATCGTACGCATCCCCGAACTTCGTCGCGGGCAAGGCGGCCTTCTTCGCCATCAGCTCGGCATACTCCGCGTCATCCACGAACGCGACGCACCGGCCGATGCTGCTCTCGCCGTCCACAAAACGCCACGGGAAGAAGCCTACGGTGACGCGGCGGTTCAGCAGCAGGTCAATCTCCCCGCCGATGCACTCGGCATGGATGATGTGCTCGGGGAAGAGGTCGAAATGCATGAGCTGATACTTGCTCTCATCGAAGCGGTCAGCCAGCGTGGCGCCGTACTTCTTCTGGAAATGCGCATCGGCCTCTTTCGCCTGCCGCGGCATCCACTGGCGGATAATCGTGTTCATCGGATGGTCCGCGCTGCCGCAGTCCACCGCCAGCCACTTGATCCCCTTCCGCTGCGCCCACACCGAAAACTCGCGATCCGGCCCCGGATGCTTGACCATGTAGCGGATTTCGTCCGCGTACGGCTGGTCCCACCCGAAGTGATGGTAGCCGGTGTGGATCAGCAGGATGTCGCCCTCCCGCACTTCCACGCGCTCTTCGATCATCTGCGAGGTGTAAATGTCATAATCGCCGCAGATGTCCGAGAGGTCGACGATGGCCGCCGGGCCGACGAGGAAGTCCATGTCCAGGCTGGCGATGTCCTTGCCTGCGGTGTGGAAATGGATTTCGCCGTCGAGGTGCGTGCCGAGATGGTTCGAGTGGGTCAGCAGTTGCCCGTTCGCGCCGTTGGGCGCCAGCCGCTTGAAATACTTGACTTGCAGCGGCTCATACGTGGGCCAGGCGGGCGTGCCGATGCCGAGCGGGATCGTGAGGTCGATGATCTTCATAGATGCCTACTCCCTCGTAAAAATTTCGATAACACAATGACACAAAGACACAAAGGAACTCCTTGTGTCTTTGTGTCATCGTGCCATTGTGTTGACCGTTTACCGGATGCCGAACTCACCGGCTTCCAAAGTCGGCGATGAAGTAGTAGCCCCATGCGCCGAGCGCGACGCCGACGCCGACTTCGGTCGCGCGGCCGGCCAGGATGTTTTGCACGTGCGGGTCCGCGCCGGGCGGCTCGTTCCACCACATCTCCATCGCCCGGTCGACGCTGCGCGCGTTCGCCCAGTTTTCGCCGTGCCAGGTGTACGGGTAGCCGATGCGTTGCAGCCGCGCGGGCAGCCGCGAACCATCAGAGCCGACGTGGCTGCCGCGGTTGCGCGCGGCGCAATCATCCGCGTGCGCCTGCGCGGCCGCGGCCAGTTGGGCGTTCCACGCAAGAAGGGGCCGGCCCGCAGCAGCGCGCTTCTCGTTGATTTTGTTGAACATATCCAACGCCATCGGGTTAACGTCCGGCGCGGGCGCGGCGACTTGCTCCGGCGCAGGTGGCGGCGCGGCGTTCGGGTCGACAGGCGGCTGCGCGGCGGGGTCCGCAGGAGGCGGCGCCTCGACCACGGGCACTGGCGCGCCCGCCTCCGTCGGCGGGGGCGGCGCGTTGAGCATCGTCGCCAGCACTTGCTGCGAGATGCCGGGGATCGTCAACTGTTGGCCGACCATCAGGCGTCGGGGGTCCACCCCGGAATTGGCGGCGAGCAGGTCGTTGACAGAAAGGCCGTAGTTAGCTGCGATGTCCCAGAGCGTGTCGTCGGCGCGCACGGTGTACTTCGCCGACACCGGCTCGGCCGCGCGCACGGCTTTCGCCGTCACGCCAGGGATGAGGAGGGTCTGACCGGCCATCAACCGTTGCGGATCCACGCCGGGATTGGCCGAGATCAGATCATTGACGAACAGGCCGTGTCGGGACGCGATGTCCCACAATGTGTCATTTGGCTTCACGGTGTAGATTGCGCCGGAAGAAGCGGCGCTCGGGACGGAGGACGTCTTCGAGGGGATCGTGAGAGTCTGCCCGACGTGGAGGTTGTCGGGTCTGACGCCAGGGTTCGCGGCTGTCACTTGAGCAACGGTCAACCCGTACCTGTTGGCGATGTCCCACAGGGTGTCGCCGGCGCGCACGACGTGCTTCCCGCCGGGCGGCGGGGGCGCGGCGTGACCCGCTGCTTGCGCAGTGGGCGCCAGTACGAGCAATATGAGGATGACCGGCACGAGGAACAGCCCGGAGAACTGGGTGTTTTTGGTGCGCATAGAGTCAATATACACATGATAGGACGATTGCGCAACTGGTAAGAGGACAAATGGCGTAGGAAAGGTGTTTTCTATGCGTAAAGTACTAGAGAGAAGCTTGCGCCGAAAATGCGTTGACTTTGCGTCAGGGAAAGGACTATAATCTCGATAAGTGACGCCTGCGACAGGAAGTCACAGGCTGATACGTGAAACCGGCCAGGGTCGGTTGACGGATGCCAATGAATCCGGATCTTCTCCAACTGACCGACCGCGGCCTGTATTGCGCGGCCGGCGACTTCTACGTCGACCCGTGGGCAGCGGTCGAACGCGCGGTCATCACGCACGCGCACTCAGATCACGCGCGCTGGGGCTCCGCGCGCTACCTTTGCGCCGCGCCCGGCCTCACCATCGCGCGCCGCCGCCTGGGTTCGGATGCGGAGATCGTGCCGCTGGACTACGGCAAGACCACCGCGCGCAACGGCGTGAACATCTCCTTCCATCCGGCCGGGCATATCCTCGGTTCGGCGCAGGTGCGCATCGAATATCGCGGGGAGGTGTGGGTCGTCTCTGGCGACTACAAGCTCGACGACGACCCGACGTGCGCGGCGTTCGAGCCTGTCAAGTGCCACACTTTTATTACCGAAGCCACCTTCGGCCTGCCCGTCTATCGCTGGCCGCCCCCGGCGCAGGTCTTTGCGGAGATTAACGCCTGGTGGCGCGCCAACCAGAGCGCAGGCAAAGCCTCCGTCCTCTTCGCCTACGCGCTCGGCAAGGCGCAGCGGCTTATCGCCGGCGTCGATGCCTCCATCGGCCCCATCTACGCGCACGGCGCAGTGCAGGCCGTCAACGACCTCTACCGCGCCTCCGGCGTCGGCCTGCCCGAAACGCGCTACGCGGGCGAAGCCCCGCGCGAAACCGACTGGTCGCAGGCGCTCATCATCGCGCCGACCTCCGCGCGCGACACGCCGTGGCTGCGGCGCTTTGGGCGCTTCTCCGACGGCTTCGCGTCCGGCTGGATGCGCGTGCGCGGCCAGCGCCGCCGCCGCTCGGTCGACCGCGGTTTCGTCCTCTCCGACCACGTCGACTGGCCCCGCCTCATGTTCGCCGTGAAGGAAACCGGCGCAGAGCGCATCTTCGTCACCCACGGCTACACCGCAGTCGTCGCGCGCTGGCTGAGCGAGCAGGGGCTGGACGCGCACCCGCTGGAGACGCGGTATGCGGGGGATGAAGAGGAAGGGGACGCAGGGATAGACGCGACGTTTTTGGAACGCGGAGACGCGGAGCGTAGCGGAGACGCGGAGCGCGGAGACGCGTAGGTGGAGCGCCGCTCGACTGACCTGCGCCCCTCCACCTACGCGCATCCTCTTGCGGAAACGCTCCGCGCTCCGCGCCTCCGCTGCGCTCCGCGTTCCAAAGCATCCCCTCACGCAACATCGGTTATACTTCCCCCCATGACCATTACCATCACCCGACAAACTGCGCGCCGCTATGTCCTCGGCAAGCAGGGCCTCTGGCCGGGCCGTCGCTGGCGCGGCAAAGCCAACCTTCTCTCCGCACTCACGGCCATCGAAGCCGTGCAGGAAGACCCGCTCAGCATCGGCGCGCACAGCCACGATCTCGTTCTCGCCAGTCGCATCATCGACTACCGGCCGGAGCACCTCGACGAGTTGCTGTACACGGACCGGCAAGCGTTCGAGTACGGCGCGGCGCTGTTCGTCTATCCAATCGGCGAGTTGCCCTACTGGCGTCTCCACATGCGCCGCCGCGGTCAGCAGGTCGAGCGCCGTTTCGCCGCCATGCTCCAGAACGATCCCGGCCTGCTGGATGCGGTGCGCGCCGAACTCGCCGCGCGCGGCCCGCTCGGCAACAAGGACTTCGCCGGCGCGCAGCGCATCACCGGCCACTACCGCGGCAACCGCGACACCTCTCTCGCGCTGTATCACCTCTGGTTGACGGGCGAGCTGCTGCTGAGCCACCGCAAGAACAACCAGCGCATGTACGACCTGGCCGAGAAGCTCGTCCCCTCGGAACACAACTGGACGGCAACCGATGAACAGGCGGAAGCCTATTTCGCGCGGAAGAACGTGGCGTTTGCGGGGCTGATCCGCGAAAACCCGTGGCGGACAGGGTGGAGCTACGATATTCATCGTAACGTAAGCCGCGAAGAAGCGGCGTTACGCATCGCGACGATGCGAGAGCAGGGCATTGTCGAAACGGTGCGCGTCGAAGGGGCGAAGGACGACACCCTGATGCTGGCGGAGGACGTTCCGCTGCTGGAGATCATTGCGGGGGGAGGGACGCCCGACGCGTGGCGTCCGCTGGAGACGACCACGGAGGAAGAAGCGGTCTTCCTTGCGCCACTGGACATCGTCAGCGCGCGCGGGCGGGCGAAGGTGCTGTTCGATTTCGACTACGTCTGGGAAGTCTACAAGCCCGCGCATCAACGCCGCTGGGGGTACTACGTCCTGCCGATCCTCTATGGTGATCGTCTCGTCGCGCGCATCGAGCCCCGGTTCGACCGTGCGACAAAGACGTTGCAGGTGTTAGGGTACTGGCAGGAAGAAGATGCGCCATTCAGCGCGGAGTATGCGCACGCGCTTGCGAATGGCCTCGCGCGCCTTACTAAACTAATGAAGGCCGAGAGCGTCGCCTTGAACGGCGCGCTGCCCGGCCCTCTTGCTGCTCATGTCGAACACGGGCTTACTCAGCAATCTCCCCGATCATCGACCACGGCCCCGCCCACGTAATCCGCACCGGCGCAAGCTGCCCGAGCCAGTCGCGCGGGTCGTCGAAGTAGACGAGCTTGTTCAGCCGCGTCCGCCCGCGCCAGCGGCCCTTGTGGTTCTCCTCAACCAGCACTTCGACCACCTCACCGAGGTTGCGCCGGTTGATCTCACCCACCACGTCCCGTTGCACGGCGTCCAGCGCGTCCCAGCGGCGCTTCTTTTCCGCAGCCGGCACATCGTCCGTCATGCGCCGCTCGCTGACCGTGCCCGGCCGCGGGGAGTACATCGCCAGGTGCGCCTTATCGATCTTGAGTTCTTGCAGTAAAGAGCGCGTCCGCTCGAACTGCTCCGCGCTCTCGCCGGGGAAGCCGACGATGATGTCGGTGTGAATGGCGGTGTTCGGGATGACCTCGCGGATGTGCCCCACGAGCGCGCGGTACTGGTCGACCGTGTACCCGCGCTTCATGTTGGCGAGCACCTCGTCGTCGCCCGCCTGCACCGGCACCTCGATCTGCTCGCACACCTTCGGCAGCCGCGCGACGGCTTGCAAGATGCGGTCGGTCATGTAGTTCGGGTGACTGGTCAGGAAGCGGATGCGGTAGAGACCGTCGATGTCGTTCACCGCTTCGAGCAGATCCGCCAGGTCGGGCCGGCCGCCGGGGAAGTCCTTCCCGTAGCGATCCACAATCTGCCCGAGCAGCGTCACCTCGCGCACGCCCTGCGCCACCAGCCCGCGCACCTCCGCGACCACTTCGTCCAGCGGGCGACTGCGCTCCACCCCGCGGCGGAAGGGGATGATGCAGAACGCGCAGGCATGGGAGCAGCCGTACACTATCGGAACGTGCGCCACCACAGGCGCCTTTCCATGCAGGGACAAATGCCGCGTGCTCTGAAGCGGGTGCGGCTCCACGTATTCCTGTAGCTCGTGCCGTTCGGTCGTCCGCTCCGCGTCAAGTTCCTGCGCTTCGGCCTCGATCTCGTCGCTCTTGAGATACCCGACCAGCGGCGCGGGGTCGCTCGGCGGCATGAACACGTCGACGAACGGAAACCGCTGCTTGAGCGCGCCGTTCGGCTTGATGCCGACCATGCACCCCATCAGCGCGACCACGCGCTCCGGGTTCTCCTGCTTGAGCGGGCGCAGCGACCACAGCCGGCCGACCGCGCGCTCCTCCGCGCTCTGTCGCACGACGCAGGTGTTGAGGACGATCACGTCGGCCTCGTTCATCTCGCGCGTCGGCGCATAGCCCAGCGCATCCAGTTCAGCCGCCACGCGCCCCGAGTCCGCCTCGTTCATCTGGCAGCCGATCGTCCAAATGTGATACTTCTTCATAAACCGAACCTTCGCCGCGAATGATGCGAATCCTGCGAATTACACGAATAAGTATAAGAAAATTCGCGTAATTCGTCTAATTCGCCCAATCCGTGACGGCTTATTTCTTCTCCATCGACGCGAGATAATCCCCCGGCTGCACCGCTTCCCGCCCCTCCAGCATGTGTTTGAGGAAGTGGCCCGTGTACGACCGTTCGACCTTTGTCACGTGCTCCGGCGTGCCCTCCGCGATGACCCAGCCGCCCTTTTCGCCGCCCTCCGGCCCCATGTCGATGATCCAGTCCGCGCACTTGATCACGTCCAGGTTGTGCTCGATCACGACGATGGTGTTGCCCTGGTCGACGAGGCGTTGGAGCACCTGCAGCAGCTTCAGCACGTCGTCGAAGTGCAGGCCGGTGGTCGGCTCGTCGAGGATGTACAGCGTCTTGCCGGTCGCGCGCCGGCTGAGCTCCTTGCTCAGCTTGACGCGTTGCGCTTCGCCGCCGGAGAGCGTCGTCGCGGGCTGGCCGAGCCGGATGTAGCTCAGGCCCACCTCGTACAGCGTTTGCAGCTTGTTGCGGATCGGCGGGATGTTCTGGAAGAACTCGAGCCCCTCCGCGACGGTCATGTCGAGCACGTCCGCGATGCTCTTGCCCTTGTACTTGATCTCCAGCGCCTCCCGGTTGTACCGCTTGCCGTGGCACACCTCGCACGGCACGTACACGTCGGGCAGGAACTGCATCTCGATGCGGATAATGCCGTCCCCCTGGCACGCCTCGCAGCGCCCGCCCTTGACGTTAAACGAGAAGCGCCCCGGCTTGTACCCGCGCATCTTGGCGTCAGGCAAGGCCGCGAACAGGTCGCGGATGTCGGTGAACAGGTTCGAGTAGGTCGCCGGGTTGGAGCGCGGCGTGCGGCCGATGGGCGACTGGTCGATGTCGACCACCTTGTCGAGGTTCTCGATCCCCTCAATGGTCAGATGCTTGCCCGGCCGGTCCTTCGCGCGGTACATCCGCATGGCGAGCGCCTTGTACAGCACTTCGTTGACCAGGCTGGACTTGCCGGAGCCGCTGACGCCCGTGACCGCGACGAACTTGCCAAGCGGGATGCGCACGTCGACGTGCTTGAGATTGTTTTCGGTCGCGTCCCGGATGATCAGGTATTGTCCGTTGCCCGGCCGGCGCACTGCGGGCACCTCGATGCGCTTCTCCCCGCGGAGATACTGCGCCGTGAGGCTGTCCGCGCACTTGAGGAACTCGTCGCGCGCAGCCGCGCATACGACTTCGCCGCCGTGCTCGCCCGCGCCGGGGCCGAGATCGACGATCCAGTCGGCCGCGCGCATCGTGTCCTCGTCGTGCTCGATGACAAGCACGGTGTTGCCGAGGTTGCGCAAATCCTCCAGCGTGCGGATCAGCCGCGCGTTGTCGCGCTGGTGCAGGCCGATGGACGGCTCGTCCAGAATGTACAGGACGCCCATAAGCTGCGAGCCGATCTGCGTCGCGAGTCGGATGCGCTGCGCCTCGCCGCCGGAGAGGGTCGCAGCCATGCGGTCGAGCGCCAGATAGTCCAGCCCGACGTCGGTCAGGAAGCGGAGGCGCGCGTGCAGCTCCTTGAGGATCTGCCGCGCGATGGTGTACTCGCGCTGGGTGAGCGGCGAGCTTTGGGGCACGGTCTCTGACGAGCCGATCTTGCGCGCGGCTTCGAGCGGGCTGTAGACACTGAGCGCGCCGCTGTTGGCGCGGTGCTCCAGGCCCCCGCCGTTACCGGCGCTGCCGTTGCCGTTGTCGCCGTTCCCGTCGCGGTTCCATCGCTGCGTCTCCGCGGCGATGCTCTCTTCCGTCGCGGCCAGCCCGGCGAGTTGCTCGATCCACAGCAACGCGTTCGTAATGGAAAAGTGGCTGACCTGGTCGATGTTCAGGTCGGTGATTGTGACCGCCAGCGCCTCGGGCCGCAAGCGTCTGCCCTCGCAGGTGGGGCAGGGCCGCGCGGTCATGTACCGCTCCAACTCGCCGCGGATGTAGTCGGACTGCGTCTCGCGGTAGCGCCGCTGGAGGTTCGGCACCACCCCCTCGTAGTTAGTCTGGAAATAGCGGTCGTGCCCCTCGTTGTTGACGTAACGCACCGGTATCACGTCGCCCTTCTTCGAGCCGTGCAGGACGATGTCAAGCTGGTTCTTGCTCAATTCGCCCACCGGCACATTGAACGGGATGTGATAGTGCTTGGAGAGCGACTCCAGCATGGCATGATAAATAGTCGCGGTGTCGCGATCCCACGGCTTCACCGCGCCCTCTTCCAGCGACTTGGTCTTGTCGATGATGAGGTCCGGGTCGAACTCCATCATGCTGCCCAGGCCGGTGCAGGTGGGGCAGGCGCCGTGCGGGCTGTTGAACGAGAA